>JAQBDA010000049.1:0-62685 GCA_032124675.1 Chloroflexota bacterium
CCGAACAAACCAGGAAATCGCAGCCCAGGCGCTGCACGTCTACCGGCCCGTGGGGGGCATACTGCACCGCATCGATGAAAGTCAGCGCACCGGTCTGCTTTGCCATCTCGACGATCTTCGCCACCGGGTTGATCGTCCCCAGGGCATTGGAAGCATAGCCCACCGCCACCAGGCGCGGCCTGCCCTCCATAGCGCGCTGCATATCTTCCATATCCAGAGTGCCATCCTCCATGTGGAAGTCGACCCAGCGCACTCGCAGGCCGCGCTCCTCCGCCAGCATGACCCAGGGGGTGATGTTGGCGTCGTGATCGAGGCGCGTGACCACAATCTCGTCGCCCGCCTTCAACCAGCGCCCAAGCGCGCGGCTGATATTGAAGGTCAGCGAGGTCATGTTGGGACCGAAGACGATCTCATCCGGCCGGGAGGCGTTCAGAAAATCAGCGGCTGTGGAGCGCGCCTCATCCACCACTGCATCCGAAGCACGGCTGGTGGCAAAGGCACCGTCGTGGTTGGCATTGTGCTCTACCAGATAGGCACTCATCCGCTGCAGGCAGGTTTTGGCAACCTGCGTGCCAGCCGGGTTGTCTAGATAGATTGCCGGTCGTTCCAGGGCGGGGAACTGTCCGCGGATGGTCGGTATGTCAAGGGTCATAGCAGGCTCCTATGAATTTTGCTATGTGCATTGCTGCACGGCTAAGCGTACGCCTCAGGGTTGATGCAGTGCGGAAGCTTTTCGCCGCTCAGTCCTGCCAGCAGGTTGTCGATGCCAATCTGCACCATTTTATTACGCGTCTTGACCGTCGCGCTGGCGATGTGCGGCGTGACGATCAGATTGTCCAGGCTGAGCAGCGGGTGGTCCGGCGGGAGCGGCTCCGGCTCGGTGACGTCCATCGCCGCGGCCCGGATAACTCTGTTTTTCAGGGCATGGTACAGTGCCTCCTGATCGACCACAGCCCCGCGGGCGGTGTTCACCAGGATGGCATCCGGTTTCATCTGAGACAGCGTGTCGGCGTTGATCATGTGATACGTCTCGTCGTTCAGCGCCATATGCAGCGAGATGAAATCCGACTCGCGCAACAAGGTCTCGTAATCGACGCATTCAGCACCGATCTGCATTGCGTATGGATCGTCCTGGCAGAGCGGGTCGTAATACAGCACACGCATGTCGAATCCCCTACCGCGTTTCGCCACCCGCCTGCCGATGCGCCCGAAACCGATGATGCCCAGCGTGGCGCCGCTGATATCTTCACCCAGCAGCGTGGTCAGACCCCAGGTCTTCCAGCCCCCCGCCCGCACGAATTGGTCCCCTTCTGCGATGCGGCGACCGGCTGCCATCAGCAGCCCAAAGGCGAAATCCGCGGTGCTGTCGGTCAGCACTCCCGGTGTATTGCCCACCGGGATGCGGCGCGCAGTGGCTTCTTCCACATCAATATTGTCATAACCTACCGCGCAGTTGCTGATCACCATCAGCCCGCTTCCGGCAGCGTCCATCACCTCTGCGTCGATCGTGTCGGTGAGCAGCGACAGGATACCGTCTTTCCCGGACGAGCGTGCCAGGAGCACATCCCGGGGCGGCGGCAGCTCCTCATCCCACAAGTCGACATCACAACTCTCCTGCAGCAGGGCAAGCTTAGCCGGGGGGATATGGCGTGCCACAAATACCGTCGGTTTTCGCATACTATCGTTCTCCATTAATTAGCTGTTTTTTTTACCATCCAATAAGGGTTTCAGTATATACGCTCTGGAAGACTATTAAGCCAGCGATCATTGCTGCCATCTGAAGCTGGCAAGGATGCTGCCAAAGACATCGCTTTCGCGGTGTCGATCAAATTCCGGTAAAGGAGTCTCGAAATTATAGGCATCCATTGAATGCAGCACGAAAGTCAGGCTGATACAAACATTAGGGTTGGCTGTCGAATATCCGCTCCAGTCGTAGAAATTTCCGGCAGCACCTTCGGACCCGGAGAGCAGGGTGAATGTCTGCTCGCCAATTTCCACTTGAGACACCTGCAGTGCCTCCGGGCTGTAGCCGACCGCCAGCGAGCTCTGGCAGCGGGCGTCACCCGGCTGGACATCGATTAGCAGATACTTCTCCTGCAGGTTGGTCCCCGGTCTGATTGGCAGGTCAATGCGGGATTGATCCGGAGCAGCCGCCACCACAACTCCGTCCGGCGGAACCAGCAGCTCGAAGCCATGGCGTTCATCCCGGTATAGCTGCCAATCCAGCAGGTTTTGCGTTCCAGGAAGTGTGCTTGCCGGGGCAGATGCTGTTGGACGGGCTGCCGTGGGGATATCCGTTTCGAGGGCAAGCGGGGCAGCACTGCGCTGGAGCGTGAGGGTACACCCGGCAGCGAGGGCAGCCAAAGCCAGGACCACCAGGACGAGGACCAACTTTACCGCCAGCGATGCGTGATAAGAGGGAGTCATTCCTCGTCTGGGTTTGTCTCAGTCGCCTCGCCAGATTCCAGGGCAGAGTCTTCTATCTGTTCAAATTGGACAATCACATCGCTCGCTTCTACGATCTCCGGCTGGTCTGCTGTAGTTGGGGTATCAGCCGGTACAGTCTCCTCTGCCAGCGTGACCTCCGCTTGAGCATCCGGCTGCGGGTAGCTCCAGGGCAGGTAGCCGGTCCTCAGATAGCCGCGGGCGACTGCCAGCATGGTAAGCTGGGCTATTATTAACCAAAGCAGCACCAGGCTCACGATCACTGTAAGGATGTCTATCCAGACCGGCACCTGGCTTTGCAGCGTGGCGATGGCTGCCTGGACGGTATCGACCTGACCCATAAAGCCCTGAAGAACGGATTGGACTGCCGCCAGCTCATCTTCGATCCTGGTAGCCATCTGGGTTATCGGCGTAACCAGCGTGTCCACCACCCCCGATTTAACCTGGGCAACCAGGCTGCGCAGATCCTGAACGACCAGCGCCAGGTCTGCCAGCCGGTCCGAAACCGTCTGAAGCTCATCCGTGAGGGTGGGTACTTCAATGCCCGGGATTGCGTTGACAGCCACCAGGGTAGCATTGAAGGTTGCGACAGCATCACGCAGGGCAATCGCCGTCTCCCTGACGGAGTTGATCTTACTGACCAGGTCTTCGTTCACAGATTTGGACAGCAGGTCGAGCAGCGGGCTTCCGGCCTCGAAATTCTCGCCTAGCTGTCCAGCGGCAGAGATAATGGTCTGCACCAGCTCTCGCGAGCTGCTAACAGCAGTATCCAGGCGCAGCAGTGAATTTTCCAGCACGCTTAGACCGGTCTGGATCCCATCCAGGATGGACAGGATCTCCCCGGTGACCCGCTCGTTGACAGCCCAGCTGCCAGCAATCGCCACCACCCCCACCAAGATGCCCACCACTACCGCAACAATAATGACCCAGGCGAAAAATCGATTGATCGTTCTCATAGTGCTGCCTCCACTGTCGTACCCTGGATTTGTCGTACTGTATCAGCACCCGGAAAAACAGACTTGGGCCTGCGCTATACTCCGGTTGTCCCTCCCCACAGGTGTCCAACCTGTGCCGGGGCTGCACTCAATTTTAACACGTCATCTGCGCAGCAGGAGAAATCCAGCTCGCTATCCGTGCGAGCGGCGGGCTAGTATATGCGCAGGTCGATCAGCGGCAGCAGTTTGGGCGATTTCACCTTGAACTGCGTCACACCTTCAAAAAATACGGTTACAATTCATATAACAGCGGCGCCCTAGATTCTGTCTATGAGGCGGCGCAGTTGGGTGCAGGATGAGCAACAGCAATATAATGATTAAAATATTCACCGCAGGCGGCTCGATCGATAAAACCTATTCGACCCGGGTGAGTGATTTCATTGTTGGCGAGCCTCAGATAGAGCAGCTCTTGCGCGAGGCCAACACCACACTAGAATACGAAATCGAACCGCTGGTCATGAAAGACAGCCTGGAGCTCAGCGACGATGACCGCAGGCTGATCGCGGACAGAGTCCGCTCCGCGGCAGAAAGCCATATCTTGATCACCCACGGCACCGATACGATGCTTGCTACTGCCCAAGAATTGCAGGACATCCCGGGTAAGGTGATCGTCCTGACCGGGGCGATGCAGCCGGCAGCATTCAAGCACTCCGACGCTGCCTTCAACATCGGCGGCGCGCTGCTCGCACTGCAAACGCTCCCTGAAGGGGTATATTTGGTGATGAACGGCAGGGTATTCGACCCACGCCGCACACACAAGAACATCCAGATGGATCGCTTCGAAGCGAGCGGCGATATACCCGATTCAATGGATACATTACCTACCCGATAAACCCACAGGAGATTGGTATGACGGAGAATGATCGCAGCAGGAACTTCATCATTGGAGCAGCCGGTGGCATGCTGGCAGCGGCATCGTATCTGCTCCTCGTCCGTCCCTGGATGCTCACCTGGGGCGCAACCCAAGGTGAGGTCGACCGTCTTCTGCCAGGGGACGAGCTGATACCTGCGCCGAATATATACGCCACCCACGCAGTGACCATACAGGCACCGCCGTCTGCCGTGTGGCCCTGGCTGGCACAGCTGGGTCAGGGACGCGGCGGCTTCTACAGCTATGACTGGATCGAAAATATGATGGGGCTGGATATTCATACCGCAGATAGAATCCTCCCCGAGCACCAGGATATCAAGGCTGGTGATACAATCGCGCTGGCGCCAGAAGGGTTCAGCATACCGGCAGCGATAGTCGACCCCTGGCACACCCTCGTGCTGCATGGCGATACGCGCAACGCAGGGGCTGGCGAAGCGCCGCCGATGAGACCCGGCGACTTCCTGGCCATGACCTGGGGCTTCTACCTGCTCGAGCGTGGAGATGGAACGACCCGCTTGATCGAGCGCTCGAAAATGGTTTGGAACCCCAGCCTGGCAAACTCGTTCTTCTATCGGCTGTTCCTCGAACCTGGTGCGTTCTTGATGGAGCGCAAGATGATACTGGGTATCAAACAGAGAGCCGAAGCGCTGTATAACAGGAGTTGAGAACATACAAGCTGCGCTGCCAGTGATAATTGGAAGGAACAGGTATTTAATCAAGTGGAGGTTTCTCAATGAGTGTGCGATATATCTGGTATGGCCATGCAACTCACGGATTGGAAGTAGATGGTACGAAGATACTCGTCGATCCTTTTTTTAACGACAACCCGGCCGCCGCGATCTCTGCCGACCAGGTACAGGCGGACTACATCTTGATCAGCCATGGTCATTTCGATCATGTGAACGACCTGGTGGATATCGCCCGGCGCACCGCGGCTCCGGTCATAACAAACTTCGAGATCGCCAACTGGCTGGGTGAGAAGGGCATAAATGCACACGCCCAGCACATCGGCGGCGGCTTCCACCACCCTTTTGGCTACCTTAAGCTGACCCAGGCGCTTCACGGCTCCGGCCTGCCGGATTTCGCCTACGGCGGCAACCCGTGCGGCTTCCTGCTCACCACCGGTTCTGGGGTGAAGGTCTACCTGGCATGCGATACCGGCCTCTTCGGGGATATGCGCTTGATCGGTGAAGAGGGCATCGATCTGGCGGTGCTGCCTATCGGAGATAACTTCACCATGGGTCCGGATGATGCCGTGCGCGCCGTCAAGCTGATCCAGCCGAAGCACGTTATCCCTGTACATTACAACACCTGGGAACTGATCGCACAGGATCCCGAAGCATGGGCCAGGCGGGTAGATCTGGAGACAGATGCCCAGCCGCACGTTCTCAAACCCGGCGAGACTTTCACGCTCGATTGAGCAGGAGGCAGCGATGTTTGACAGTATTTTCCGCCGCAAAGAGGACGAAGACCGGGTGCGCAGCGAGGGACGACTGCCCCCCGGGCAATCGCTGACCCAGAAATTCCCGGTGCTGCACTACGGACCGACCCCGGGTTTCAACCCGGCGACCTGGGATTTCCGCGTGTGGGGTGAGGTGGAGCAGGAATCACGCTGGACCTGGGACGAATTTCAAAGTCTGCCGCGTACCAGACTGATGATGGATATCCACTGCGTAACCCGCTGGAGCAAGTTCGACACCGAATGGGAAGGGGTATCGCTGCGCACCCTGGTCGACCAGGGCAGTATTAAACCGAAATCCACCGCCCAATTTGTGATGCAGCACGCTGAGTATGGCTTTACTACCAACCTGCCGCTGGATATCATGCTCTCGGAAAACTTCCTGCTGGCGACCCATTTCAACGGTGAGCCGCTGACGCCCGACCACGGCTACCCCCTGCGCGGCGTCGTTGGAAATATCCCGAATCGCGATGAGCTAGTGGTGCCATATTTCTGGAAAGGGGCAAAGTGGCTGCGCGGCCTGGAATTTATGCGCCAGGACAAACGCGGCTTCTGGGAGCAAGCCGGCTATCACAACCGGGCTGACGTGTGGAATGAAGAACGCTTTGGATAGCCTGTGATCGACTGGTTCAACCTTGCTGCTAATGCACTCTGGGTCCTGGGCTGTGCGGTCGTGCTGGCAGCCCTGAGCTATGCCAGCTGGGAGGCTTCCAGAAACCAGGAGCGGATGAGCGCCCGCCTCAAACGCCCCCCCCTACAGGCTGCACTCGCCCTTGGGGGGACGCTGTTCTTTCTGGGACTGGCTGCGGTAGAGAACGATCTACTGCCCAGGGTCTTCTATATCGTTCTGGCAGCGCTGTCCTTTATCCTGTTGCTAGCGGCGTTCTGGATGATGAGAAAGTCCGCGCCCCCCACTTGAGTTGGAAAATTGTAGTTGGTTTTTTGAGAACGGCTGGTTTACCGCCTGCCGTTCTCTATTTTTTCACACTCACCGCGCCTGATCCGGAAGTGGTCGAAGTCTCTGGCAATCCGCGTGGCGGGGAAAACCGCCTGCGCTTCTGCCAGTACGTCCCGCTCCCGGTAGCGCCGGGAGATATGGGTCAGGATAAGCTGTGCCACATCAGCCTCCTGGGCTAATTCTGCCGCCTGGCGGGCGGTCAGGTGGGCAAAGTCGCGCGCCATATCCGCCTCCGACTCAAGATAAGTAGCCTCGATCACCAGCAGGTCGGCACCGCGGCAGACATCCACCAGACCCTCTACCCGGCCGACATCGCCAACGTGTACCAATCGGGTACCCGGGCGCTCCTCCCCCAGCACCTGTTCCGGTTGGACCTGGCGTCCATCCGGCAGCCGGACAGACTGCCCGCTGACCAGGTCGCGCCGCCACGGCCCGGGAGGGACGCCGAGTGCCTCGGCCTGCTCGACCAGGAACGGTCGCCGAGGTTTTTCCTCGAAGAGATAGCCGAAACAATCCGGCCCGCGGTGCTGCACGGGAAATGCCGTGACCTGGAGGTCTCCCTCCAAGAAAATTACACCAGGCTGGATCTCGCGCAGATGGATGGCGATCGGCGGGCGCGCCCCACGCAGCACAACGCCGAACAGCAGGTCGTGGATGCGCTCGAGCGCCCAACGCCCGCCGAGGATCTCCAGCTCTTCGATTGCCTCCCACCTTGAAAATGTGGACATCAGCCCCGCCAGCCCCAGGATATGGTCCAGGTGCCCGTGGGTGATCAGGATGCGGTTGAGGCGTTTGAACCCGATCCCGGCTTGCAGGATCTGGCGCTGGGTGCCTTCTCCGCAGTCAATCAAAAAACGGTACTCGTCGTGCAGGACGATCTGGGCGGATAAGCCGCGGTGCACGGACGGCGCTGATGCGGATGTGCCTAGGAAGAGGATTTCGTACAATCG
This sequence comes from Chloroflexota bacterium, assembly GCA_032124675.1. Classification (GTDB taxonomy): domain Bacteria; phylum Chloroflexota; class Anaerolineae; order Anaerolineales; family UBA4823; genus JAQBDA01. The sequence goes on from JAQBDA010000049.1 coordinate 7,679, forward strand.
ACTCGCCTTTCTGCCGGGCTGGGAATAGATCAGACGCTTGGAAATACAATGCCGGTGCGTTCCTTGGTAAACCGCCGGAAATATCTTAACAAAATGTATCAGCTCGAACGGCGGTTTTCTTGCAAATGCCCTACATTTGCCTGCAATTCGCTGATACCAAAAGAGTTGGTTAAATTTCTATCAGCGAATTGCCTGGGTCTGACGGATAAATTGTACCTCATCTCGCCCCATCTCTCACCGCCAGCACCGCCTGGCTCCCAGGACAGGAATGCCTAATGAGTGAAACCGTGCCGGTTGGTCACCTGCACCGGGGCACCCATTATCAGACCATACGTGCTATAATGAATCAGTCACCCGCAGCCTGAACTGTCTCAAAAGAGGTGCGCACTACCCGATAGGAACCAACCTCTCACACCAATGGCGACAAAGAAAACCAAGTCTTCCTCTTCAAAAAGCTCCACCACTGCGAAAAGCAAGCCGCGCAGGTCGCCGGCTCGCAAGCCGGCTTCCACGAAGACGAAGAAAACGACCCGCACATCGAGCCGCAAGTCATCTGTCTCATCCCAATCCAAAACTACGGCACAAACGAACTCGGCCACGATCTCGACCGGCATCTCCCTGGACCGCAAGCTGGATATCGCCGGCGTAATCCTGGGACTTGTCGGGCTGCTCACCCTGCTCAGCCTGGCATCCTCCACCCGCAGCCCGCTGACCGGCGGCTGGGTATCCCTGGTCGCCAAAGGCTCCGGCTGGGGAATGTATATCCTGCCGCTGGCTCTGATCGCCGTCGGCGCGTGGCTGGTGCTACGCCATTTCGAACGCATCCCCTCCGTATCTGTAGAGCGGCTGATCGGTATCATCCTGCTGTTCACCAACATTCTCGCCTGGCTGCATTTCCTGACCTTCCCCGTCTCCAGCCAGGCGGCGCTGGACACGGCAGCTGCTGGAGAGGGCGGCGGCTATATCGGCGGTGCCTTCGTGATCGCGCTGCAGTCCACCCTGGGCACCGGCGGGGCTGCCATCGCCCTGCTGGCGTGGACGCTGATCGCCCTGGCGATGACGCTGGATGTCTCCATCCTGGATATGTTCCGCTGGGTGCCGGCGCTGGTCACCCGCCTGGGTGATCAATGGGATGAGTTCCGCGCCCAGCGCGGCGGGAAACCCGCCAGCTACACTGGTATGGTACCCCAGCCCGGGGTGCCCATGCCAGAAGGTGACCTGCTCTCCCCGGCGTATGCCCCCAGCGCCCCGCAGCCTGCCGCGCTGCCATTCGCGGTCTCCGGAGCTCAAGCCCGGGAATGGGCGATCCCGCCGGTAGCGGAGATCCTGGATGAAGGTGGTCAGGTGGATTACGATGCTGAGCTGGACCTGCAGCGCGGACGGGTGATCGAAGAAACGCTGGCCTCATTCGGCGCACCGGGCAACGTGATCGAGATCAGCCGCGGCCCAACGATCACCATGTTCGGTGTGGAGCCGGATTTCAACGAGAGCCGCAGCGGGAAGACGCGCGTGCGGGTTGGAAAGATCGCCGCCCTGGCGGACGACCTGGCGCTGGCACTCTCGGCGCGCACCATCCGCATCCAGGCCCCGGTGCCGGGGAAAGGGTATATCGGCATCGAAGTGCCCAACGAGGAGATTTCGCTGGTTGCCGTGCGGGATGTGATCGAGAGCGAGGCCTTTACCCGTTTGAAATCCACGCTGCGTTTTGCCCTTGGGCAGGATGTTGCCGGCAACGCGGTCGCCGCCGACCTATCTGCTATGCCACACCTGCTGGTCGCCGGAGCGACAGGCTCGGGCAAGTCGGTGTGCGTGAATTCGCTGATCTCGTGCCTGCTGATGTTCAACACCCCCGATGAACTGCGCCTGATCATGGTCGACCCGAAGCGGGTCGAGCTGACCGGTTATAACGGCATCCCACACCTGCTGGCACCGGTGGTAGTGGATATTGAGCGCGTGGTGGGCGTCTTGCAGTGGGTGCTGCGCGAGATGGACCAGCGCTACCACAAGCTGGCGCAGGCCGGCTGCCGCAATATCAAGGAATATAATTCTCAGCTTGAAGCCAGCGGCGAGAAGAAGCTGCCCTACCTGGTGGTGATCGTCGACGAATTGGCCGACCTGATGATGCTGGCGCCCGACGAGACCGAGCGCACGCTGACCCGCCTGGCGCAGCTCGCCCGCGCTACCGGCATACACCTGGTGATCGCCACTCAGCGCCCATCGGTGGACGTGGTCACCGGGCTGATCAAGGCCAACTTCCCCGCCAGGGTGGCCTTCGCGGTGGCCTCCGGCGTGGACAGCCGCGTCATCCTGGACCAGCCCGGCGCCGAGCGCCTGCTGGGGCGCGGCGATATGCTCTTCCAGGCTCCCGATGCCCCCGCGCCGGTGCGCCTGCAGGGCACCTTCGTCTCCGACGCCGAGATACAGCGCCTGGTTGCCTACTGGCAGAGCTTCGCCGGTGCGGTAACCAGCGCGCCTACCGCGGCCGGCGGTACACCCGGTGCCGTCCCGGCTGGCATCCCGCTCAAGCAGATCCCGCTGTGGGAGGAGATGCAGGCCGAGGAGAGAAAAGACCCGCTGCTGGAGGAGGCAGTCGACCTGGTCCGCCGCCAGGGGCGCGCATCGATCTCCATGCTGCAGCGCCGCCTGCGCATCGGCTACACGCGTTCAGCCCGCCTGGTCGAGACCATGGAAGCCAAAGGCATCGTCGGCCCGCCCGACCCAGGCACCGGCACGCGCGAGGTGCTGGATTACGGCCCGGCCGCTCCGCCGGTGGATGAGTAGTTACCACGGAGAGACACATCCCGTAATTGACGGGGGGTTGAAAAACTGATATACTGATCGTCAGACAATCATTCGTTCAGGAGATGGCCTATCCATGGATACACTCAACCTGCAGCTAACCCAGCGCGGGGTGATCGTGCTGCCCAAATCTTTGCGTGAAACCTATAACTTGCGCTCTGGTGACCAGTTTACACTGGTAGACCTTGGCGGCGTTTTCGTCCTCAGCCCTCGCCGCTCGGAAATCGACGCTCTCGCAGACCGGATCTCTCAGGAGCTTACCGGAAAAGGCGAAACCCTGGAAAGCATGCTGCACGCATTGCGTGAACAGCGCGAGCGCTATGCCAGCTAAACTCCGGGCTTTCTCGGATACCAGCGCGCTGTTTGCCGGTATCTGGTCCGCGAGCGGCGGCTCGAGGATGATTTTGAAATTAGGAGAAGCCGATGCCATCCAGCCAGTCATCAGCCGGCATGTGCTGGAAGAGATCGATAACGTTGTACGCAGCAAAGCCCCTGATATCTTGGGGGCTTTGGCTCTTGTTTTGGATCGCAGTCATTTCGAAGTCTCAAGCGTACAAGGCACCTTAGAACGGGTCCAGGCCCAGCTCCAGTATCCTGGTGACGCCCGTATTTTGGCTGCTGCGCTGGAGACCAACGTGGATTACTTCGTGACCCTGGACCGCAAGCACTTCTTGAACGATGATGCGTTGAGAGAGGCTATCCCCTTCCCGATGGGCACCCCCGGCGATTTCCTGGACTGGTACCGTTCAACCTTACAGAATATCTCCAGCAACGGCTAATCACACAGCCGATCCATGGCTTCCGCGTCCATCCGTGTCCCATTATTAACGTCTTTTCATCCAACTTATCAGTCAATATCCCCGGTGATATAATGCCGCCATGCGCCCGCGCTTGCTGGTATTTTCGCTCGTCGCCTTGGCTGCCGTGTGCCTTGGGGCAGCCCTGGTCTACAACCTGCCGCCCGTCCACGAGCGGCTGGCCTGGCGTGTGGCGAGATTGCGCTCGCAGGTCTTCTACGCCCTCAACCCGCCGCAGGAAGTAGTCTTTCTCCCAGAAGAACAAAACCCGCTCGACGAGCAGGCATTAATCGAAACCATCGTCCAGGCCACCCTGGACGCCCTGCCAACGCCACAGGCGGCGGCACCCAGCCCCCTGCCCAGCACCAGCACCCCCCTGCCCCCCCAACCCGGTCCTACAGCAACCCACACCCCAACCCCACTACCCAGCGCCACACCCACAACCCTGCCCGGCCAGGTGCTGCTGAACGGATTGGTGCATGACTACCAGCGCATGAACAACTGCGGTCCGGCTACCCTGGCGACCCTGCTCACTTACTGGGGCTGGGGCGGCGACCAGTACGTGACCCGCGAGTACCTGCGCCCCAACCACGCCCGGGTGGACGACAAGAACGTGATGCCTGGCGAGATGGTGGACTTCATCGAGAGCCAGACCGGGCTGAAAGCCCTGGTGCGGGTGGGCGGCGACCTGGACACGCTCAAGCGCCTGCTGGCAGCCGGCTTCCCGGTGATGATCGAGAAGGGCTTCCAACCGCCTCACGAGGATTGGATGGGGCATTACGAAGTGATCAACGGCTACGACGACGCGAACCAGCGCTTCATTACCCAGGATTCATACATCATGGCGGATTTCCCCGTGCCTTACCCCGACCTGCGCGGCCGCTGGTGGCGCGATTTCAACTACGTCTACCTGGTGGCTTACACAGCGGAGCGCGAGGCTCAGCTTATGGAGCTGCTCGGCCCACACGCCGACCCGGCTTATAATCTCCAATCTGCTGCCAGGATGGCAGAGGAGGAGACCGCCATCCTGGGCGGGCGCGACCTGTTCTTCGCCTGGTTCAACCTGGGCTCCAGCCTGGCAGCGCTCGAAGATTACCCCGCCGCGGCCCAGGCCTACGACCAGGCCTTCGCCGTGTACGCCGACCTGCCCCAGGCTGAGCGCCCCTGGCGCGTACTGTGGTACCAGACCGGCCCGTACGCCGCCTACTATCATGCCGGGCGCTACCAGAACGTGATCAGCCTGGCAAACACCACCTTGTCCTTCCTCTCAGACCCGATCCTGGAGGAGACGCTGTTCTGGCGCGGCATGGCCAAAGAAGCCTCCGGAGACCTGGAAGGCGCGGTTGCAGACTATAATAGAGCGGTGCGGGTCAACCCCACCTCAACCGCCGCCGCCGCCCAGCTCCAGCGCCTTGGGCTCGCCCCTTAAATAGATATCTCTGTGATCCCTTTTGGAATAGTTAATCCTTTTATATGAAACCTATTTTCACCACCAAGCCTCCAAGGCACCAAGTTTTAAATATAAAACTCTCCGCGCACTCTGCGCCTTCTGCGGTGAATCTATGAAATTCTCTGTGTTCTCAGCGTTCTCAGAGTTCTCTGTGGTGAAAATAAAGAAAACATGCGTAATAAACTGATCCTTATAGCCATCGCCATCCCGCTGTGCCTGCTGCTGGGAGCACTGGTCTACAACCTGCCCCCGGTGCACGCCCGGCTGGCTTGGCGGGTGGACGCCCTGCGGACTGAAATCAAGTACAGGTTCAACCCGCCCGACGAAGCGGTGTTCGTACCTCAAGAAGGGTCTGCTGGCGAACTGCCCACCGTTACCCCTACCCACACACCCGTCCCGCCCACAGCCACACCCACCAGTCCCGGTCCGACGGATACACCTGAACCCAGCCCGACCCCGACCGAGACGCCCACACCGCTGCCCGAGTCAACTATCCTGGATGGCGTAGTCTACGTCGACCAGCACGGGCGCTGGAACTACTGCGGGCCGGCCAACCTGACCATGGCGCTCAATTTCTGGGGCTGGCCCGGTTCGCGCGACGACGTGGCTGCGGTGGTCAAGCCCGGCATCGCTGACCCCAGCCTGGATTTCATCCAGCGCGGCAAGCTGGATAAGAACGTCATGCCCTACGAAATGGCTAACTTCGTAACCGACCACACCGATTTCAACGTGGTCACCCGTTCAGGCGGCGATATCGAGCTAGTCAAGCGCCTGATCGCCGGCGGCTTCCCGGTGCTGGTGGAGAAGGGCTACTACGAGGCCGATTACACCGGCAAGGTCGCCTGGCTGGGGCACTACCTGTTCACCACCGGCTACGATGACGCAACAGGCGAGTTCATCGTCCAGGACGCCTACCTGAAGCCGGGGGCGGACATGCGCGTTGACTACCAGACCTACCTCGATGGCTGGCGCTCGTTCAACTACCTGTTCATGGTGATCTATCCTCCCGAGCGGGAGACCGAGCTGTTCGCCTCGCTAGGCGACTGGGCCGACCCGACCTGGGCAGACCAGAACGCGCTGCGCATCGCCGAAGAGGAGATCCAGACCCAGACCGGCATCGACCAGTTCTTCGCGTGGTTCAACAAGGGCACCAGCCACGTCAACCTGCTGCAGTACAACGAAGCCGGGATCGCTTACGACCGCGCCTTCGAGGTCTATTCGCAGCTCGAGAGCGATGACACTCAGCGACCGTACCGCATCCTGTGGTACCAGACCGGACCGTACTGGGCGTACTTCTACACCGCGCGCTACCAGGATACGATCAACCTGGCAGACACCACCCTGTACGACACCATCTCCGAGCCGACCCTGGAGGAGAGCCTGTACTGGCGCGGCCAGGCCTACCTGGCGCTTGGGCAGACGGCGGAGGCCATCGCCGATTTCCGCGAGACGGTGCGGCTGAATCCGAATTTCGCGCCGGGATTGACTATGTTGGCGCAGTTGGGGGTAGGTCCCTAGGGAAAGCTTTGGATCTCAGTAAGCTTTCGGATCGTAGGTGACGCCCTATCCACATTAATGAGAGAAGTGTATTATTATATCGAGACCTATTTAGCAAACTGGAAGCCCCTTTAGGGCAACCGAATCACCTGCGAATCCAAGATGGACCACGCTGTCTGGTCTGATGTATGAAAACTTCAACGAAACAAATTCATCCAGGGACTTTTTTTCTACTCACTTTTCTGCTCTCCTGGATTATCTGGATACCTCTGGATCTTTCGCACTTCGGGATTGGACCGCTGTCAATCCCAGAAGGAATCAGCAACATAGTCCGGCTCTTGGGAGTATTGATGCCGGCGACTGTGGCGTTAATCCTCACTGGATGGAGCAGTGGACGGGAGGGGTTACAAAGCCTGCTCAATCGCCTGACCATCTGGCGGGTCGGTGGGAAGTGGTGGGCAGCAGCCACCTTGATACAACCGGCCTTGCTTCTCCTTGCCGCTTTGGCATATAACCTTATAGTTAGCAAACCGCCTCTTTCTCCTGTCCCAATTGGTTCGATGGCTGCATTATTTGTAACTTGCATCTTCCTGCTGATCGCCGCCGTGGGAGAGGAGATCGGTTGGCGCGGTGTTGCGCTGCCAACATTGCAGGGACGGTACAGCGCGCTGGCATCCAGCGTTATCCTGGGATTGCTCTGGGGAGCATGGCACATTCCCTTCTGGTTGCTGATGGACACAATCGATCAGTTTGGGAGTATGTATCTGGCACTCAATTTTCTCCTTCTGCCCCTGACATTTTTCATTACCTGGATATTCAACCATACACGCTCCAGCCTGTTGATGCCGGTCATATTACATCTCACTTTCAATATAGTTAATACCGTCCTGCTACCGGTGACATCGTATCTCACTGCATTTGCATTCTTCATAATCTTGAATTGGCTTGCCGTTTTGCCTATCCTCCGGAGGCTTTCACCTGATGTCCTCCCCGAAGCTGATTTCATTCCTTCGAATACTACTTAAATACCGCCATGCCCACCATTCTGCACTTCGCCGACGCGCATATCGACATCGCCAACTACGGCCGCCACGACCCGCAGTCCGGCCTGCCCATGCGGGTGATGGACTTCCTTAAATCACTGGACACCATCATCGACACCGCCATCGAGGAGAAGGTAGACCTGGTGCTGTTCGCCGGTGACGCCTACAAGGACCGCAGCCCGGCGCCTACCTTTCAAAGAGAGTGGGGACGGCGTATCATGCGCCTGTCGCGCGCCGGCATCCCCACCCTGCTGCTGGTCGGCAACCACGACCTGTCCCCCTCACTGGGGCGCGCCCACGCCATGGAAACTTTCGACACCCTGGAAGTGCCCCACGTGCAGGTGCTGGAGAAACCGGCCTTCCTGGGACCGGATGAGCTGTGGGGTCTGCCGCTGCAGGTGATCGCCCTGCCGTGGATCTCGCGCTCGGGTCTGGTAGCGCACCTGGACCTTCCCGCCAGCGACCCGGGCAAAGTCTACGAAGAGATGGAACTGCGTTTCAAAGATCTGATCGACGGCTGGCTGGCGAGCGCCGACCCCGCCCTGCCGGTGGTGCTGACCGCCCACGCCTCCGTGCAGGGGGCAAAATACGGCGGCGAGCGCACCGTGATGCTGGGCAGCGACCTGGTGCTCTCCGGCGGGCTGGTGCGCGACCCGCGCTTGGATTACGTCGCCCTAGGGCATATCCATAAAGCGCAGGACCTGAACGAGAACGCCCACCCGCCGGTGGTCTACCCAGGCTCGATCGAGCGGGTGGATTTCGGTGAGGTGCAGGACGACAAGTTCTTCGTCATCGCCCGCGTGGGGCGCGGGAGTACAGAAGTGGATTGGCGTCAGCTGGCGGGCATCCGCCCCTTTATCGACCGCCGGGTCACATTGGATTCAGACAGCGCCGGCGCGCCGATGAACGGCTCACTGGTCAACGACCGGCTGCGCGCCGCCCTGCCGCCCCGCGAGCAACTGGGTGGCGCAGTTGTGCGCCTGGCGGTGGAGTATCCTCGGGAGATGGAAGCGTTGATCGACGAGGCCGCCCTGCGCGACCATGCCGGCGAGGCCTTCGAGTTCCTGCTGGTCAAGCGCCCGCAGATAGAGGCCCGCATCCGTCTGCCGGAAGACCAGGCGATTGGCAGCCTGACCCACCTGGAGCTTCTGGACCTGTACTGGCGCAGCGGTCACATCGAACCCGCTGAGGCAGAAGTGCTGTCGAAACTGGCACAAGAAGTCATCTCCGCCGCGCGCCAGGGGGATTAGCTCACTCCGTGATCAGTTCGTGCTTGAGAGCCAGCGCCTGGGGGACAGCCACCGTGATCACGTCCGGCAGATCATCTGCTACCATCTGCCTGCGTGTGGAGAACACCTGCTCTCCCAAGCTGTCATATACGATTACGTACAGATCCGGCATCGACTCAACCCGCCAGGCCGGCTGGTCCTCCCGGTCTGTATACAGATCAGAGTCGAACACGATGCGCGCTTCGCCGTTATCAGCGGTCACACCGCTCCCCAGGTGGTCATCCTGATCAGAGAGATCGCGGTCGAACAAGGCAACCCTGACCCCCTTCAGTACCCGGTCGGGCATCTCATCCAGCACCAGCTTGATACGAACAACAAGGATCATGAGTCAACTCCCTTGAAAAGGTAACATTTTTATTACCCACAGCGAGTATCAGCTCAACCTACGAGACCTATTTTACAACAGCCCTCCGGGTGCTGAATACCGTCAAGATGCCCCTCTGGAGTTCCGCGAATTGAACAGAAATTTATTCGTTTATAATAGGGTTCAAAGTTGCCCACTCCAGGCTGCTGGAACGCCCTACAATTCCGGGCCGGCAACCTCGATCAAGGAGGTATAAATGACCCAAATACACACGAACAAAAGATTCACACTGCTGACCCTGATCATTATCGTCAGCGTCTTGCTGAGCGCCTGTTCTCTGCGCAGGTCCGCTCCCACAGAAACCCCGGAGCCCACTACGCCACCTGAGGCCGAAGCTGCTGAAGCTCTCCAGCCTATCAGCCAGGCCGAGCTGGTCGGGGAGACCTGGCAGTGGGTCGGCCTGCGGGAAACATCCCCGGCTGCCCAATCGTTGGTGCCGGACCCGGAAAACTACACCTTGACTTTCAATGACGATGGCATGGTGAGCATCAAGGCCGACTGCAACGTCGCCAGCGGCAGCTACGAGCTATCCGGCGACTCGCTCACCATCAGCCTCGGCCCGACCACCCTGGCAGAATGCGGCCCCGAGTCTTCCTACAACCAGTTCATGTCGCTGCTGGGGCAGGTCTCCGGTGCAGGCACCGGCTATGGCAGCCTGGTGCTCACCCTGGCCGACGACGCCGGGGAGATGTTCTTCCAGCGCGCAACCGCCGCCACTCAGAGCGCAGGTCTAGAAACAGTGACCCAGGAAGATATCGTCGATATCCTCTGGCAGTGGACCAGCCTTATCGAGACCATGCCAGCCTCCCAATCGATGGTGGCGGACTCCGAGAATTACAACCTGGTCTTCAAGGATGACGGCACCTTCAACGCCAAAGCGGACTGCAACGTCCTCCAGGGTAGCTACGAGCTGCTGGGAGCGCAGCTGAGCCTGGTTCTTGGCCCGACCACACTGGCCGAATGCGGTCCTGACTCTTCCTACGACCTGTACGTCAACCTGCTGGGGCGGGTCGCCGGCGTGGGCAGCCGGGAGGGCGTGCTGGTGCTGGTGCTGGATGAAGACGCCGGCATCATGAACTTCGAGAACAAAGGCGAAGCCCCCGTGGCTGCGGAAGCGCAGACCATCGAAGGCGACCCGGCCCTGGTCCTGGGTCCGCCGGATGGCACGGAAGACTTCAACAACGAGCAGCACTGGACCACCTTCGATAATGCCTGCTTCAAGACCGAGATCACTGGCGGGCAGTTCGTGATGACCGCCAAAGGTCTGGCAGGTTCCCCCTGCTGGGAGGTCACCTGGCCGCAGCTGGACAACTTCTACCTGGAGACCACTTTCTTCATGCCCGAGACCTGCGACGTGCAGGACCGCTTCGGCTTCCTGTTCCGCGCGCCGGACAACAACAGCGGCTATCTGTACGGCTTTGACTGCGGCGGTAATTACAGCCTTTCCGTCTGGGATGGGCAGGCGACCACCGTCATCGTGCCGCCCACGCAGAGCGCGGCCATCCTGACCACGCCCGGACAGGTTAACCGCATGGGCTTGCTGGCCTTCGGCGAGAATATCTCACTGTACGCCAACGGCGTGTACCTGGAGACCGTGGCCGACTACACCTTCCTGGAGGAGGGCAAGATCGGCTACTTCGTGCGCGTCGCCACCGATCAACCCTTCACGGTACGCTACGACCAGCTGCGTATCTGGGTGCTGGAGGATGAATTCTACCCGCCGACGGCAACGCAACCGCTGCCGCCTGTGGATATCCCCGACCCGGCTCCCGACGTCCCCACCGGCGAGGCGCGCGTCAACGTGAACGTGCGCACCGGACCGAGCATGCTCTTCCCGGTGATCGGTGTGGCACAGCAGGGCGATACCGGAGAGGTGATGGGCACCAGCCCGGATGGATTCTGGTACGCGGTCAAGGTTCCCACGACTGTGGTTGGCACGGGCATCGCCTGGGTGGCTGCGGACTATGTGACCCTGACCAACCCGACCAACCAGCCGCTGCCGGTGATCACTCCACCGCTGCTTCCCTCCGCTGTGAACTTCCCACCACCACCGCAGTTCGCCCCGCAGGTGACCATGCGCGAGCCGGCTACGATACGCAGCGGGCCGACCGTCGAGTTCCCCGTGTATGGCGTCGCGCCCACCGGCGCGAGAGCCGAAGTGATCGGGCAGAGCCAGGACGGTGAATGGTGGGCCTTACGTATGCCAACCAGCCTGTCCAACGACGGGCTTGGCTGGGTGCCGAAGGCTTATACCTTCCCCAGCAATACCAGCAGCGTGCCCGTAGTGGCTACCCCGAAACTTCCGAGCAGCATCACCCCGGCTGCCCCAGGTTCGGGAGCGCCATCCCTGATTACCATCGAACCGCTCAACGTGCGCACCGGGCCTGGGAACGAATATCCCAGCCTGGGTCAGGTGCCCAGAGGAGCTATCCTGGGAGTGGTCGGAGTCAGCCCGGACCGCGAGCACTACGTGGTGAACATCCCCACCGAGATCGACCGCAGCGGTCGCGGTTGGGTGCCGGCGCGTTTTGTCAACGCTGTAAACGTGTCCAATGTACCGGTCATCCAACCACCACCGGCACCGTAAAAGAATTATCAAGAAATGATGGGGCTGGCCAGACTTAGGCCAGCCCCTCAAATACCGATTCCTCCGGTGGTGAGCTTCTTGTGTAGAAAACCAACAAATCCAGCCAGGAATTAAGATCACCGGATTATGGAGCAGACCGACCCCATCATCCAAACCAAATTGCACCGGCCACCCCTCCCCAGGGATCTGGTAGCAAGACCACGCCTTTCGGAACTACTCGCCGCCCATACTTCACCCCCGCTGATATTGATTTCTGCCCCAGCAGGCTACGGCAAGAGCACCCTGGCTAAGTGCCTGGTGGAAGCATTCGATTGCCCGTCGACCTGGATTTCGCTGGATGAACATGATGACGATTTGGTCATATTCCTGGGTTATTTCCTGTCAGCGATCCAACTCATCCACCCTGGTATCGGAGGAGAAACCAGCGCATTACTCAAAGTATCTCCTCTACCGCCACTCCGTACCCTTACGACCAGCCTGATCAACGAGCTCGACCAGATCGAGGGGAAATACCTGTTAGTGCTGGATGATTACCATTGCATCCATGAGGCCTCGATACACCAGTTATTGGATCAACTCCTGCTCCATCCACCGCTCAACTTTCAACTGATTTTGTCCACACGACTGGATCCACTCTTGTCACTAACCAAACTGCGCGCGCATGCCGATGTCGTTGAATTTCGAGCCGAGGATCTGCGCTTCTCTATTCAAGAAACCAGGCAGCTCTTAAAGAAAATCTCGGAGTTGAAGTTGATGAAGCGACGATAATTACCCTGGAGGAGCAAACCGAAGGCTGGGTTACTGGTCTGCGCCTGGCCACACTGGCAATGCGCCACCGGGTAGGCAGAGAGCGCATCTAGGACCTTTCCGTCAGCAATCGCTATGTGGTTGAATATCTGATCCAAGAAATACTCTCTCAGCAGGGAGAGATTTACTCTACCTGTATGTTGAAATTGTCAGTCCTGGATAGATTTAATGCGGAATTATGTCAGGCTTTATGCTTTGAAAAAGAAAGTGAAGTGGGGATTGGGCCAGGCAGCGGCAAAGATTTCCTGGACTGGCTGGAAGCCTCGAATTTATTTGTTATCTCCCTCGATGATCAGCGTCGCTGGTTCCGCTTCCACCATTTATTTCGCCAGTTCTTGCGAGATAAATTGATGCGCAAGGTTTCTATCGAAGCTGTTTCCGAACTACATACTCGCCCAAGCGTTTGGTTTGAAAAACACAACCTATTCGATGAAGCTCTGCAGTATGCCTTTGAAGCCCATGATATTGATCACGCAGTTCGCCTGGTCTCCCAGCAGCGTTATGCTTTGATGAACAATGCCCAATGGCAGCAAATCGCAAGATACTTGAAGCTATTCCCACCCGGAATTGTTGAACATTCTCCGGAACTGCTGATGTTAAAAGCCTGGCTGAGCTACCATCATGGAAATTGGGATGAGATTCCTGCTGCGATTAGCGCGATTGATAATCTTGTTGAGCAGACAGCCCTGTCCTCTGAGGATTTAGGCTACCTGCAGGGTGAGATCAGCGCCCTGCGCAGTCTGATGAGCATTCTGGCAGTTGATCCAGAAAATAACATTCTGCATGCTGAGAAGTCTATCGCAACCACAGCTCCGGAACTATGGATTGTACGGGTCCTGGCCCGGGCATGCCTCTCAGGGGCATGGCAGATGGGTGGTGATTTACGCGAGGCGTATCGGGCTGCCTATGAAAGCTTGGAAAGTGAGCCTGTGATAACAGATCATGCCAGGGCACTCCTGATCGAACCAGCCTGCAATATTCACTGGATTGCAGCGGATCTAAATGGGGTGAGCCTGGCAGCAAAACAATGTATCGAATTGAGCCAAAAGGCAAACAACCGGGAAATCCAGGGATTTGGACGGATGCACTTGGGTACGGCTTCGTATCATCTTAATGACCTTAAATCTGCGGAAGAAAATTTTTCCACGGTTGTACGGAAACCTTACCAGAACTACGGGGAAAATCTGGCTTACAGTTACTTCGGCCTGGCATTGACTCACCAAGCCCTGGGACGTCCGGATACAGCGCTGCAGGTTTCCGATCAGGCGCTGAATTTTTTCCTGGAAAGCGGCAATATCACTTTGCTGTCGCTTGCCCAGGCATTTCAGGCGGAAATTACTTTGAGGCAAGGACAAACATCTAGAGCAGCTCTCTGGGCTGACCAATTCATTGCACCCCCACCTCTGAGACCTCTATACCGGATCTATACCCCCCATTTGACGCTGGTCAAGGTATGGCTGGCCCAAAATACACCTACCAGCCGACTGAAAGCCGCCGAACTGTTGGATAAATTATATTCATTTCTGGTATCAACACATAACTCCCAGTTCACAATCGAAGTGCTAATTTTACAGGCCCTGCTGGCAGAAGCGAATGGGAAGAGAAAATCAGCGCTCGAATTGCTGGTGCAGGCGCTCGAGCTCGCCGAGCCTACCGGGAATATTCGCGTTTTCATAGATCACGGCGACCCAATCATCACCCTGCTCCGCGAGCTCCACGAGCAGGGTGTGAACCAGGCATATATCGCCCGACTCATGGAGGCTGCCCAGCCGGCAGAGAGCACTCGACCAAGGGTCCGCCAGTCAGCTCTGGTTGAACCCCTGACCAACCGCGAGCTGGAAGTTTTAGCCCTGCTTGCTGAGCGGAAGACGGACAAAGAGATTGCCTCATCGCTGGGGATTAGTCTGGGAACAGTGCGGCAGCACTCCCATAACCTGTACCAGAAGCTTGAAGTCAGCAACCGTCGTGAAGCTGTTGCCAGAGCTTATGAGCTGGGTTTGCTCTCTGGATGAGCCGGGTAGCCATCTGCTTATCGCTTTAACCCCTGGCCAATCATCAGGCCGAAACTGCTAGCAGCCTCCTGCCCGTGGCCTCCGGCAAAGGGTCTTGTAGTGCCCTCCAGTTTTCTATAACAAATCCATAACATTTCGCCGGTTGCGGTTTGGCAGTTTTCCTGTATGCTGAATAGTATGAGTATTGTTTGATCTATTGAGATATCAGGAGGAGTATATGTCAAAACAACACCGAAAACAAACCAGCCTGGTTCTGGCATTTATGCTTGCTCTCAGCATCCTGCTCGCTGCGTGCAGCTCACCCGCGCCTGCACCAACAGCTACTCCCGCACCTACCCCGGTCCCTGAGCCGCTCCTGGAAACTATGAGCCAGGCGGAGCTGGTTGGGGAGACCTGGCAGTGGGTGGGCTTGCGGGAGACCATACCAGCATCCCAATCCTTAATCCCGGATTCGGAGAACTACACCCTGACCTTCAATGACGACGGCACCGTAAACATCAAAGCTGACTGCAATGTCGCCATAGGCACCTACCAGCTTTCCGGTGACCAGCTGACCATCAGCATGGGTCCAACCACCCTGGCGGAGTGCGGGCCGGAGTCTTCCTATACCCAGTTCCTTACCCTGCTCGAGCAGGCTGCCGGTGTCGGGATGGGCTACGGCAACCTGGTGATCACTCTGGCAAACGACGCTGGGGAGATGTTCTTCCAGCGCGCTACGACCAGCTGCGCCTCTGGGCGCTGGAGGATGAATTCTATCCACCAACCGCGACCCAGCCGCTGCCGCCGGTGGACCTCCCAGAACCACCTTCGAATGTGCCTGTGGGAGAAGCACGGGGCAACGTGAACGTGCGCACCGGTCCGAGCATGCTCTTCCCGGTGATCGGTGTGGCAGAGCAAGGCGACACCGGTGAGGTCTTGGGAACCAGCCCGGACGGCTACTGGTATGCGGTCAAGGTGCCTACAACACTGGTCGGCACGGGTACAGCATGGTCGGCCGCGGCTTATGTCACTCTAAGCAACCCGACCGGTCAGCCGCTATCGGTGATCACACCGCCGCTGCTGCCGCCGCTGGTCAACTTCCCCGTCCCCCCGGCGAACGCACCGCAGGTCACCATGCTGGAAGCAGCCACCCTGCGCAGCGGCCCGACCCTGGAGTTCCCGGTGTTCGGCGTCGCGCCAACCGGTGCCAGGGCTGAAGTGCTCGGGCGGAGCGAAGATGATGAATGGTGGGCAGTGCGCATGCCGACATCGATTGCCAAGGATGGCATCGGTTGGGTGCCGAAGCTGTATACTATGGCTTCGAATGCTGGCAATGTGCCGGTGATCAAGACCCCCGATCTGCCAAGCGGCATCACGCCTGCAGCACCAGCCTCCGGGGCTCCCGCATTGATCACTATAGAGCCGCTCAATGTCCGCACCGGGCCGGGCAACGAATACACCAGCCTGGGTCAGATCCCCCGGGGAGCCATCCTGGGAGTGATCGGGGTCAGTCCGGATGGCGAGCATTACGTTGTGAACATCCCCCAATCGATCGATCAAAGCGGACAGGGATGGGTGCCGGTCCGCTATGTGAGCGCCGAGAACACTTCGAACGTACCGGTCTTCCAGCCGCCACCGCTTCCATAATCGTTACGATTTCGAGCCGAGCGGCCCGCCCGACTCCCACTACGGCGAAGGCGCACCCGAACGCGGCCAGCTATACGTAAATGGCAGCGTGGTGGGCAACAACGAGTCGCCCACCACGCTGCCGATCACATTCAGCATCGAAGGCCTGAGCTGCGGCTATGACTTTGGCGAGGCGGTGACCCACGATTATCATACTCCCTTCGCATTCACCGGGTTGATTAAACAGGTGACCGTAGATCTGTCTGGCGAGCTCATTGAGGGCGATGAATCCAGAGTACGCATGCTGATGGCTCGACAGTAGCAGGTAAAAGTCAAAGGCAGCCACACTTCAGGGCTTGCTGCAGCGTAAGAAGTGGGGTGTTTTTCGGTCGAAGCTCGAAGAACACCCCATAGACACACATGCCGGGGTCCAAGCCCCATTCGCACAAGCATCTGATTTCCACGGAGGGACAAAGTTCATGAATCTGGAAAACATCGACTTCTATCAAATCTTCGATATGTTCATGCTGCTCCTGATCGGCATGGGGCCTAAGATCGCCCTGGTGCCTTTCATCGATCTGACCAAGGATCTGGATGGAGAGGCAAAACGCAAAGTGGCCCAGCAGATGGTGCGCACAGGTGTTGGCACCGCGCTGCTGCTTGTTTTCCTGGGATGGTTCTTAATGCGGTTGCTGCACTTCACACCAGGTGCAGCCAACATCGCTGGTGGGGTCGTGCTTTTGCTTCTAGCTTTACACATGCTGGTTAGCCCTGGCAAAGAGGACCACCACGAGAAAGCCAGCGGTCGCGACCTGATGCAGAAGGCTTTATACCCGCTGGCGGTGCCCTACCTGCTCAATCCTGCTGGGATTGCTGCGCTGGTAATCGCCTCCAGCGATATCAATTCGGTGCTGTACCTGGTCATCCTGGTGGGACTGGTCCTGCTGGTAGGAGCGCTGGACTGGCTGGTTTTTAGAAATATGGACAAACTGGCCAGGCACCTCGATCCCTCCAGGCTGGCGGTGACCGAGGCGATCTTTGGCGTGCTGCTGGCCGCGCTGGCGGTGCAGCTCATGGTGGATGGACTGGCCGAGCTGGGCATCATCGCGTCAGTCCTTGGACATTAGAGCTGAAATGGGGATTTATGCCAGGGGCTGCCAAAATCGCCCTCGAATAGTCCAGAATCTGAACCGCTTGCAGCTTGCAAGATTGCAAGCTGCAAGATAAAATAAGCTCAGGCAGGGTGGTCAGGTGGATAAACCGCAGACTTCCCTTTACTCACAACCAATTGATATGAGCAAGGAGGGATTAGTGAATACGAAATTTGGTACTTTAATATGGCGTAATTTGGTCAGTATAGTCTCCATCTTGGTGCTGCTTGCTAGTATATTGGGTAGTTTCCAGTCCGCCCAGGCGGTTTCACCAAACATCGTCATCAGTCAGGTTTATGGCGGCGGCGGGAACAGCGGTGCAACATACACAAACGATTTTATCGAGCTGTTCAATAGAGGCGCTACCCCTGTTTCGTTGACGGGATGGTCAGTGCAATATGCATCTTCGACTGGGTCCACATGGCAGGTAACCACCCTCTCTGGCACAGTTCAACCAGGACAGTACTATCTGGTCCAGGAAGCCGCAGGTGGAGGTGGTACTACTCCATTACCGACACCTGATGCATCAGGTTCCATTGCCATGAGTGGTTCAAACGGCAAAGTAGTGGTAGCAAACACAGCTTCTGCATTAAGTGGCTCTAACCCTGCTGATGCAAGTATTGTGGATGTGGTTGGATATGGCTCTGCCAATTTCTTTGAAGGCAGTGGTGCAGCTCCTGGATTGAGCAACACCACAGCCGATTCCCGTGCGGCAAATGGCTGTACGGATACGGACGATAATTCGGCGGACTTTACGGCTGGTGCACCTGCACCACGCAATACTACATCGCCGCTTAATCCGTGTGTTGCCAGTACTCCAGAAGTTATCATCACTGAGATCATGTACGATCCCAACAGTGCTGAAGATAATTGGGAGTGGATTGAAATCTATAACGCAGGCACCGCTACTGCTGATCTCACAGGCTATGTAGTGGACGACTTCAATTCAGTTGCGCTCAGTTCTGCAAATATCGCCGGCGGCACACTGGCAGCAGGTGAGCAGGCAGTTCTCTACAACGCAGACGATGTTACTGCAAGCGACTTCGTGGCAGCGTGGGGTAGCGTAAATTTAATTCCAGTAACTAGCTGGTCGTCTTTAGCATTGAATAATACCGGTGACCAGATCAGTTTGTGGGACAGTTTTGCCAGTTACTCCGGCGACAATGTAGCACATGCTAATGCAATTGACACCGTTAATTATGCCGGTGCTGGCTTCCCCGACCCGGTTGGCGCATCAATTTATCTGACCGATTTGAGCGCGGATAACAATGTTGGTTCTAATTGGGCGACAAGCACGGATGGCGGGGCTACACCTCTCTTCACAGGTTACACCAGTGCAGCGGCCGGCGGCAATGTGGGGACGGATATCGGTTCACCAGGGATGCCTATAGTAGTTATCAACGTAGTTATTAACGAGATCATGCAGAACCCGGCTATTGTTGCTGATAGTGCCGGTGAGTGGTTCGAGTTGTATAACGCAGGCAGCGGCGCAGTTGATGTAAACGGTTGGACCATTGCCGACGCCGGTTCTGACAGCCACGTGATCAACAATGGTGGACCTTTGCTTATTCCTGCAGGTGGTTACCTCTTATTGGGTAATAACACCGATACCGGCACCAATGGCGGAACTAATGTTGACTACGGTTATGGAGGAAGTTGGTTCCTCGCAAACGCTGACGACGAAGTGATTCTGCTTGACGGCGGTCTGAATGAAATTGACCGGGTCGAATATGATGGTGGTCCTGTATTCCCTGACCCGACTGGTGCCTCCATGTCACTTTCTGATCCCACTCTTGATAACAATGACGGTTCGAATTGGTGCACATCTACAACACCATTTGGCGCTGGAGACTTGGGTACCCCAGGTGCTGCCAATACCTGTGTAGCTCCGGTCGTAACCGTAAAAATTCATGAGGTTCAGGGGCCTGGCTCTGCAAGCCCCCTGGTTGGACAGACGGTCGCCATTGAAGGTATCGTTGTCGGTGACTTCCAGGATGGAGCCAGCGGCACGAACGGCGATTTGAATGGCTTCTATGTCCAGGAAGAGGATGCCGATACAGACGCAGACCCACTGACCTCTGAAGGCGTCTTCGTCTTCAATGGAAGTTCACCCAGTGTCGATGTTCAGATCGGTGACCTTGTAAAGGTTGAGGGTGTCGTTTCTGAATTCAACGGCTTGACGGAGATCACATCCTTCACTGGCGTTGCGGTGATTAGCAGTGGTAACCCGCTTCCTACCGCATCAATCCTGTCACTGCCTGCAACAACCGTTACTGATTTTGAAGCCTACGAAGGTATGCTGGTCACCTTCCCGCAGGCGCTTGTCATTTCGGAATACTTCAACTTCGACCGCTTTGGCGAGATCGTATTGACATCCGAGCGGCATCTGACCCCGACTGCTGAGTTCGAGCCCGGAGCGGATGCCATCCAGGCAGCCCAGGATTTCCTGCTCGACAAGATCACGCTGGATGACGGGCGCACGAACCAGAATCCGGACCCGGCCATTCATCCGAATGGAATGGCTTTCGACCTGACCAACCTGTTCCGCGGCGGCAGTACGGTTGCCAACGTGACAGGCGTGATGGACTATGCCTTTGGCCTGTACCGAATTCAGCCTACACAGGGCGCGGACTACACCAATACCAACCCGCGCACAGCTTCTCCTGATCCTGTTGGCGGCACGCTGAAAGTGGCTTCCTTCAATGTATTGAACTACTTCACCACATTGGACTATCCCTCCGGTGATCCGTTGGATAATAAGTGTGGTCCCCTGCAAAACCAGGAGTGCCGCGGCGCGGACGCAGATCAACCTGACGAGTTCACCCGCCAGCGCGACAAGATCATCGCCGCTCTGACAGAGATCGATGCGGACGTGGTCGGTTTGCTCGAGATCGAGAATAATATCGATGATGACGCGGTCATCGACCTCGTCAATGGCTTGAATGCAGTCAATGGCGCTGGCATATATGATTATGTCAGCACCGGCACGATTGGATCGGATGCCATCAAGGTAGCCTTGATCTACAAGCCTGCCTCGGTCTCGCTGGTTGGAGGTTATGCCATTCTCGACTCGTCAGTGGACTCTCGCTTCATCGATACCAAGAATCGCCCCACACTGGCACAGTCCTTCCAAGACAACACCACCGGGGGTATCTTCACCGTCGCTGTCAATCACCTCAAATCTAAGGGGTCAGCCTGCGACGATGTTGGCGACCCAGATCTTGGCCTTGGTGCAGGCAACTGCAACCTGACCCGCAAAGCCGCCGCTGAAGCCCTGGTAGATTGGCTGGCAAGCGACCCGACCGGTAGCGGCGATGGGGACTTCTTGATCATCGGCGATCTGAACTCCTACGACAAGGAAGATCCCATCGATGTGCTGCTGGCTGGTGGTTATACAGACTTGATCTACAAATTCCTGGGTGAAGACGCCTACTCGTATGTCTTCGACGGGCAGTTAGGCTACCTCGACCACGCCCTGGCTAACCAGGACCTGCTGGATGAGGTTACCGGCACCACCGTCTGGCATATCAATGCTGATGAAGCCGACCTGATCGACTACGATACCTCCTTCAAGGGGCCCAACCAGGACGCAATCTACGCCCCGGACGCTTACCGCTCCTCCGACCACGATCCGGTCTTAGTCGGTCTAAGGGTGTGTGAATACGTTCCCCCGACCCTGGAAGAAGTATCCGTATCGCCGAATATGCTGTGGCCGCCCAACCACAAGTATGTGGATGTGACTGCCACCGTACTCGCCTCCGACAACTTCGACCTCAACCCGTTTGTAACGCTGGTTTCGGTCACATCCAATGAGCCGGATGATGGTCTGGGCGATGGTGATACAGCCAACGATATCGTCATCCTTGACGATTACCACTTCATGCTGCGGGCGGAGCGCTCGGGCAATGGCACTGGGCGTATCTACACCATAACCTACCAGGCTGCTGACATCTGCGGGAATGTCACCACCGCTACGGCGGAGGTCACTGTCCCCAAGAGCAAGTAGCAGCAACGGCTTATAGACTCACTCTAACGAATGACACCCCAGGCGCACAGCCTGGGGTGTCATTCGTTATCTTTTCTCAAGTGCTGAGATATGTTAAAATCTTAACCGTAGAAGTTGAATAGTATGTAGATGATTCTCAGTTCACCCGCATAAATCCTAAATTGATCAAATTCTTATCGATAGAAACTTATTGCTAGAATTGCAGGAAGCGGAGAGAAAAGCATGGATGCGAGAACTGAATCTTATTGCCTGGGAATAGATGTCGGCTCAACAACGGTCAAAGTCGTCATCCTGGATGCAGAGGGGGAGGTTAAGTATTCCGCTTACCGCCGGCACAACACCGAGACGCTCCTGACGCTCCAGGATATCCTTGGAGATGCGCATACCAAGCTGGGAGAGGTCAAATTCCAGCTCCAGATGACCGGTTCCGCCGGACTGGGCATCAGCGAAAAATATAACTTCTCCTTCATCCAGGAAGTCATCGCCTCCGCTCAGGTCGTCCACAAACGCTACCCGCATGTCCGTACGCTCTTGGATATCGGGGGCGAAGATGCCAAAGTGATCTTCTTCGGCAACAACGGACGCCCGGACATCCGCATGAACGGCGCCTGCGCAGGGGGTACGGGGGCATTCATCGACCAGATGGCGACCCTGCTCAACATCTCAGTCTCCGAATTCAGCAACCTTGCCGAGCAGGCGGAAGTCATCCATCCAATCGCTTCACGCTGCGGTGTATTCGCCAAGACCGACGTCCAGAACCTGCTCAGCCGCGATGTATCCAAACCAGAGATCACTGCTTCGGTCTTCCATGCAGTCGTGCTCCAGACTCTGGCTACCCTGGCGAGGGGTCGCAGCCTGGAACCCGTGATCCTGTTCGCTGGCGGTCCGCTGACCTTTTTTCCCGCCCTGAGGACCGCTTTTATCAACGCTCTTGACCTGACGCCGGAGAACTGTCTGGATGTCGACAACCCGGAATTGATCCCGGCCCACGGAGCAGCGCTTGCCGCCGCCGAACTGCCAGCGCAGTATTCACTCTCCCATTTGATGGCTATCTTGGAAGCCCGGCCTCCCAGCCAGGACCTTCAGGGCAGGCTTTCACCGCTCTTCAAACACGAGCAGGGCTTCAGCAGCTGGGAGGCAGCTCGTACACAGGCAAAAGTAGAGAGCGTGGACATTCGCGAAGTGGCAGGCAGCCGGTGCTTCCTGGGTATCGATTCTGGCTCGACGACCACCAAGGTTGTGCTGGTCGACGAACAGGGCCGGGTTTTCTTCGATTACTATGCCCCCAACAACGGCAACGCCATCCGCGCCGCGCAAGAAGGGCTGCAGCAGATGCAGGAGTCCTTTGCGGGTCTGCCAGACCCGCCGCGTATCACCCGCAGCACAGTTACCGGCTACGGCGAAGACTTGATCCGGGCAGCTTTTGGCTGCGATGAGGGCACAGTCGAGACGCTGGCACACTACCGGGCAGCACGCGCTTTCGATCCACAGGTTTCCTTCATCCTCGAT
Organism: Chloroflexota bacterium; assembly: GCA_032124675.1. Classification (GTDB taxonomy): domain Bacteria; phylum Chloroflexota; class Anaerolineae; order Anaerolineales; family UBA4823; genus JAQBDA01. The sequence goes on from JAQBDA010000049.1 coordinate 30,595, forward strand.
ATCGGCGGGCAGGATATGAAGGCCATCTTCGTCCAGGATGGCTATGTCCAGCGCATCGAGATCAACGAGGCCTGCTCCTCGGGGTGTGGGACATTCATTGAGACCTTCGCCCGCTCGCTGGGTCATACCGTATCCGATTTCGCCCACATGGCCTGTAATGCCGGCGAGCCCTGCGATCTGGGTACCCGCTGTACGGTGTTCATGAACTCACGCGTCAAGCAGGCGCTGCGGGAGGGGGCCGAGGTTGGTGAGATATCAGCAGGGCTGGCCTATTCGGTGATCAAGAACGCGCTGCACAAGGTGCTGAACCTGACCGATACGACGGTGCTGGGCGATCACATCGTCGTACAGGGCGGTTCGTTCCGCAATCCAGCCATCCACAGGGCAATGGAGCAGGTGTTGGGAAAGCCGGTGGTCTGCCCGGATAAAGCCGAACACATGGGCGCATTCGGCGCTGCCCTCATCGCCCGCGATACCTATCTGCGGACCGCAGAGGGCGCCGGTCTGGGGGTCGCTCTGGACGACCTGGCCTCGGTCGGTGACTACCAGAAGCGCATCATCAACTGCCGGGGATGCGAGAACCAGTGCACCATCACCAAACTGACCTTCCCCAATACGAATATCTTTTACACGGGCAACCGCTGCGAACGGATCTTCAGCAACCAGGGGAAAAAGATGGAGCCGGGCGCCAATATGTTTGCCCGCGCCAACGAGCTGCTTTTCGAACGCCCCACTCAGACCGCTGCTGCCCCCCGGTTGACGATTGGCATTCCACGCGCCCTCAATTTCTTCGAGAACTACCCCTTCTGGAACACATTATTTGTCGAGAGCGGGATCAGGGTGCGCCTCTCCGACCAGTCCAGCCACGCGCAGTTCGAGAAAGGCGCCGGCACGGTCATGTCGGAGAACATCTGCTTCCCCGCCAAGCTGCTGCACGGTCACATCTTCAACCTGCTGGATGCCGGGGTAGACCGCATCTTCTACCCGATGGTGTTCTACGAGAAAAGCGAGTTCGCCGACGCCATCAATTGCTTCAACTGTCCCATCGTTTCCGGCTACCCGGATGTTGTGCGCAGTGCAATCGACCCCCAGGGCAGGTACGGTGTCCCATTTGACCAACCGGCAGTCACCTTCCAAGACACCAAACTGCTCAAAAAGACTTGCCGTGAATACCTGTCCGAGCTGGGCATTGACCGGTCGACGTTCGAGCGCGCATTCAAACTTGCGCTGGAAGCACAGGATGAGCACAAACAGCAGCTGCTCCAGCTTGGAGCAGAGATCATCGAACGGGCAGAGGCCGAGAAGCGCCTGGCGGTTGTCCTGGCCGGTCGTCCGTACCATGTCGACCCGCTGATCAACCACAAGATCCCGGAGATCCTGGCAGATATGGGGGTGGATGTGCTCACGGTCGACTCGGTGCCCTGGAAAGAGGGCCAGACGCTCGAGAACCAGATGGTGCTGACCCAATGGGCGTATCTCAACCGCATCTTCCATGCGGCTCGCTGGGCGGGGAAGCAGAAGGGGGTGGAGCTGGCGCAGCTGAACTCATTCGGCTGCGGGCCGGATGCTTTCGCACTGGATGAGGTCAAGGGCGTCCTGTCGGAGTACGGCAAGAACCACACCGTGCTGCGCATCGATGAGATCACCAGCACCGGCTCGGCGCGCCTGCGGCTGCGCTCGATGCTGGAAGCGTTCAATGAAAAGAGCGACCCGCTGCAGGATGACGAGCCGCAGCATATCGTCGCCAGAAAAACTACCCGCTTGTACCACAAGACCGACCGCGACAAGGTCATCATCGTCCCGGAGTTCTCCCGCTTCTGCACGCCCCCCATCATCCGCCCGGGCTACGATATGGGCTATCATATCGAGGTCTTACCCTCGCCGGATAACGAGTCGGTCCAGGTCGGATTGAAATACACCAACAATGAGATTTGCTATCCGGGTATTATCGTGATCGGGGATGCCATCAAGGCGCTGCAGTCCGGCATGTACGACCCGGATCAGGTGATCGTGGGCTCGTGGGAGACCGGGGGCCAGTGCCGGGCATCGAATATCTCATGCCTGATGAAGAAGGCCCTGGTGGCTGCCGGCTACGAACACATCCCTGTGGTAACACTCTCCACCCGGCTCAAATCGTTCAACCCGCAGCCGGAATTCAAATTCAACCTGGTCGAGTATCTCTATAAGGCACTGCTGGGGATGGTGTATTCAGACGGCATCTCAGCACTCTACCACGCAACCGCGGTGCGAGAGCGCACCCGTGGAGACGCGGACTCACTGGCCGACAAATATATGATCCCATTCGAAAATGGTGCCGTGCCGCTGGTGCGCGCCCCCATCATCCAGAAATTGCGCGAGGCGGTGACAGAGTTCAACAGCCTTTCCGTTGACCGGGAGCGGCGCCCGCAGGTGGGCATTGTTGGCGAAATCTATGTCAAATACAATACCTTCGTGAACAACAACCTGGTGCAGTGGTTGATGGATCAGGATGTAGAAGTGGTCCTGCCGCCCCTGCTGTCGTTCTTCACCGGCTCCTTCATCGGCTTAAGGGCCGGTGTGCAGGCCCGCATCCGCCGACCCGACTTGCTTCACTTCCTGGCTTCCGTGGGGAAGAAGCTTGTCCGTTCGGTCATCAGCGAAGCGGATGCTGTCTTGAGGGATTTCAGCTTCTACCGCCCACACAAGGATGACGATGAAACCGCCCGCACCGCGCAGTCGATCGTCCACCTGACCCACCAGTATGGTGAGGGCTGGCTGTTATCGGGTGAGATCGGGGAATACGTGAAAGAGGGGGTGCAGAACGTCATCTGCCTGCAGCCTTTTGGGTGCATCGCCAACCATGTGATCGCCAAAGGTGTGGCCCAGCGGCTGCAACAACGCTATGAGGACCTCAACCTGCTGTACCTGGACTTAGATGCCGGGATCAGCGAGGTCAATTACTTCAACCGGCTGCACTTCTTCCTGGAACAGGCAAAAGCCACCGTTTAAATACCCTCCATAGGAGCGGGGATCCAGCCAACTCAGCCCTTCGATGATTCCGATCAACCTTTACATATCCGGCTTCCTGTCCTACCGCGATCCTGTTGAACTGGATTTCAGCACCTTCGATCTGGCCTGTATATCCGGTGCCAACGGAGCAGGTAAATCGTCACTGCTGGATGCGATCACCTGGTCACTGTTCGGGCAGGCGCGCAAGCGCGACGACTCGCTGATCAATACCCAATCCGATGCCGCCGAGGTTGTATTCACCTTCGCATACGAAGGCAATGTGTACCGTGTCCGGCGCGCCAACCCGCGCGGCAAGACCAGCCAGCTGTATTTCGAAATCCTGCAGCCCGATCAGGATAATGAGCAGGCTGACACGTCAGGGGCAGGTTATCTGGCGGGAAGCTGGAAATCGCTCACCGAGCGCTCGCTGCGCGAAACCCAGACGCTGATCGAGAACACCCTGAGCATGGATTACGAGACATTCGTCAACGCCTCTTTCTTCCTGCAGGGCAAAGCCGACCAGTTCACCCAGCAAAGACCGGGGGACCGCAAGCGCCTGCTGGGCAGCATCCTCGGGCTGGAGGTTTGGGATGGCTACCGCAGGCAGGCAGCCGACATGCGCCGTGCCATCGAAGACCAGATCGGCGCGCTGGCGGCGCGCCTGGACGAGATCAACCGAGAGCTTGCCGAAGAGAAGCAGCGCAAAGCGCACTTGAAAGAATTGGATTCCCGGCTGGACATTCTGAGCAAATCACGCCTAACTCAGGAAGCCAGCCTGGAGCAGATCACACAGATAGCTGCCACGCTGGCCGAGCAGCGCAAGCTGGTCGAGACGCTGAAACGGCAGCTGGATGCCAGTCTGCAGCGGCTCAACGAGCAGATCGACCGGCGGGATATACGGGAACAGGAACGGGAGAATTACGCCGGCTTGATCGAGCGTGCCGAGCAGATCGAAGCAGCCTACCAGACCTGGCAGGTAAACCGCGCTGACCTGGAACGCTGGAACGAAACTGCCGCCCAATTTCAGGAAGGGCAGAAGCGCCGCCAGCCATTGCTGGATGAGATCAATACGGAGCGTGCCCGCCTCCAGCAAGAGCATAAATCCCTGCTGGCACAGCAGGAAGCCCTGGCGGCTCAAGAGGCCAGGCTGCCAGAGCTTAAAGAGCAGCTCGAGCAGACCGGGCAGGCGATCGCCGCGGTGGAGGATAATCTCGCCCGCCGGGTGGAAATGGATGCCCAGCTGCAGTCCGCCCGCCAGCGCCAGGCAGAAGCCAGAGCGGAGAATCCCCGCCTCAAGGCTGAAATGGACGAGCTGAAAGCGCGCATCGACCAGCTCCTGGTTGTCGAAGGGGCAGACTGCCCGGTATGCGGGCAGCCGCTGGATGCCGATGGTCGCCTGATCCTGATCGAGGATCTCCAAAACCAGGGCAAACAGATGGGCGACCGCTTCCGCGCCAACCAATCGCTGGTACAGGAAGTGGACGAGTCGGTTGGCAGCCTGGAAGCCCAGATCCGGCATTTCAACCAGCTGGATAAGGAACTGCGCGAGTTAGCACAGAGCAAGGCACATCTCAATGCCAAGGCAGAACAGATCGAGCAGGCGAGATCAGCCTGGGAAAAGGACCAGCTCCCCCGCCTGGGCGAGGTGAGTTCCCTGCTGGAGACCGATGGCATGGCCCAGGGGGCACGCAAACTGCTGGCAGAGATGGATGCCGAGCTTGCAGAGATCGGCTACGATGCGGCGGCTCACGACGCCGTCCGGCAAGCAGAATTGGACGGGCGATCTGCAGAGGAAGAGCAGCGCGCACTGGATAAAGCCACCGCCTCGCTGGCGCCCATCGACCGGGAGATCGGCGAATTGAAGGAGCAGATCGAGGCACAGCAGAGCGAGGTCACCCGCCAGCAATCCGAGCACGAACAGGCAGCCCACAGCCTGGCTGCCGCGGAAGAGCAGGCACCAGACCTGGATGCTGCCCGCCAGGTACTATTCGGCCTGCAGGAGCAGGAGCAGCAGCTACGCATGGAAGTCGGGGCTGCCCAACAGCGGGTGCTGGTGCTGGACGAGCAAAGGAAGCGCCGCAAGACCTTCGAAGCACAGCGCGAAGATCTTGCGAGAGCGGTCGGTCATTACAAGCAGCTGGAACGCGCCTTCGGCAAGGATGGTGTGCCGGCGCTGCTGATTGAACAGGCTCTGCCCCAGATCGAAGCCAAAGCCAACGATGTCCTGCAGCGCCTGAGCGGCGGGGGAATGTCTGTGCGCTTTGAGACGCTCTCCCCATATAAAGACAAACGCCGCGAGGACCTGAAAGAAACCCTCGACATCCAGATCAGCGACGCGGCGGGCACACGCGATTATGAGATGTTTTCCGGTGGGGAAGCCTTCCGGGTAAACTTTGCCATCCGGCTGGCACTCTCTGAGGTGCTCGCCCAACGCGCCGGCGCCCGCCTGCAAACCCTGGTCATTGACGAAGGCTTTGGCAGCCAGGATGCTCTGGGTCGCCAGCGCCTGATCGAGGCAATCAACCTGGTACAGCAGGATTTTGCCAAGGTGCTGGTTATCACGCACATCGATGAGCTGAAGGACGCCTTTCCGACCCGCATCGAGGTGGAGAAAACCCCGAGAGGCAGCGTGCTCAGTGTTGTGTAGATATGATATCAAGGCATCGATCACACCCAGCTCTCCCAGCCAATTCATCAGCCGGCGCGCGCCTGTGAAATAATCGCGGTATAACGCGTCGAGCACTTCCCCATAGAGACTGAACTGCCGGGCAGAAAAGTCGCCCACCTCCACATGGCTCGCTGCGCGCCATGTGCGCCTTTTCGACAAGGATTACATCACCCCAAAGTTTGTGATAAAAGTCACATCCACCTTGACACCGGCAGTGGTATATTAGTGGCAGATTAGTGAATTATAGGACAAAGCAGCAGCCAAGCAGCTGCTGAAACCTGATCCAGACCGAAGGTAAACCGATGAAAATCGCCTTTATTATTGGAGTCATGGCCCTGTTGGTAGTGGTCGGTGTGGGGTTGTATGTCACCGATTTCACTGCTTATCTGGGCAACAACCCCTCGACATGCAACAACTGTCATGTAATGGATGCGGTATATGAAAGCTGGTATCACGGCGGGCATAAAGCGTGGGCTAACTGCAACGACTGCCACACCCCACATGACCTGATCCCGAAATACCTGGTCAAAGCCCAATCAGGCTACCATCACGTAACAGCCTTCATGTTCGGGGACATCCCGGATGCCATCCGCGCCAAAGACTCATCTCGGGAAGTGGTGCAGGCGAACTGCATCCGTTGCCACGCCGATACAGTTTCCACGATGATGGAAAACACGATGGAATTCGACCGCTACTGTTTCGAGTGCCACCGCAATGTCGCCCATGGCGAGCGCGGCATCTCGCTGCTACCCTACCAGCACACTGAGGAGAGCCAAGAATGAAACTTACGGGTACGACCCTCATCCTGACCGGGATCATCCTGGTCCTGGCAGTTGCCCTGACGGGCGTTTTGCTCTATATAAACAACCAGCCCGAAGCGCCAAGAGGCATTGAGCCGGTTGCAGAGATCGCCCAGAGGGAGCCTGACTCATCTAAATGGGGCGTGAACTTCCCCAACCAGTACTCGACCCTGCTCAAGACCGAGACCAACAACACCCGCACAATCCACGGCGGTTCAGAAAAATATTCCAAGCTGGAGGAAGACCCTCGCCTGCTGGACTTATTCGCAGGCTATGGATTCAGCAAAGAGTATAACGAGGACCGCGGCCACATGAATAGCATCACCGACGTGCGCGAGATCAAGCGCGTGGGTGAAAAGACGGCCGGCACCTGCTACTCTTGCAAGAGCTCCGACAACCCGCGATTGTGGGACGAGATGGGCATGGCTGAGTTCGACCGTACTTTGTTCAAAGATTTGGGACAGCACATCGACCAGCCCATCGGCTGCGCCAACTGCCATGAAGCCGGAACAATGCGTCTGGTGGTGACCAATCCTGCCCTGGAGGAAGCCCTGAAAGCACAGGGTAAGGACTGGAAAACCCTCACCCGCCAGGAGATGCGCACCGTAGTGTGTGCTAACTGCCATGTCGAATATTACTTTGCCGGGGAGGGGGCATACCTGACCTTCCCCTGGAGCGACGGCACTCGCATCGAAGAGATCTCGCAGTACTACGCCGAGCTGGGATTCAAAGATTGGGAGCACCCGCAGTCCGGCGCGCCAATGATCAAGATGCAGCATCCTGAGTACGAGCTGTTTACCGCAGACAGCACGCACTATAAGGCGGGCGTTGCCTGTGCAGACTGCCACATGCCATACACCCGAGATGGGGCCGCCAAGTTCTCAACCCACGATGTTCAGAGCCCGCTGCTCAACGCCGAGACTGCCTGCGGTGCCTGCCACACCGACGTGGGCTACGTGACCACTCGTGTGGACACCATCCAACAGCAGGTGCGCGAGACGATGGATGCCAGCGAAGATGCGATTGTGGCTGCCATCCAGGCCATCCAGGCCGCGGCGGAAGCGCCTGACGTAGACGCGGCACTGCTGTCCGAAGCGCGCGACCTGCACCGCGAAGCCCAGCTGCGCTGGGACTTCATCGCCGCAGAGAACAGCATGGGCTTCCACAATCCGGAAGAGTCCCTGCGCATACTGGCCGCGGCGACTGACCTGGCTCGCCAGGCGCAGCTCAAAGCTGTGCTGGCTGCCGGTACCCCGGAGGTTATCCAGGCTTCCTACAGCCAGTAATATAACGCTACCTCGTCCACAATCTTGATCTGCCCGCGGCTCACTTTGATCGCCGCGCTGGTAGCAGCCCAACGCGGCTTCCTCTGACAGCCGTTCGATCAGCTTATCGTCCAGACCGGAAAAATAGCTGGCCTGGCGAATGGCGTCAAGTTTTTAGACAAACGTACTGTTACCAGCGGATTAAATACTGCCTACGAACAAACCTTCGCTTTTCAGTGCTCACCAATCTCTCGGCAAGATTTATGTTAAGCCGATCCGATTTGATAGGCAGTGATGATAGACAAGTAATCCCATTCTGATACAATACAAAATGTATTAGAAGTTACGCAGTTCCGAGAAAATTGGGGTTGTTTGGGCGGGCGATACCCGCCCAAACAACCCCGTCATACCACCAACTGCGTAAGTCTTATGTATATAAATATCCTGATATCTGTCACGGGGAATCCTATCGTGAATGAAAGCACACCGGCCGGTATCATTACTTTTATGTTCACAGACATCGAAGGCAGTTCCCATCTTTGGGAGCAATCTCCCGAAACGATGAAATCCGCCCTCGCCAACCATGATGCCATCCTCCGACAGGCGGTTGCCGACAGACGTGGGTACATGGTCAAAACAACGGGCGATGGCTGCCTGGCTGCCTTTGAAACGGTCGCAGACGCTCTCGCCGCTGCCCTGACCGCCCAACAAGCTCTGCAGGCAGAAACCTGGCAATGGATCCAACCGTATGCTCTCCGAGTGCGGATCGGTATTCACACTGGTGATGCTGAACAGCGGGCCGGTGATTATTTTGGGCCAGTACTCAATCGCACCGCCCGGTTGATGTCCGTCGGGCACGGCGGGCAGATCCTGGTCTCTGCGGCTACCGCAGCGCTTGGGCGCGACTTTTTACCTGCGCAGACCCAGTTGGTGGATCTGGGAGAACATCGTCTGAAGGATCTGGCTCGCAAGGAGCATATCTATCAACTGGTCCACCCTGCCTTGCAGTCTGTTTTCCCGCCGTTGAAATCCCTGGATGCGTACCCCAACAACCTGCCCATCCAATTGACCAGCTTTATCGGCCGTGATCAAGAAATCGCCGAACTCCAGGGTTTGCTCGACAACGCGCGCCTGGTCACACTGACGGGACCGGGCGGTACCGGAAAGACGCGCCTATCACAAGAGGTCGGTTCAGAGGAATTGGCTTCCTTTGCCAGCGGCGTGTGGCTGATCGAGCTCGCGCCGCTCAGTGACTCAGCGCAAATTATTCCCACGATGGCGCAGGTCTTTGGATTGCAGGAACTACCATCGAAACCACTCGCCGATCTTGTGGTGGATTATTTGCGGGATAAAAAGATTTTGCTCCTGCTCGATAATTGTGAGCATCTCATCGAAGCCTGTGCACGCCTCACCGATGATCTCTTGCACCAATGCAAGGGACTTAAGATCCTTACCAGCAGTCGCGAGGCACTAGGTATTGCCGGTGAAGTGGCATATCGCATGCCATCGCTGGCAGATTCAGAATCAATTCAACTCTTTGTGGATCGTGCCCACGCTGCGACTCCCAATTTCAAGCTGACTGAGGCTAACGCCTCAGCCATCGCTCAAATCTGCCAACGTCTAGATGGCATTCCCCTGGCAATAGAACTGGCCGCGGCACGCGTCAAGGTGCTTTCTCCTGAACAAATTGCCTCGCGGCTCGATGATCGTTTTCGCCTGCTCGTCGGGGGGAGCCGCACCGCGCTGCCGCGCCAGCAAACCCTGCGCGCCTTAATCGACTGGAGCTACGATTTGCTCTCAGATGAAGAAAAACGCCTCCTGCAATTCGCCTCCGTATTCGTCGGCGGCTGGACGCTGGACGCGCTCGAAGCTGTTGCCGAAGACCCGGACACGCTCGCCTTGCTCGAGCAGCTCGTTAACAAATCGCTCGTGGTCACCGAAGAGCAAGTAAACGAAATGCGATATTCCATGCTGGAAACCATTCGCCAGTACGCCAGAGAAAAGATTTTCGAAATGAGACAGGCTTCCGCTGTACGTGACCGACACTTTGTCTATTTCAACGAGTTATCTGAAAAGATGTGGGACGACTTCCGTTTAGAGAATCTCTTGCCTGTAGTTAAAAGAGCGACTGATGAAGTTGAAAACTTCCGCGCCGCGCTGGAATGGGGTCTGGAATACAATATAGAAGAGAACCTACGATTGGCAGCGAACTATTGCATCGTCACAAGTTTGCTGGGTATTCCTGCGGAAGGTGTGGCAAGCGCGAATTCAGCTGTTGAACGCGCCAGCACCCTGCCGCCTTTGAGCGGGGATGCCGATGTACGCCGGCAGAAGCTAATTGCCAGAGCGCTGTTTGCCCAAGGTCTGGTGGGCATGGCCTTAGGGAACATGCCGCATGTTATCCAAGTTTTGAGGGAGGCAATCGAAATCTCACGGGCAACGGGAGACAAGCAGATGTTAGGGTACAGCCTGGGGATGTACTATACCGCGACCAGATTCATATCTGCGCCTGATCGAGATGAGGCTGCACAAGAAGCGTTATTCATCTTCAATCACGAAGTCAATGACAGCTTCGGATTGGGCATGGCATATATGGGGATGGCAAGGCTTGCGGCAGAAAGAGGGGATGAAAACCAAAAAGAAATGTATATTAATAAACTCAAGGGAATTATTCGCGAGTCGCCAGGCACATTTCAGGAGGGCATGTTTCATCTCAGTTTGGGCATCACCGAGAGCGCGCAAGGCAACTATGCAGCCGCTATAAAATTCCTTGAAGATGGAAGGAAGATATTCAAAGGCATAGGCAGTGTGAACTTTGAACTGATCTTGAGGAGTGAGATCGGTCACATCGAACGGCGCACAGGCAATCTGGAACAGGCGAATTTGATTTATCGGGAAACCATCAAGGACTGGCAGGTATTGGGCAACCGCTCCGCCATCGCTCACCAACTGGAATGTTTTGGATTTATCGCCATCGCCGATGAGGACCCTCAACGCGCCATCAAACTCCTCAGCGCAGCGGATTCATTGCGTGAGAACACACAATCCCAAATGACGGACCAGGAGCGGATTGAATATGGCGAGCATTTTGGACGCTTGCGGTCCATGCTCCCTGATGCGGAGTTCAACACCATCTGGACGGAGGGACGCTCGATGACAATAGAAGAGTCAATCAAGTTTGCAATATCAGATGACTGATAATCAATAGGCGGGAAAATCCACAAGGTGGGTTTCCCAGGCTCAGTAAGAATCTCCTTAGCTGATGATGCTGCCAGCAGAGCTATAGCGCACTCGAGCATACTGACCTGGTACCACCCCACTATACGCTGGTAATCTTAACAAAATAAGGTTACAATACTGTAGCAATTCACAGAAAGATTGTTAACAAGTGCTGACTCTGTCGCCGGTGAATTGCTACAGATTCACCCGCGCCCCGAAAGCGGCTGGCATTCTGTGATAGCCCGAGCCCCTGGAAAGTGGATTTAAACAATGGTCGAAAAGACTGGTACCGCCGAGCAACAAGACACCCAATTGGATCTCTCCGATCCAAAGCTGTTCGTTAACCGGGAGATCAGCCTGCTGGAGTTCCAGCGGCGGGTATTAGAGGAAGCCAAAGACGAGAACAACCCGCTGCTAGAGAGGGCCAAGTTTTTGTCGATTGTCGGCTCAAACCTGGACGAGTTCTTCATGGTGCGCGTCGCAGGACTGAAGAAGCAGGTCGATGCGCGGGTCATCGATGTGCCCCCGGATGGACTCACGCCTGCCGAGCAGCTGGCTGCAATCCGCAAAATGGCCCTCCAGATCATGAGCCAGGCGCGGGTCTGCCTGCAGGAAGCGCTGCTCCCGGCACTGCACAAAGCTGGCATACATATCTTGAAATACGCCGAGCTTGACGAACGGCAGAAGACCACCGTGGACAGCTATTTTGAGGAAGTGGTCTTCCCGGTGTTGACACCGCTGGCATTCGACCCCGGGCATCCATTTCCCCATATCTCCAATTTGAGCCTGAACTTGGCAGTGCTGATCCGCGACGAATATGGGAACGAGCGCTTCGCCCGCATCAAGGTCCCCGGCACTCTGCCGCGCTTTGTCCCCATCAAGCGCTCATCTGGCAGCGTTCGCCGGGATGGGACTGTGCCATACCACCACTATTTCGTCTGGCTGGAAGAGCTGATCTCTGCCAACCTGCCGAAACTCTTCCCGGGCATGGAGGTGCTGGAAGACCACCCCTTCCGGGTAACACGCGATGCTGACACAGAAATTCAAGAGTTGGAAGCTTCCGACCTGCTGGAGACCATGGAAGAGAGCGTCCGGCAGCGGCGCTTCGGCTCCGTTGTACGTGTGACCACCAACAGCGACATGCCCGAGCACATCCGCAAGATCCTGGTCGATAACCTGGAGATGGATCCCAACGATATGTACACCCTGGATGGATATCTGGGGCTGAGCAATTTGATGAGCCTGCACAGCATCGACCGCTACGAGCTGAAAGATCCGCTGGTGGTCCCACCCACCCCGCAGGTCTTGAGGATCGAATCCACCGATGGCAATATCTTCAACGCCCTCCGGCGGGAAGATATCCTGCTCCATCACCCCTACGAATCCTTCACCCCGGTGGTCGATTTCCTGAGGAATGCCGCCCGTGACCCGGACGTCCTGGCGATCAAACAGACCCTCTACCGGGTGGGTCGCAATCCACCGGTCGTGCACGCCTTGCTGGAGGCAGTCGAGAACCGCAAGCAGGTCGCCGTGCTGATGGAGCTGAAAGCGCGCTTCGATGAGGAGAGCAATATCGGCTGGGCCAAAGAAATGGAAAAAGCCGGCGTGCACGTCATCTACGGTCTGCTGGGGCTGAAGACGCACTCTAAGGTCGCCCTGGTGATCCGCAAAGAAGGCGACGGCATCCGCCGGTACATCCATCTGGGCACGGGGAACTACAACGCGGTGACCGCCCAGCTGTATGAAGACCTGGGTATGTTCACCTGCGACCCCGATATCGGCGCAGACGCAACCGACTTGTTCAACTACCTGACAGGCTATTCCAGCAAAAAAGACTACCGCAAGCTGCTGGTCGCACCGATCAACCTGCGCCAGCGTATGGTGGCGCTGATCCGCCGCGAAGTAGAGCACCAGAATGCCGGGCGAGACGGGCATTTGATCTTCAAGATGAACTCGCTGGTAGACTCGCCGATCATCAGAGAGCTGTACAAAGCCTCCCAGGCGGGAGTCCGGGTGGAATTGCTCGTGCGCGGCATCTGCTGCCTGCGACCCGGCATCAAGGGCATCAGCGACAACATCCAGATCACCAGCATCGTCGGTCGCTACCTGGAACACAGCCGCATTTATTATTTCCGCAATGCCGGAAAAGAAGAGGTGTATCTCGGCAGCGCGGACCTGATGCCGCGCAATATCAACCGGCGGGTGGAGGTCTTGTTCCCGGTCGAGAACAAAGCGATGATCGATTACCTGCACAATGAAGTGCTCAAGATCGGTCTGGCGGATAACGTCAAGGGACGTCGCATGCAGCCGGATGGCAGCTACGAGCGCCTCAAACCCGGCTCGAAAGATACCCCCCTGAACAGCCAGGAGTGGCTGCTGAACTGGCACCAACAGGCCCACAAGGAATGATCCTATGACCGACCAGCTTCTCAGCCAGGAACAACGCCGCCAGCTCGAGCTGCTCGCCGCCAGCGACCTGCCCGAATCGCAGGTCCGCCGCGCCCAACTGCTGCTGCTGCTGGAGGATGGGGTAGCGACCAAAGATGCCGCCCTCACGGTGGGCATCTCACCCGGCCGCGCCCGCCATTGGCGCGGGTCGTTCCGCTCCATGGGGATGGCGATCTTCCCTGAGGAAAGCATACAACGCGCCCTCCTATCGTCTGATGGTGCCATCCCGCTCGACCAGACATCTCTGGAAGCTGATCTCAGCGCAGCCAAAAAGCCCCCCCGGCCAGCGCGGATACCCAAAGCGGCACGGCTGGAAGCTTTCCTGGCAATGGCTCCCGAGCTGAAAAACCCGGGCGTCGAGCCGGATGACCCGCTGGCAGAAGCGGGACGCAAGGTGATGTACTACCACTTTGCCCAGATGCTGCTGCACGAGGACGGCACCCGCCTGGGCGAGGATATCGAAGAGCTGCACGATATGCGGGTTGCCACGCGCCGGATGCGGGCTGCCTTCGAGGTATTCGGGGATGCTTTCACCCCCAAGGCGATCAAGACCCATCTGAAAGGTCTCAAGGCGACCGGGCGCGGCCTGGGCCGCGTGCGCGACCTGGATGTGTTCATGGAGAAAGCCGGGCACTACCTCGATACCCTGCCGCCGGAGCAGCAGCCTGGTCTGGAGCCGCTGTTGGATTCCTGGATGCAGGAGCGCGAGACCGCCCGCACCCGCATGGTGGCGTATCTGGACGGCGAAGATTACGCCGCGTTCAAGGATTCATTTCTTAAATTCGTGACGACAGCCGGCGAGGGGGTGCAGGAGAGTCCCGCTGGCGGGTTCACCCCGCAGCGGGCCGGCGATATTGCCCCGATCTTGATCTATGGGCGTCTGGCGGCTGTGCGTGCCTTCAATACCATCCTCGAAACTGCCGCATTGGAGCAGTTCCACGCCCTGCGCATCGAGTTCAAGAAGCTGCGCTATACGGTTGAATATTTCCGGGAAGTGCTGGGCGCCGAATCCAAAGCGGTGATCAACGACCTGAAAGTCATCCAGGACCACCTCGGCGACCTGAACGATGCCGATGTCGCCACCCAGATCCTGCGCGATTTCCTGGCCGAGTGGGACGGCCTGCAGGACCGCCTGCCGGTCGCCGGGCGGCAGAGCCCCGAGCCTGTCCTGGCGTACCTGACCTACCGCTACAACGAGCGCCTGCGGCTGATGCAGACCTTCCACATTGCCTGGGCGCACTTCAACCGCCAGGAGTTCCTGCAGAACCTGGCTCTGGCAGTCTCGGCGTTGTAGTCCACCCGGCGCTCTCCGAGCGACGCTCAACCCCCACGAGCTGACTGCTGACCGCTGTCTGCCGACCGTGGACGGCTGTCGGACAACCAAGCCCTGGTCGTCAGCCTCTATTCTGGAGCGTCCAGGTCTTCCAACACCGACTCCAGGTCCCAGCCCTGCAGGACCATCTGGGCGAACACCTCGGGCAAGCCTTGCTTGCGGATTTCCTCCGCCGCCCGGGCGATGTCGTATTCGATCCGGTAGTGGCGCACAGCCAACTCGCCGGGTGCGAGCTCCAACAGCGCGTAGCAGGCGCGCGGGTCCCCGTCGCCGGGGCGGCCTACGCTGCCGGTGTTGATGAACCATGCATCACCGACTTGCCGGGCGAAGGGCTGGTGCGAATGCCCGCAGATGATGATCTCCGCCTGGGCGATGCGCGCCAGCTCTTCGAGCCGCTCGGGCGGGGTGTCCGGCGTGAGCGGCTCTTCATTGGAGAACGGGCTGGCGTGGGTCAGCAGGATTCGCCATCCGGCGACCTGCATGCGCAGCTCTCCGGGCAGCTCAGACAGGTAGCGCCGGTTGGTCTTGTTCAGCTTCTTATGCGCCCATTTGAAAGCAGTGTACTTCTCGGCTTGCTTACTCTTGCGCCATTTGGTCTTTTTATTCTGGAAATTGAGCACCTTGAGATCGTAATTGCCGATGATGCTCTTTGCCCCCGTGTTGCGCAGCAGCTTGACCACCTGGTTCGGGAACGCGCCATAGCCGACGAAATCGCCCACGTTCCAAACCTCGTCCACATCTTGCTGCCCGGCATGCGACAGGACCGCCTCCAGGGCGGGCAGGTTGGCATGCACGTCCCCCAGCAGTGCAGCTTTCATAGCGGATGACCACCTGCCAACTCAGGAAGTCCCCTGCGGTGTGCGGTCGTAGAGCGCCCGGTCAGCTCCCCTGTCGATCTCCCACGGGTAGACGATATGAGCATCCGTGATGGCGGCGTAGTAGTCGGGGCGGACGTTGCCGAACAGGTTGCGGTTGGGGTTGAAATGGAAGACGCAGGTCGAAGGGAAACCACCCGCAGTGGAGACGCGGTTCCTGACCGAGGTGATCGTCCTGCCCGAGCCCCATACATCGTCAACAACCAGAGACCGGCGTCCGGTGAGCAGGCTGTCGTCAGGGAATTGGATATATTTCGGCCAGGCCATCAGGCGGTTACGCTCCATCTCGAACTGGGCTGGGAAATCCACCGCCGCGGTCAGGATATGAGTGATCCCCATCGCTTCTGCCAGCAGACCGCCCGGGATGATGCCGCCCCGGGTGATGATCACCATGGCCTCATACTCGATATCAAATTGGGGCAAGAGATAGTCGATCAAGCGATCCACATCCGCCCAGGTAAGCATCTCATGCCGCTTGGGTTGCATACGGGTCTCCTCTGCTGACCGGGGCTTACCGGTCGTTACGTGTTCTTCGATACACCGGCAGCCTCAGCGCTTTGTGCCCGCCGCATGGATGCCGGGTATACGAACATAATTGGCACAATAACGTCTATTATAGCAAAGACGGTGGGTATACTTCAATACGCCAGCCACCCAGATTGCGCCCGCGCAGCAGGGAGACCGGATCGGGGCCGCGCACCACAACCTGCCAGCGGTACACCCCTCCCACCCGGGCGAAGAAGCTAGGCGCCGGACCGATGATCTCTGTCGATCTGCGCCCCTCTTCAGATATCCATTCCTTGATTTGGGCAGCCAGCTCCTGTGCCTGGCTCTCTGCCTGGGTAGATTTCATATGCCGCGTTTCAAGCCGCACCAGCTGCATAAAAGGCGGGTAGCCAAGCTGTTTGCGGTAAGCCAGCTCTTGCTGGTAAAAGCTGCGGTAGCTGTGCCCGCCGGCCGCCTGGATGACGTAATGCTCAGGCTGGAAGGTCTGTAAGATCACCCGCCCGCCCAACGGGCTGCGCCCTGCCCTGCCGGCAACCTGCGCCAGCACCTGGAAAGTGCGCTCGGCAGCCGTATAATCCGGCAGGTTCAGCCCAACGTCTGCCAGCACCACACCGACCAGCGTCACCAGGGGCAGGTCCAGTCCCTTTGCCAGCATCTGCGTCCCGACCAACACGTCGGCACGCTGGGCGCTGAAGTGGCTCAGAATCGCATCGTGAGCGCCCTTCTTGCGCGTCACATCGTAATCCCAGCGTAAGGTGCGTGCCTGCGGGAATAAGGCCTGCACCTCGGCCTCCACCCGCTCGGTGCCAGTACCGAACTGGCGTATTCGTTCGCCCCCGCACTGCGGGCACTTGCCGGGCATCTTGCGCCGGTAAGCGCAGTGATGGCAGGTCAGGGCTGCCTGCGGAGAATGGAAGGTTAGCGGCATATCGCAGCGCGGGCATTTCAGGGCGTAGCCGCAGTCACGGCAGAACACGTAGGTGGATGTCCCGCGCCGGTTCAGGAAAAGGATCGCTTGAAGCTGCTGCTCCAGCACCTGTGACAGGGCATCGTGGAGCTCCCGGCTGAAGATCGAGCGGTTGCCGGCTTTCAATTCCTGGCGCATATCCACGATCTGCACGGGCGGCAGGTCGATCACATCTGCCTCTTCCTCGAACGGTTGGTAGCGGGAGAATCTGTTAAGCCTTTCCACCTGCGCCTGGACGGCCTGACGGTGAGCCAGGATGCGCGCCGGCAGGCGCAGATAATGCCAGCTCCCCTGCGAGGCCTGGTAGGTGGTGGTGATATCCGGCGTCGCCGAGCCGAGGATGCACACTGCACCAGCCAGCCTGGCATAGGCTGTGGCGGCCTGCACCGCGTGGTAGAATGGCGGCTCGCTTTGATAGTAGGACTGGTCGTGGCACTCGTCCAACACGATCAGCCCAACTTGCCTCAGAGGCGCGAACAGCGCGCTGCGCGGCCCAACGATCACCTGCAGCTCACCGGCGCGAGCACGCCGCCAGGTATCGTAGCGCTCCCCCTCTGAAAGGCGCGAGTGCACCAGACCCACCAAATCCGGAAAGCGTGCCATAAACCTGCGCACCGTCTGCGGCGTGAGCGAAATCTCAGGCACCAGGATGATCGCCTGCTTGCCTTGCTGCAGCACCTCTTGCACCGCGTGCAGATAGATCTCCGTCTTACCCGAGCCGGTAACGCCATGCAGCAGATAAGGAGCCACTTCCTGGCCCGCCTCCGCCTGGCGGATGCCTTCCCGTATCGCGGCCATGCAATTCCGCTGGTCACCGGTCAGCCGCGGTGGGTGGGAGGGCTGGAAATCGATCCCTTCCAGCGGGTCGCGCAGCGCTTCTTGCTGCCCCAATTCAACCAGCCCCATCTCAGCCAGCCTGCGCAGGTCGGCAAGGCTGCCCCCGCTGGCGGCATATATCCAGGTAGCTTCGACCGGACCGGGGTCAGCAAGCAAGTACTTAAGGATGGCCTGGCGTCGTTCCAGCGCCGCTGTGCCCGCCCTCCCCAGCTCCGGCATCTGCTCCCGGGCGGATTCTGGGTCGGCCAGCAGCCGCACGGTACGCACGGTTTTTGGGCGCACGCTGGGTGCGGTCAGGACTGGCTGGACAGACAGCAGCCCGCGCCCGACCAGGCTGCGCGCAGAAGCCCGCCAGTTGACGCGCGGCATGGCGCGGTCGATCTGCTTGCCGCGCAGCGGACCGCGCTCTTCCAGCAGCTTCAGCAGCCTGACCTGTAAGGTCGTCAAGGGTTTCAGGGTCGAGGCAGATTTTTCGCGCCGGACCTCGTACAGGCTGTCGGCCTGCTGTCCGAGACCGGGTGGCAGCATCATATTGATCGTGGCTGCCAGGGATGAGATTGTGCTCTCTGCGATGGAATGTGCCAGCTCGATCTGCAGCGGGGTGAGGACAGGCAGCGGGTCCAACAAGGCGGACACTGCTTTGGTGTTCTGAACGCCGGGCTCTTCTACCCGGCGCAGCACGATACCCTGCACCTGCTGGCGTCCGAAGGGGACCTCGACCAGGTGACCGGTCGAAATCATGCCTGCAAATTCTTCGGGCAGATGGTAATGGAATACGCCCTCGACCTGCGGGACATTAACGGCGATCTCTACATAATCAACCATCTGGAGTTTCTAAAGCCCGGGACTCCCCATCTTTGTCCAGGCGGGTGAGCAGTACCCTCACGATGCGCATGCCATCCATCTCTATGACCTGCACGCGCACGCCATCCGCTTCGACAATATCATCCTGGCGTGGGATGCGACCCAGCTTACCCAGCACATACCCGGCGATCGTATCGTAATCCGGCTCCACCAGATTGAGATTGAGCTGCTGGTTGACGTCTTCGATCAACGCCATACCGTCAATGATTCCCGAGCCATCCGCCAGTTTCTCAATCTCCGGTGTGAGGGTGTCGAAGGGATCGCTGACCTCACCAACGATCTCCTCCAGCAGGTCCTCGAGAGTCACCAACCCGGCTGTGCCGCCATATTCGTCCAGCACGATTGCGATATGCTGGCGGTATTCGCGGAACTGCTTCAGCAAGACCTTAACTGAAGTCGTCTCCGGGACGTAAATCGCCTCGGCTGCCAGGCTGCGAGCGGTGCACTCTTCACAGTCGGGGGACTGCATGGCGCGCAGCAAATTCTTGACGTGCACGATGCCCAAGATCTGGTCCAGATTGTCCTCGTAGACAGGGAACTTGGTAAACGTGGACTGGGTCGCCAGATCGATGATCTCATCCAGCGGTGTGTCGGCCTCCACCCCGGTCATGCTGGTGCGAGGGATCATCACCTGGCGCACGACCAGCTCGCCCAGATCGAAGATGGCATGCAGCATCTCACCATCGAAGTCCTCAACAACACCGACCTCCGTACTGGCGGTGACCAGCATCTTGAGCTCTGCCACAGAGTGAACCAGCTCATGACCTGAAGCTGGCCGGATGCCAAGCAGCCGCAGGAAGCCATTCCCGGCGCCGTTCAGCAGCCAGATGGCGGGCTTGAAGATCCATTCAGTCCATATCGTTGGACGGGCTACGAGCAGGGAAGTTTTCTCTGGATTCTGCAGGGCGATCGATTTGGGTGCCAGCTCGCCAACCACGACATGTAAGAAGGTGATGATTGCAAATGCGATCGCAGCGGAAAGGCTGTGTGAGATCCCGGAACGGGTGGTAACGGGGAAGAGCTCGATAAGCGGCTCCAACAGGTGTGACAGAGCCGGTTCACCGATCCAGCCCAACCCCAGGCTGGCCAGGGTGATGCCCAGTTGGGTGGCGGCAATCACTGCATCCGGATTATCGATGGCTTTCTTTACCCAGACTGCTGAAATATCCCCTTTGTCCAACAGCTCCTGGATGCGAGTCCGCCTTACACTGACCAGCGAAAACTCTGCCGCGACGAAGAATCCGTTCGCCAGAACCAATACGAGTACCGCTAGTATTTTCAATCCATCTATGATAAAGGGATTTTCCATATATATTTGATTTCATCCGGTCAGCTCCTCCCGGGAAGACTCGCTGCCCGGGGGAACCGGTCAATTTATTTGGGCACTCCTGAAGATGGCAGCCGCTGCGTATCCGACCACCTGGCTGTAGTCTCCGGTAATATCCCCTGATGTTGCGTAATTCAATACCCGGACGATGTCAGCGCCCATTGCTTGAGCAGCCCACATGACCGCCGCCAAAGCACCCCGCCCGCAGGCAAAGCCCTTCCCCTCTTCTTCAGCCTGCAGCACGCCTGCCGGATCGAACGCCTCGACCCGGCGCAAAATCTCTCCGTCCAGCACGCGGGCTGTCTCCCGAGGATAGAAATGGGATAAATCTGTGCTGGCGACCATCAGGGCGTTGTAACCACCCAGCACCTTCGACAGCGCCCTGCCCAGTCCGCGAGCGACGCGTGGGCTGGGATCACGCACCATAACAGGCATCAGGGAAAAATCATGCGGCAAAGAACGCTGCAGGAAGGGCAGCTCGATCTCCAAAGAATGCTCCGGATCACGCCTGACCGTCGTCAGACCTACCCCCAGCTCGATCTGCAGGTAGGCATCCAGAGCTTGCAGGGCGTCCTGATCAATCAGCACCCCGCCCAGCGGGGTGCTGTAGCCCTGGTGTGCGCTGGTCAGCACGTGCCCATGGGCAGGGTAGTGCATGGGCGAGATGACCACCACCAGATCGGGTTCATACCCCGCTTGGGCTGCCTGGCGCACAGCCGAAAAGGCGTGACCTGCGACCGGACCGGAGTAGCGGTGCCCGGCGTGGGGTGTCATCACTGCCAGCAGATCCCCCGGGAGCTCGGGCGCAGCCGCGGCATCGATATAGGCATCAACCGATTGTGCCAGCTGTTCGGGGTCATCAGGGTACCATTGCCCGGCAATGGCAGAAGGTCTCAGATCGATTGTCTGGGCCATCATTCACCTCAAGCTGTGTAAACCTAAGCCTGTTCAAATTTTAGCATACTCTTGATCCGGCTGTGATATAATCCCTTCACGAAAAAAGCTACGATGAGGACGAGTACACGCCGGTCCGGCGGTACAGAGAGCGGTAGAGGCTGAGAACTCCGCACGCACGCCGGCGCAGAATGGACCTCGGAGCTGCAGGGTGAAAAGCGCACACCGCGCCGAATAGCCCGTGCCGGAGCCGCCACCGTTATCCAGGCGAAGGGTGTGCACTGGCTGCTGTAATTTCCGCCTGCTGCGCTCGACCCGAGTGAGACTGGCTCATTCAACCCCGTCGTATCACCGGCGGGGTTATCATTTTAAAGGACTCGCGCTGTTGGTGGGAGGACGACACTCCCCCTGAACTGCATAATATCACTAAAATAAACTGGAGCTGAATATGTTGATGAACATCGAGCTAGTTTACTGTGCCGTTTGACACTATACCGACAGGGCCATTGGTCAAATGGCTGAACTGATTAAAGAATTCGAAACCGAGATCGAAACGTTTACCCTGGTGCCATCAGACGCCGGGAGCTTCGAGCTGACCGTCAACGGCAAGCTATTGTATTCCAAGCTGCATTCCGGGCGGCACGCCGAACCCGGCGAGATCGCCGGGCTGATTCGAAAGATGGAGTAAGGAGGGCATATGTCAAGCGCCAAAAGAGGGCGGGTGTTTTCGGGCGCAAGGCCCACCGGGCGTCAGCACCTCGGCAATTACCTGGGGGCAATCCAGAATTATGTTGCGCTGCAGGACGAGTACGATTGCATTTACTGCATCGTCGACCTGCACGCCCTGACCACAGTCGAGACTACGGAAAACCTGCGCCAGAACACTCACGAGATGGCACTGGATTGGCTGGCGGCTGGCATCCGGCCTGCTGAGTCGATCATGTTCATTCAATCTCACGTCCCACAGGTTGCCGAGCTGCACCTGATCCTCTCCATGGTCACGCCGCTCGGAAAGCTGACCGACCTGCCTACATTCAAAGAGAAAGTCCGCTACCAACCGCATAATATCAATTACGGGCTGGTCGGATATCCGGTGCTCATGGCGGCTGACATCGTCCTGTATAAGGCGAGCGCTGTACCGGTAGGAGTCGACCAGGAACCGCACATCGAGTTCACCCGCGAGGTGGTGCGCTCGTTCAACTACCGCTACAACACAGATGTGCTGGTCGAACCGCAGATGAAGGCCACCGAGTTCCCCAAGGTGCTGGGCATAGACGGCCAGCAGAAGATGAGCAAAAGCCTGAACAATCACATCGAGCTGGCAGCCACGCCCCAGGAAACCCAGCAGCGGGTGATGCAGATGGTCACCGACCCGCAGCGCATCCGCCGCAGCGACCCGGGGAACCCGGATGTGTGCAATGTGTTTACTATGCACAATATCTTCTCTTCTCAGGAAGAGATCGATATGATCAATGTCGAGTGCCGCCGGGCGGGTATCGGCTGCGTGGACTGCAAAAAGATCCTGGCGCGCAACCTGAATAACCATCTGGAACCCTTCCGGGCCCGCCGGGCGGAGATCGCTCAGGACCCCGGTCACGTAGAGGAAGTGCTCGAGGACGGCAAGAAGCGCGCTCAAACCATCGCCAGTCAGACCATCGCCGAAGTGAAAGAAGCTATCGGGCTGCCGTGACGAGGGGAGATGGGGACGATCACAGAGGGCGCCAGACGATCTTAAGAAAATCCCCTCTAACAAGCGTATGAGAGTCATCGTTCAAAGGGTCCGGCGTGGACGCGTCACTATCGAGGGACAGGGGACCGCGCAAATAGGAGTGGGGGTTGTCATCCTCTTGGGGATCGGCATGGATGATGGCGAAGAGCAGGCGCGCTACCTGGCGGAAAAGATCGCCAATCTGCGCATTTTCGAGGATGAGGCTGGCAAGATGAACCGCTCACTGCTCGAGATCGCTGGGCAGGCGATCGTTGTCTCGCAGTTTACCCTGTATGCCGATACGCGCAAAGGGCGCCGCCCATCCTTCACCGATGCCGCCCCAGCGGAGATCGCCAGCCCGCTGGTGGAGCGCTTTGCCGACCTGCTGCGCGAGCAAGGCGTGCCCACCCAGACCGGAGTGTTCGGCGCGCATATGCTGGTGGATATCGCCAACGACGGGCCGGTTACGATCTGGATGGAACGGCAGGAGTGACCGCACTCACAGTTATGGCTGCCAACCCCGCCACAAGACTGAATCTAACTGCACCGCGAGCGCTCCTGCCACCAACATCGCCTCAGCATCTCGAGAACTGTAAACTCCCCCGGCAGCGATGACAGGCAGACCCGCCTCGGCTAATCTGCTTACCGCCTGAAGAGCCAGCGGAAAGATCGCCGGGCCGTATAAGCGTCCCGAGACGCTCTCACCGCCCGCATCCAACAGCGCTCCGCGCGGCGGTCCCAGGCTGACCGCAGCTGCGCCTGACTCCAAAACCGCAATGGCAAGCTCAACCGACCGTTCCAGCGGCAGGCGCACGATGACCGGCAGCTCACCGCTGGCGGCCTGGGTGAAAGCCTGAGCAGCAGCCGGATCCGTGTCCGCCGCCAGCCCAACCTCCAGACCGGCTACCCCTTCCCTTCCTTCCAGCAGGCGTACCATCTGGGACAGCTCTGCCACATGGTTCGCCAGCACATGAACCCAGACCGGGAGCATCTGCCGCGCCCAGCGCTCCGCATGGCGTTTCAGAACTGCGTTCAAGCCAGGGTTGGGTGAGCCGGTGTGCAGCAGGAAACCACCCGCGAAGGCGATACAGCGGCTGCCGCCAGCCGGGGTGCGTCTCTTCAGACTTACCGGGTTGGTCACAAAAGCGCCGAGCTGCTCCAGATCGACACCACTGCTGCGAGGCGGGGCGAATCCCAGGCTGCCGGCAGAGTTCATCAGCGGTCTGTCAAAGGTGAGAGCGTATTTCATGGGTTATCCAGCAAATCTTGAAGGGGGAACACCGGACCATCTTCACAGGCCAGCTTCCATCCCCGCCGGGTGCGCAGAGCACACACTCCACAGCCAGCCAACCCTGCACAGGGCATGGAAGCCAGCACCAGCGCCTGTCCAGGGCAGGGCAGCACGGCATCTCCGGTAATCTCCAGCCTGTCCCCCAACCGGGACACTTGCTCCAGCGGCAGGTCCAGCACCAGGAAATCCGCCCACGACAGCGCATCTGGCAGGGCGGTCATTGGGCTGGCTTCCATTGCGGATGGCAGGCTGGGCAGCATTGCGTCGCTGAAGAGAACAACCGCCATCTCCTGGCGCAGGGCGGCATCTGCCACAGGCAGCAGGCGAGAGACCGTGTCTCCCAAGGC
Source organism: Chloroflexota bacterium (assembly GCA_032124675.1). Classification (GTDB taxonomy): domain Bacteria; phylum Chloroflexota; class Anaerolineae; order Anaerolineales; family UBA4823; genus JAQBDA01. Next base: position 54,933 of record JAQBDA010000049.1, read on the forward strand.
AGCCAAAACCAACCGTCGGGTATCAGCAGGCAGGGAAAAGCCATTCCCGCGCGGGCCGCGTAGTTCAAGGCGGGTCCCGGGGTCCCAACCAACTGGCGCCGGAGGGGCTGCCAGGAATCCATCCTCGAAGCTGGCCTCAAGAAAGAGAGGCGTTGCCAGGATCGCCTCTCCCCAACTTGCGAGTAAATATCTGCCGGGCTGCGGGACAGCTCGTGGCGGGCAGGCTATCCTGGCAGATACCATCCCAGAAGGTTCGATTTGCAGCTCTTTGACCCAGCCCTTGTGCCGGCGCATTGCGGCATCGTATCACAATTTCGTATGCACGACAACTCTCAGCATACCCACTTTCACTTTCAGTACGGTATAATCACTGCGTTGTCGATATCTATCAGGAGGAAACCATGAATTTCGCCACTGTACTTCAGGGATCTGTCGCCCTGTTATGGGTTATCGTTGTTGGTTTGATCGTGTTAGCCGTGGTGCGCGCCTCGCGCAGGCAGAAAGTCGGTGTGATCTCTACAGCCATTATCGTAACCTCCATCCTGGCTCTAGTATTAACCACCATCAGCGCAGGGTTGGTATTCATCCAGCCGGAAGAGCGCGGGGTGGTGATATCCGCCCTGGATCCAAATGGGTACCGGGAGCAGGCACTCCAGCCCGGTCTGCGCTGGATCATACCGTATTTCGAGAATGTGGTCATCTACCCGATTTCACGGCAATCCTACACGATGTCAATCGCTCCCTTAGAGGGGCAGCTGCAGGGCGATGACTCGGTGGCCGCGCGCACATTAGACGGGCAGGAAATCTTCCTGGATGCTTCGATCATCTATTCGATCGACCCGGCTGAGGTGGTCGACGTCCACATTGTCTGGCAGAATCGCTACACAAACGAGTTGGTACGCCCGCTCACCCGGGGTGTCATCCGTGACGCCGTCTCACAATATGGAGTGCAGCAAGTTTACAGCACCCAACGAATCGCCATGACCCAGGAGATCACAGAGAACCTGCGCCGTAAGCTGGAAGAGAACGGTTTGCTGCTCTCAGAGTTCCTACTGCGCAATATCACCTTCTCACCGGAATACGCTGCATCGGTAGAGCAGAAACAGATCGCCGAACAGCTGGCGCAGCAAGCCAAATTCGTAGTCGAGCAGCGCCGGCAGGAAGCCGAACAGGCTCGCCAGCTTGCCCAGGGTCAGGCGGATGCGGTTGTGATCCGTGCGGAAGGCGATGGCGAGGCGCGCATTATTGCTGCCAACGCTGAATCGCAGGCCCTAAACAAGATTGCCGAAGCACTTGCGGATAAACCCGAGCTGCTCACCTACCAGTACATCACCAAGCTGGCTCCCGGCGTCCAGGTTATGCTGGTACCCAACAACACACCTTACCTGCTTCCGCTGCCCACCCTGGAGCAGGTCGGACCGGTGGTTCCGTCGACATTCCCGACTCCACTGCCATCGCCCGAGCCAACTGCCACACCATAGGATTCTTGAATGGTTCCATCTTCCGGCCGGCAAATCCGCCTGACCAGCCTGTCCAACTGTGCGGGTTGAGCGTCTAAACTAAGCGCGGAAGCGCTGGCGCAGGTGCTGCGCCCGATCCAGGGCATCTTCGATTCCCGAGACTACCCCGACCTGCTGGTAGGTCTGGGGGAGCCCGATGATGCGGCAGTATGGCGCCTGCCAGACGGGCGTGCCCTGGTGGTCACGACTGATTTCTTCACCCCGGTGGTCGATGACCCGTACGATTATGGGGCGATTGCTGCTGCGAACGCGCTTTCCGATGTATATGCCATGGGCGGCAGCCCCTTCCTGGCACTGAATATAGCCGCCTTGCCGCCCGAGCTGCCGGCAGAACTCCTGGGGGAGATCATGCGGGGTGGGGCAGAAAAAGCCAGGGAAGCCGGCGTGGTTGTAGCTGGCGGGCACACCATTCAGGATAAAGAACCCAAATACGGATTGGTCGTGCTGGGTTTTGCCGACCCGGCTGTGATGCTGACCAAGAGTGGTGCCCGCGCAGGAGATATCCTGGTGCTCACCAAGCCGCTTGGTTTCGGCACAACCACGACCGCTCTCAAACGCGGCCTGGCAGATGCAGAGCATGTCGCTGAGGCGGTGGCATGGATGAAGCGTCTGAACAGGACGGCTGCCGAACTGGCGGTGGAATTCGGCCTGCGCGGCGGCACGGACATCACCGGCTTTGGTCTGCTCGGACATGCCTGGGAGATGGCAGAGGCATCTGGAGTTAGGCTGCGCTTCTCCGTCGAAAAAATACCTCTCATCAGCGGGGCACAGCGCTACGCCAGAGAATGGATCTTCCCGGGTGGTTCAGTGGATAACCGGCTGTTCTACGGTGGACATGTGCATTTTGACCCTCAGATTCCAGAGGCTTCTCAGATGCTGTTGTTCGACGCCCAGACCAGCGGCGGGCTGCTGCTGGCAGTATCCAAGGAGAAATTAAAATCCTTGCAGGAGCGGGCAGCCAGCGTCGATCAGCCGTTGTGGGTTGTCGGTGAAGTAACCCAAGGCAAATCAATCGAAATCGCCCTTTAGGCCGCGCTGGCACTGGTATTTACCGGGATATACATGACCAACCCGCTGCTGCTGGCATCGCCATTCGTTGTCTCCGGGGTATTGAAGATCATCTATGACCTCGTGCTGTATCGAAACTTCCGTTCACATAAACCTCCAGAGGAGCTAACCACCTGATATGAATCCTTACCCAGACGAATTGGACTTCATTTCCAGGCGTTCGCCGGTTGTCGGACGGCGCGGCATGGTTGCCACCTCGCAGCCGCTGGCAGTAGCCGCCGGGCTGGAAATCCTGGCGCAAGGCGGGACTGCAGCAGATGCCGCGGTGGCCGCTGCGGCTGCCTTGAACGTGACCGAGCCAACCTCCACCGGAATCGGAGGCGATTGCTTTGCGCTCTATTATCAAGCCAGCACGCGCCAGATCAGCGCGCTCAATGGGTCTGGTCGTGCTCCGGCTGAATTGAGCCTGGAGCGCCTGAAGCGCGAGGGCTTCGAGCATGAGCTGCCTCCCTACCATCCATATACGGTCACCGTCCCAGGCGCTTGTGCGGGTTGGTGCGACCTGGCAGAACGCTTCGGTCATCTGTCATTGGAGGCTGTCCTGGCTCCTGCCATTCGCCTGGCTGAAGAAGGCTTCCCGGTAGCACCTATCACGGCGTATTTCTGGCAGCGCGGCGTCCAGCGTCAGCTCCGCTCGGCTCCGGGGGGGCAAGAGCTGACCATCGACGGTCGTGGGCCGCGACCCGGCGAGATCTTTCGCAATCCCGGCCTGGCACGCACACTGATTACAGTTGCCGGCGGTGGCAAGACTGCTTTTTACCAGGGACCTATTGCTGAAGAAATTGTAAATACCCTCCAATCTGCCGGCGGCTGTCTGAGCCAGGAAGACCTGGCAGCACACCACAGCACCTGGGACCAGCCGATTACCGCCTTATACAGGGGCATCAACGTCTGGGAATGCCCACCCAACGGACAGGGTCTGACTGCCCTGCTCGGTCTGAATATCCTGGAAGGGTATGACCTGGCGTCTCTCCCACCAATGTCTGCGGCACGCCTGCACCTGGTGATCGAAGCCCTGCGATTGGCATTTGCCGACAGCCGCTGGTATGTGACGGATCCTGCCTTCAATCCTGCCCCGCTCGAATGGCTGCTTTCAAAAGAATATGCGGATGAACGGCGCAAGCTGATCGATCCTCAACGAGCAAGCCTTGATCAGAGACACGGGGTTCCAGTTACATCCTCGGATACCGTCTATCTCACGGTGGTTGACCAGGCAGGCAATGCCTGCTCTTTCATCAACAGCAACTACATGGGTTTCGGCACCGGGATTGTACCCAGCGGCTGGGGGTTCAGCCTGCAGAACCGGGGGCACAACTTCAGCCTTGACACCCTCCACCCCAACGCGCTGGCACCGGGTAAACGTCCCTACCATACGATCATACCGGCGATGGCGACCCTTCCGGATGGAACCCTGTTCGCCAGTTTTGGCGTGATGGGCGGCTTTATGCAGCCCCAGGGGCATCTTCAGGTGCTGACTGCAATGCTCGACGACGGGCAGGACCCGCAGTCGGCATTGGACCGTGCCCGCTTCTGTATCGATGATGGCAGCGCCGGGGGAGAAGTTGCCCTGGAGCAAGGCATTCCACAGGATACAGCCATACAGCTAGACGGAATGGGGCACCACGTTTACCCTGTATCCGGATATGGGCGCGCCCTCTTCGGCCGCGGCCAGATTATCCTGCGCGACCGGCAATCAAGTGTACTCTGGGGCGGGAGCGACCCGCGCGCGGATGGCTGCGCGATGGGGATTTAATAGAAATAGTCGTGGGGGATAAAAAGGCAGGGCGTTTCATTCGGCTTATGAAACGCCCCGCAGATGCAGAGTGCTGGTTTATTCGGTACGACCGGGGATTATTCGATATCGACCACGTGTTTGATCTCAGGGAAAAACTGGCGTACCGTCCCCTCAACCCATCCGTGGAGGGTGTTCGGCGATAGAGGGCAGCCCATGCAAGCCCCGCCCAGACGCACTTTCAGCTCATCACCTTTCAAAGAGACCATTTCGACAGAGCCCCCGTGAAAGTGTTCGATATATGCGCTGATATTCTCAAGCAGCGCTTTCACTCTTTCTTCGTATTCGATCTGCGAACTCTGGTCGGCGACAACCATCGTCAAGCCTCCTTTATGCTCGGTATCCCACTGCCAATTCCCTGTTTCAACAATTCTACCACCTGTTCGTGGGTATGGCGGAGGCGATCGGCGATCACCCAGGCAAGTCGCTCCAGAATGAGGATACCCGTATCCGGGTAGTCTTCACACAGACATTTAAGGTCTCTGCCGCGCACGCGCAGCATTTGGGAATAAGCGTTACAGATGGCAGCAGAAGTATATTGGCGGTTTCCAAGCGCGGCGGACCATCCGACGATGCCGCCTGGACGAACGCGCGTGATCGTGATCGGTGGCCCATCCTCTGGCTTGTAGCGGATCGTCACCTCTCCACTAACAACCAGATAGAGGAACTCCGCAGAGTCACCTTGCTCGAACAGCATGCTGCCCGTGTAGCAATCACACGGCACGAAGATCGGTTGCAAAAGCTGTAATTGAGCAGGGCTGAGGTCTTGAAATATCGGCAGCTGCTGATAGATATCACCCGGCATATTGTCTTGCTCGCTCTCTGGTACTATACAATGTAACCAGAGAGACCCTAAATATAAAGTGGCAAATATCCTCAAACGGCTGATAAAGGTCACCAGATGGTGTGACAGAGCGAAAAAAAGTGCCAGACGACCGCTCGTCTGGCACTCTAGTCAACTTTTGTCCAACCCTCAGGCGCTGACTTCGCTGACCTGCTCGGCAGGTACCTGCTGATCGATGCGCTCAAAGACCAGTGAGTTGCTTTCTTCAGCTACATCAACCTGGATCGCATCCCCGCTCTTGAACTCGCCGCTGAGCAGGCTCACAGAGAGCGGGCTCTCGACATGTTTCTGCAAGGCACGGCGCAAGGGCCGCGCACCAAAGTCAGGATCAAAGCCTACATCAGCCAGCCAGTTACGGGCAGCCGGTGTCAGTTCAACTGTCAGACCATGCTCGCTCAAGCGCTCCCGCACTTCATTCATCTGGAGATCGACGATCTCCCGCATTTGATCGAGTGATAGAGCGGAGAAAGTAATGATCTCATCAATCCGGTTGAGGAATTCCGGACGGAAAGTGCTTTTCAACGCCTTCTCGATCTTCTCCTGCTCGGCCCGTTCCTCGGAATCTCCGGTGCGCTGCAGGAAACCCAGGCTGCCAGAGTGGCGGACGAATTCCGTCCCCAGGTTGCTCGTCATGACCAGAACCGAATTACGGAAGTCAACCATCCTGCCCTGACCATCTGTCAAGCGACCGTCATCAAGGATCTGAAGCAGGGCATTCCACACTTCGGGATGAGCTTTTTCAATTTCATCGAACAGGATCACACGGTAAGGTCGCCGGCGCACAGCTTCGGTGAGCTGACCGCCTTCCTCGTAACCGACGTATCCTGGTGGTGCACCGAACAGCCGGGAGACCGAATGCTGCTCCCGGTACTCACTCATATCGATCCGTATCAGTGCATCCTCGTCATCGAACATGAACTCTGCTAGCGCTTTTGCCAGCTCAGTCTTTCCTACACCTGAAGGGCCGATGAAGATAAACGAACCGATTGGGCGGCGGGGATCTTTCAACCCGGAACGAGCCCGGCGGATCGCATCCGAGATGGCATGGATCGCCTCATCCTGCCCCCGGATGCGTTCATGCAGACGATCTTCCATCTGGAGCAGTTTTACGGCCTCTGTTTCCATCATCTGTGTCACCGGGATACCCGTCCATTGAGCGACGACCTCGGCGATGTCGTTGACATCGACAACTTCATCCAGTTCGTGCTCCGATTCCCACTGGTCTCGCCGCGTGTTGAACTCATCCTCCAGGCGCAGACGTTCAGCCTTCTTCTGTGCCGCCCGCTCATAATCGCGCTCCAGGCCGGCTTGTTCTTCCTCTGCCGACAGGCGCTCGATATCGCTCTTCATCTCTTTGAGGTCAGCAGGCAGCGAATACAATGCCACACGCAGTTTGGCCGCAGCTTCGTCCATCAGGTCGATAGCTTTATCCGGTAGGTGGCGGTCGGTGACATAGCGTGTGGAAAGCTTGGCTGCTGCAACCAGCGATTCATCGGAGAAATGCACTTTGTGATGCGCCTCATAGCGATCGCGCAGCCCGCGCAGCATTTCGATGGTGTCATCCACACTCGGTTCTTCAACATATACAGGCGCAAAGCGGCGTTCCAGGGCAGCATCCTTTTCGATGTGTTTGTGATATTCGTCTAAGGTGGTTGCCCCGACACACTGCAGCTCGCCGCGTGCCAATGCCGGCTTGAGCATATTCGATGCATCCATCGCCCCCTGGGCTGCGCCCGCGCCGACAACAGTATGCAGTTCATCGATGAACAGGATTACCTCACCCGATGAGCGCTGGATCTCCTCAATCGCGGCTTTCAAGCGTTCTTCGAACTCACCGCGGAAACGGGAGCCAGCAATCATGGCACTCAGGTCCAGCGAGACCACACGCTTGCCCATTAATATCTCCGGGACATCATTGGTAGCGATCTTCTGCGCCAGCCCCTCCACAATGGCGGTCTTACCAACGCCCGCCTCGCCGATAAGTACCGGGTTGTTCTTTGTGCGCCGGGAGAGGATCTGGATAACACGCAGGATTTCGGTATCGCGCCCGATCACGGGGTCCAGCTTGCCTTCGCGCGCCGATTGTGTCAGGTCACGCGAGTATTTTTCCAGCGTGCGGTAGCGCGATTCTGCCTGAGGGTCTGTCACCCGCTGCCCGCCGCGGATCTGATGAATTGCATCATAAACACGCTCACGCGTGATGCCAGCGCCTTCCATCAGGCGAGCCGCCGGCGTGCTGCGCTCACTCAAGATCGCCAGGAAGATATGCTCTGTGGATATGTACTCATCCTTCAGGCGATTGGCCTCTTCATTGGCGAGGTCGATGATCCTCTTGACCCGGGGAGTGATGAATATTTGCCCGGCACCACCCCCGAAAATGTTCGCCTTTGGGCTGGTGCGCAGGATATAGTCCAATCGTTCCGTCAGGGCGGCAGCATCAACCTTGAGCAGATCGAGTATTTGCGTTACGACGCCCTGAGGCTGTTCAATTAAAGCCAGCAGAATATGCTCCGTGTCGATCTGGTTGTG
>JAQBDA010000050.1:0-11478 GCA_032124675.1 Chloroflexota bacterium
GTCGTTGATGGCGACGATCACGTCCCCACCTACATCCTGCCGGCGGCCGCGAATGGTGAGCGTTTCCCCTGCTCCCTGCAGCCCAGATCTGGCGGATGGCCCATCCGAGAGCACATTAGAGATATAAGCGCCATTGTCAACCTGGAGTTTCATCGCCTCCACCAGCAGCGGTGTCACATCCCCACCCTGCACACCCAGCCAGGGCCAGGCATGCTTGCCGAACTCGATCAGGTCAGGAACGACATGCCGGATGATGCTGACCGGAATAGCGAATCCGACACCGAGGTTGCTGCGGGTAAGACCATCGGTCTCGATCTGGGCGTTCACGCCGATCACCTGTCCTTGCATATTTAGCAGCGGTCCGCCGGAGTTGCCCGGATTGATGGCGGCGTCAGTCTGGATGGACTGCGGGATCGAGAATACCGTCAAAGCCGGGATGGTCCGACCAAGCGAGCTGATAACCCCTCTGGTCAGAGTGCCCTCCAGACCAAAAGGATTACCGATTGCGACCACTGTCTGCCCCACAGCTAGGTCAGCCATACTTCCCAATGACAGCGGTCCAACCCCTTCGGGCAATCCATCTACCCGCACAACCGCCAGGTCGCTGTTGAGGTCTTCTCCCACGATCTCGGCACTGCGTCCGGTGCCATTGGAAAAAGTGACTTCCACAGCCTGCGCGCCGTGAATGACGTGGGCATTGGTGACGATATTGCCCAGGATGTCGAAGACGAACCCTGATCCCTGCGAGGCCGGGACGACCTCGTTATTCTGCTCGCTGAAGATGGTGATATTGACCACAGAGGGGTTGGCCAACGCGTACAGCTCAACCAAAGGCTCGCTGCCCTCAATCGCCGTCAGCGGAGCAGCGGGCTGGAGCTGCACGTCACCACTCGAAGATGCCGGCTCCACTGTCACGATCACTGTTTTAATCACCTCTGCTGGCTCTGCTGGTGCACTTCCAGGGATGGACAGCCGGCATGCCAGTGCCAATACCGGCAGTAAAAATATCAAGATGTAGCGGGGAATTCTCCGGTTCACCTGATTCTGCATCATATAACAATCTCCTTAGAACCTATCCGAAAGTTATTGGGGAGGCCCCATTTTCAGGATAGGATCTTATGATACGAACTGATGTTACGCAGTTGGTAAGGGAGCTATCATCCCTACATGCTGCGCAGTTTCTACAAAAATCCAACAGCCCCAACCCACGTGCATCAGGGCGTGCTCAGGCTCTCCGATAAGTATATCCCTTGTGGGAAAAAATATTCTGAATATTGGATAAGAAAGACGTACCCCCCAGACGGGTGTCCCCCGTCTGGCAAATATCGTCCTGGCTCATCTCAGCTCGCTGAATGGTTCCTCTCCCATTCTGCGTGAGGTCTTTTCAAAGCCCGCCACTGGGGTGCGAGCGGAAGGACGCCCAGATTCAGCACAATCTGGCGTGCCGCCAGACCGGCCGCTGCCGTGTAGGTGGGATACGCCAGCTCCAGCTCCGCCAGCTGCTCCACCCACATATCTGCCGCCATCCCGGCTGCGATCATCTGGATCGATTCCAGGGCCTGTTCGCCCACGATATGGGCGCCTATTATGCGATGCGTTTCTTGAGAGACGATCAGCTTGCACATTCCTGTGGTGTGCCCGTCAATGACCGCCCGGTCGAGGTCATCGTACGGGACCTCTGCAGTGAGGATATCCAGACCGGCTTGGCGTGCTTGCGCCTCGGTCAGACCGACACTGCCGTATTCCGGATCGGTGAATCCGCCGTGCGGGACGATCAGGTGCTCGTAAGACTGCCCCACCCCAATGACAGCATTTTCCGCAGCAACACGCCCTTCATAGCTACCGCTCTGTACCAACATCATCCGCCCAGTGATATCTCCCGCAGCAAAGATGTGTGGGGCAGTCGTCCGCAGGTAGTCATCCACAACGATATAGCTGCGCTCGGTCTGCACACCGGCAGCTTCTAGGTTAAGCTCTTCGATATTACCAACCCAACCCACCGCCAGAACGACTGCCTCTACCTGAATATCATGCGCTTTTCCCTGGCGGCTGTAGCGCAATTCAAATCCTTTCCCTTTACGCTCGATACGGTCGACGCCATCGATGGCTTTGACCACATCGATGCCCCGTTCGCAGAAAGCAGTCTCCATCACCCGCGTGACAGCGCTGTCTTCGATGGCGAGAATATCGTCGCTCCGCTCCAGCAGCGTGACCTGTGTGCCAAAATCTGCAAAGATGGAAGCCAGCTGGCAGCCGGTTGCCGCGCCGCCGATCACCGCCACCGATACAGGCAGCTGCTTCAAGGACCAGATGTCGCTGTGTGTAAGGGCTAAATCACTGCCCGGGAAGGGGAAACGCCGAGCATGGCCTCCCGCGGCAAGGATGAATTTTTCCGCCTGAAAAGTCTCCCCGGCCTGCAGCACCAATGTGTGCTCATCCTCGAAGCGGGCGCTTCCATTGCCAGCGATCACTTCCACACCCACCTGCAGTAAATTACCAACCAGCTGCTTCTTTTCGTGGATGCGGTAGACCATATGCTGAGTGCGAGCGATGACAGCCGAAAAATCAACACTTGGAGCCGCCCCTATCAGCCCGTAATCAGCATACTGGCGGGAGTCGCGTGCCAGACGAGCCGCATGTGCCAGTACCCGGGTTGGCACACAGCCATCATTGGTACAGGTGCCGCCCATCCGGTCGCGTTCGACCAAGGCCACTCGAGCGCCTAATTCTCTGGCCCGCATTGCAGCAGTGGTCCCGGCGGGGCCGCCACCGATAACGATCACATCAAACTGAGGCATGAATTCCCTCCAGAAGTTTCAGTTATTCCCTGATCTGTGCAGTTTCTAAAGATAATTGGGTAAATGTTGTCCATATTAAACCACAAATTCTTTCCTGTGAGCTATGAATTTTGCCCGCGGTGGGATCGCATGCCGCCTGAATTGAGCGTAAAAATGGGAGCATGGAGATAAAGGAAAACCTTCCGTGTGCGGAAGGTTTCCAGTGCAATCCGAAGTTGTGTCCAGACGTGCAGCGATGTCGGTTCAGTGATGTCAGTGAAGACGCGTCGATTCAGGCAGCGATGCGGCTACGGTGTTGCCTGGACAGTCTCCTCGGGAGTTGCCGATCCTGTGCCCTCTGGCGTCGCCTCGGGCGCGGCCGGGGATGGTGAAAGGCTCTCCGCTTCTACAGCGATATTCGGAGCACCACCGGCTACCCAGCGTTCGAAGATTTCGATCAATTCCGGCTTGAGCGCCTTGGTAGGCGGCATCGGCCCGCCAGCATCGATCTCCTCGCGGTGAATCATGCGGATCAAGTTGCTGCCCAGGTCACCCGGGATGACGTTCGGGGTATTATCGCCGGACTGCATGGTCTCGTCGTAATCACGCATCAGGTAATTGTTGTTCTTCTTCCCCGGGCGGTGGCAGGAGACGCAATAGCGTTTCACAATCGGGGCTATGTGGATCTCGTAGGAGGGCACCTCATCCGGTCCCAACGCAGGTATGGCTCCCGCCTGGACCACTTCTTCGGGGATTTCACTGCGGTCATCCCAGGTATATCGCATGAAGGTGACAATTGCATCGATATCCCCGCGTGAGAGCTCACCGCCAAATCCCTTGCCGAACGGCTGCATACCCAGGTTCGGCTGCCCGTAATCGATGATCTGGAAGAGAGTGGCATCGCTGCGGGTGTACATTTCGTCCTGGCTGTTGATGGGCTTGACCACAACCCCCTCCAGCCCTTCGACCCCCGTAATCTCACCGCCTTCACCATCGGAGCCATGACACTCGACACACTGGACTGCGTAGAGCTCCTCTCCCAGCAAGATCTTTTCCGGCAAGGTGGTCGCTACTTCACTTTCTTCCTGGGGAGGGGTTGTAACCGCGGCGATGACCGTCAGAGCTACCATCCCGATCACGACCACCGTCATAATCGAGACCGCCAGTTTGCGTTTGCTCCAGTGACGGAATGGGCTGCGATCATAGAACGGCAGCAGAAGCAGCGCCAGGACGGCGATCGTCGGCACGATGACCGTTCCTATCCACTCGATCTGTCCTGGAAAGTATTTCAGCATTTCGAACAGGAACAGGAAGTACCATTCTGGTCTGGGGATGTAATTGGTATCGTTCGGGTCAGCCGGCGGTTCGTTGGCGACGCCAATGAACGCCGCGATACCGATCAGCAGCAGGAAGAGAGCAAAAGATACCAGAAGATCTTTGTAGATGATATCCGGATAGAATTTCACGCCCTTGGCTTTTTCTTTCTTATATTCTTCCAGATACTCTTTTTTCTGCTCCTCGTTCACTAAACCCTTCCTTGGTTCCTAATGATTAGAGTTCACGCAGTTTGGGGGATATTGGCGTTCCGATCAACTGTGTGTAAGTACTATTCTTCTTTTTTGGGGATGGAGGAGATTCCAAGCCGTATGACCAGGTACATATGGACGCTGATCAGCAGCACGATAATGGCGGGCAGGAACCAGATATGCACCGAGAAAAAACGCGCCAGGGTGACAGCACTCAAATCTGTGCCACCGCGCAAGATGCGGATGATGAATTCCCCGATGAAGGGTGCTGTGCCGGGGATCTCAGTCCCTACCGTGGTTGCCCAATAAGCACGCTGATTCCAGGGCAGCAGGTAGCCGGTGAAGCCCATACCAAGAGTTGCCAGGAGCAGGAAAACGCCCGTCAGCCAGGTGATCTCCCTGGGATACTTATAAGCTGCGAAATAGAACGTGCGCAGCATGTGGATGAAAACAAAAATCACCATCAGGGTTGCGCCCCAGTGGTGGATGCCGCGGATCAGCCAGCCAAACGAGACTTCATTCATAATGTACTGAACGCTGTCGTAGGCATGATCCGGAGAAGGGACATAATAGACGGAAAGAAAAATGCCGGTGACAGCCTGTAACGCAAACAGGAAAAGCGAAGCACTGCCTAGGGTGTACCACCAGTTCACCTTCGGCACGTTGCGATCCAGCACCACGTTATAGATCGTCGATAGACCCAGACGCTCATCGATCCATGTAAACATCTTTACAGCCATACTTATCCTTCCACGAAGAACATATACAGGACGCCTTCCTCTACCTTGGTCTCATATTCGGTGAGAGGCGCGGGGGGCGGGCCAGAGATCACCTTGCCATCGATATCGAAAAATCCATCATGGCACGGGCAGAGATATTCAGCCAGCTCTTCCTTCCAGGTTACCCGGCAGCTCAAGTGGGTGCACTTGTTGGAGAACACCCTTTGTGTGGCTTCATCGAACCGGGTTATATAGACGCCATAGCTGTTGACCGTTCTCTCCCAACCGTTGATCGTAGTGCGGGTGAAGGTGAACAGGGTTGGAATCCCGATAGGGTAGCTATCCAGTGGACCTAAAGGGATCCAGTCTTCCTTTTTTTGGACTGCCAGAGCAGGTGACAGCAGATATCCAATAGCAGGCAATGTAATACATGCGCCCATAATTGTCCCAAGGGCCGCCACAACTACTTTGACGAAATCGCGTCTTTCTAATCTATTTGGTTCGGCCATGCCAGTACCTCCAGACACATAGCCTAAATTTTACCTGAAAATCCTTAATATAAAATAAATACATTAGAATTTACGCAGTTCAGGTGATATTGCGTTATCCCACCAACTGCGTAAGCTCTATACATACTTATTGACCGGACGACCGATCTGCACCCGATTCCCTGAGAGTGTACAAAAAAGGGTACAATTTGGTAATAATTGTAGAATGAAATTCTCTGCAGTCATAAGGATATCTGAAACTAATAAAGCATGATCATTGTCACTTCTCGGCTGACAATTTTCAGTGAAATAATAGTACTAATATGATTCCGGGAAAAGGAGACGGGTTTTTGTTGGTGTTCCGGGCGGCTTCGCCGCCCGGAACACCAACACCCCTAACTTATTCACCCCAATTAGGAGGCGCCATGGGCCTTAATCGAAGAGTCGGCTTGATCCAGGGGCTAAGGTATAAGGGTGGAAGTCCGATGATCGCCTGGATACTTCACCGCATCAGCGGACTTGGCATCCTGGTGCTGGTAGGGTTTCACGTTCTGGCCTCATTTTTCATGCAGCAGACAGGCAGCGATCTGGCGACCAATATCAATATTATCTACGAATTTTGGGCGTTTCAAATCGTGATCGCATTTCTGGTGCTGTTCCACGCGATGAACGGCTTTCGCGTCGCGGTTCAGGACCTGTGGCCCAAGACGCAGATGTATCAGCGGGAAGCCCTCTGGCTGCAGTGGCTGGTTTTCGCACCTGTATACGGGCTGACGGTTTTTTTTCTGGTCCAGCGCGGCTTGAGCGGCGGATAGACTGCAGCAACCGAAAGTGAGGCAACCATGCACAACCGTGCAATCCAACCCGGTTTTTCATTAGAATACAGCATGTGGATCTTCACCCGGCTTTCAGGGCTGGGGATGATCCTGCTGGGCCTGATCGGTATAACGGGGGCTTTCATCATGGGTGCCCGCACGCAGATGGACCTGGGAACCTTGATGCGCTGGACGTTCTTTCCCAACCCCAATCATGTGATCAACAGCGAGATCCCAGATGTCGCCCTGGGATGGGCAACCGCGTTCTGGCAGGTTATGCAGATGCTGCTCGTCATCCTGGGCGTTACCCACGGGTTCAATGGGCTGCGTGTGGTCATCGAAGATTACACCGGTCAATCCATGTGGCGTCCTTACGTGCGCGGCCTGATCTTCCTGCTCTGGTTGTTCATGTTGATCATAGCCGTGTACGTTATTCTAGCGTCATGAATGACGGCGTCGTAAACAACGAAGTCATTATTTACGGCCTCATTAATTACGGGGCAGCAATAAAGCGTCTTACAGGAGCTGTGAATGAATTCACATCAGTTTGATGTCATTGTGGTCGGTGCTGGTGGGGCAGGATTGATGGCTGCCCTGCATGCTTCACGAACTGCCAACACAGCCGTGCTCAGCAAACTTTACCCGACTCGCTCACACACCGGTGCCGCCCAAGGAGGTGTGGGGGCAGCTCTGGGCAGCGTTGAAGAAGACCATCCTGAGTGGCACACCTACGACACAGTCAAAGGCAGTGACTACCTGGGAGACCAGGATGCAATCGAGTTCATGTGCAGCGAGGCCGTCCCCGCAGTATACGAGCTGGAGCATATTGGCCTGCCGTTCTCCCGCACGCCGGAGGGCAGGATAGCCCAACGACCATTCGGCGGGCACACCAACAATAAGACCGGCAAACCGGTACGGCGTGCATGCTACGCAGCCGACCGCACCGGTCATATGATCCTGCAAACCCTCTACCAGCAGTGCATTAAGAACCGGGTTAATTTTTACGATGAGTTCCATGTGGTCGATTTGATCTTATCCAATGGGGTAACAGCCGGAGTGGTTGCCATACAGCTTTCTACCGGTGATCTGCACACCTTCCACGCCAAGTCAGTGATCTTCGCTACTGGCGGGCACGGACGCATCTGGGAGATCACCTCCAATGCGTACGCCTACACAGGTGATGGGGTATCGATCACCCTCAGGCGGGGCATCCCAGCTGAGGATATGGAATTCTTCCAGTTCCACCCGACCGGGATATACAAGCTTGGCATCTTGATCACCGAGGGGGTGCGCGGCGAGGGCGGCGTGCTGCTGAACTCGGAAGGCAAGCGATTTATGGAGACTTATGCGCCAACTGTGAAAGACCTCGCCTCACGGGATGTCATCAGTCGGGCCATGTACCTGGAAATGCGCGATGGACGAGGCATCAACGGCAAGCGCTACCTGCTCCTGGATGTCCGGCCTGAGACGGTAAACAAATATGCCGCCCTGGACGGGCGTAAGCAGCCGGACGGCAGCCCGTATGTGGTTACGGCGGATGAAATCCTCGGCAAGCTACCGGATATCGTCGATTTCTGCCGCACGTACCTGGGAGTCGATCCGGTGGCGCAGCCCATGCCGGTCCAGCCGACGGCCCATTACGCCATGGGCGGCATACCCACCAACAAATACGGTGAAGTGGTGATCGACGAAGATAACACTGTAATGCCGGGGCTGTATGCCGCCGGTGAGGTGGCCTGTGTATCTGTCCACGGTGCTAACCGGCTGGGCACGAACTCCCTGCTGGACCTGCTGGTATTCGGCAAATATTCCGGTATTAAAGCCGCGGAATATGCCAACGGTGCCGATTTCCCATCCCTACCAGATGATGCGGCCGATTACACCCGGGCGCAGTTCGATGCGCTGCTGAACAGCGAAGGCAGCGAGAAGGCGACGGATATCGCCAACGAGATGAAGAGCGTCATGATGGACCATGTCAGCGTTTTCCGCACCGAGGAAGGCATGCAGCTTGCGCTCGAAAAAGTGTTGGAACTGAAGGAGCGTTTCAAGCACGTCCAGGTTGGCGACCGGGGGAAGATCTTCAACACCGACCTGCTTAACATCTGGGAGCTGGGCAACCTGCTCGACCTGGCGGAGGTGACCACCTTATCGGCATTGGCGCGCAAGGAAAGCCGCGGTGCACACGCACGGGAAGATTTCTCGAAACGAGATGATACCAACTGGATGAAGCACACCCTGGCGTGGATGCACGAGGACCATGTTGAGCTGCGCTACAAGCCTGTGGTGAAGACCAGATACGAACCTAAGGAAAGAGTATATTAATGTGATTTTGGGATAGGATGGTTTTGCACCTGATTTATCTTTTGCCCGAATTCACAGAAGGTGAGCTGCCATGCAAGTGAAACTGAAGGTCTTTCGCTACAACCCGGAAACCGACAAGAAGCCTCATTATGAGACCTATACCATCGATGCCCAGCCCACCGACCGGGTGCTCGACCTGCTGGAATATGTAAAAGGCTATATCGACGGCACGCTATCGTTCCGGCGTTCGTGTGCCCATGGGGTGTGCGGATCAGATGCGATGCGGATCAATGGTCGCAACCGGCTGGCGTGCAAAGTCCTGGTGCAGGACTTGAAAGGCAGGCGCATCACCGTCGAGCCGATCCTGGGATTGCAGGTGCTCAAGGATCTGATTGTCGATATGGAGCCGTTCTTCGAACACTACCGCTCTGTACTGCCTTACTTCGTCAACGATGAGCCGGCACCGCTGAGGGAGCGCGTGCAGAGCATCGAGGAGCGCGAGCGCTTCGACGATACCACCAAGTGCATCCTGTGTGCCGCCTGCACCACATCCTGCCCGTCATTCTGGGCCAACGACAAATATGTCGGCCCGGCGGCGGTCGTCACCGCCCACCGCTTCATCTTCGACAGCCGTGACCGGGCAGGTGCGGAGCGGCTGCAGCTGCTCAACGACCAGTTCGGCGTTTACCGCTGCCACACAATTTTCAACTGCACCGACGCCTGCCCGCGCGATATACAGGTCACCCAGGCAATCGGCGAGGTGAAGAAAGCCATCGCTACGGGGCGGATTGATTGAAAGCGGCATGTTATAATTGAACTACTTGCCCCAGTAGCTCAATGGACAGAGCGAGGCTCTCCTACAGGAGTGGGCTTCACAGGGGAAACCTTGTGAATGGATGCAGCCAAATTCGGGGAAGCCTAAAGGATGAGTATGCCGTGGTCGAACTCCCAATGACAATTGGGACATAAGGCCACAAGGTTTTCCAGAGCATTAATTACCTCTATCAGCGTATGCTCGGGAAAGTCTTTTATCGGTCTGATATGGCATACATTGAAGTGTACTGAATACCCGCACCTTGAACAACGCTTGGGCTTGTCAGAAGCATAATATTCTCTGCGTGCTAGCTTGCGGATCCAAGCATTCGCCTGGAAGCGAGCTCGTTCACGGACTTCTGCAATCGTTATATGGCCGTAATCCTTGGGCTTTGTAGGATCACAGGCCTTGCAGTATGTCCTTCAATAGGTAATCTCAGCACCGCAGGCTTTGCAGAAATACTGCTTCTTCTGCCTTTTTGGATGAGCAAGATTGTTGAAAATGGCAGCACAAGTCCGGCAACAAAACTTGGGATTGGTTGTTTTGGTATTGCATGTCAGACACTTCATAGAGAATTCCTAGGGTAATCCCGAGCCAAGCACGATTCGAAACCTCGGCTTAAAATTATAGCACTTGCCATTTCGAATCGTGAAGGTGTAGAGACTAGACGGCTGCCACCTAAGGCAGATCATCTGCTAAGGTGAAGGGATAGTCCAGGGAGCCAGGAAACTGGCACAAACCTGAAGGCCGAGGTTGTGGGTTCGACTCCCGCCTGGGGCACCAGTTGTCCAGACAATTTCATTGCAATAAATTACAAATTTGCAATGAAATTCTATTGAAATATTTGTGAAAATCGTGTAACATATACATGTCAAACGACAGGGTGCCCCCCTCACCCTGTCGTTTGATGCTTTAATAGACTTTTTCTCTCTGCTCTCTGCCCCAATTATACAGGAACTGTCAGTCCGGATGCCACATCTACCAATGCTTCGAAGTCCGGGTGGTCACCGATGTGTTTAAAGCGGTGCTGCCAGACGATTGTGTCAGTATGTATCAGAAACATACCTGGCATGAGCCAGGTATCACCAACCGGAACACGCGGAGTATGCCCGCCCAGCACCGCCTGTGTCGACGCGCGAATTGCTCCAAAGCCAAGCACCTTATTCACACTTCCACGCTGTATCCCGAATGCATCATACAATCGGCGGCGTGGGTCAGCTATCGCTCTCGCCTCCGGCCAGCGTTCTGAGAAGTACACCCCTCCCTGGGCAACGCTGCCCTGGAAGACAAACAGGATAGGGGGATATGCAGGGTTTTCAGCGGCAGCCTGCCGCAACTCAGCCACCATCTGGCTGCAAAACTGTCAGCCAAAGTGGCGCAGGAACACCAGCAAGGTTGGCTGATCAGAAAACTGCTCGCCAAATGTCCCGGGAACCAGATTTACCCCCTGTACCGGCAGGTCCAGTACACCTTGTTGAATGCGATTAGCATCGATCATAGTTCATAACCTGCTTTCACGTACAACATCTCATGCAGTGCACCGGTCAGCTGAGCGCCCTTTTCCTCAGAATACGCTCCTTGTGCACGCCAGACCACATTGCCTTCTCGGTCAACCACCAGAATATAAATCGTCTCTTCATCAGGCATATCCAACATGCGGCGAAAGGCATCCTTATCTAAATACAGGGTTATCGTCCTTTCCCGGCTGATGGGATCTGGGATCCCAACTCGCATGCCTTCATTGATGAATGTGCGTGAGAGGATATTCATGCTGCGGATAACAGGCAGCTCGTAATACGCCACACCTGTAAGCTCCTTTTCGAGCTGGCGGGCAAGAGGCACCCAAGCATCCACCAGGTTCTGGTGCCATTGATAGAAGGGGATAAAGAGAATATTCAGTTCTCCTTGCAGGTCCGCCGGTAATGTTATCTTTTGGCGGTGCAGGTTGGAGCCCTGGAGTTCAGGAAAAATCATGTATTCCTCCGCACAAAGTTACTAATTCTAGATCCGTTTCAGCGATTCTTCTGTCGTGTGAAGG
>JAQBDA010000051.1:0-6030 GCA_032124675.1 Chloroflexota bacterium
CCTAATGCCAGGCTGGCGGGAATCACCTCCTGCACAACGAGGTAAATGGTGCCTGCCCCGAGTGCAAAGGCCAGAATATAAAACGAGACAATCGGATATCTGAGAACCAGGTCTGGTCGGGTGGTTGTATCTGGCGTCATCTTGTCTGTCGGCTGGTCTATTTATCCAGCTCGTCGAAATACGTCCAACTGTCCAATTCCGGTGGTTGGATGCCCAGTTGTGTCAGTATCGCCATGATTTGGTCGCGGTGTTCAGTGGCATGATTGATCACCTGGGTGAGAATGATTGTCAATGGCACTTCACGTGGGGTGCCATCCCAGTCGATTACTACCGTGTCACCGGCTTGTACTTTTGGTGCCCAATCAATCAAACCGTTGCCGGACATGCGCGCCGATTCCATCATTTCCACCAGCGTCAAGGCTGGTGCACCTTCTGGAAAGCGACGCGGTTTACCGGTTCTGATGCGTGAAAAGTACGATTGCTCGGCAGTGACGATATGCTGCAATGTGTCACGGATGGAACCATAGGCTCCAGAAATCGTGGCCTCCAGCTGTTCGCTGGTTAACTCAGCGCAACGTTCTAGTAGAATTAGATTAGCCCACAGGTTGTGGCTGAAGAGCACTGTGAGGGTATCGGTTGGTTTCATAGGTCTCCTTATTTTCTGGGTTTATAAACTTTGCACTGCTTGAGCGCGCCAGTCTTATCGTACACTTTCCACTCACCCACCTTCTTACCAGCTGCATATTCGCCCTCATCCCACAGCTGACCGTTATCGTAGTAGCGCTTCCAGTACCCGGTCTGGATGCCATTGTCGAAATTACCTGCCTGCAGCGGCTGACCGTTTTCCCGCCACCACTCCCAATAACAGTGCAGTTCACCATCGATATACTCCCCACGCGCTTTCACACTCCCATTGCGATAATAATATGTCCACCTGCCGTGTCGATTTCCATTCTTCAAGTCCCCTTCACCTGAGAGTTTGCCATCGGTAAAGAGCTCTCTATGAAAACCATCCTGATGATCTGCATTTGATGGCTGCAATTTTCCTCCAGAATATTATTTGTAGAACTTACCCAGTTGGCGGGTAGTTGGCAGCTTTGAGATGGTGGCTGATATACTTACAATTAAGACCCTGTAAAAAATTATATCCAAATTTATGAAACCCAAAAACTCAGTGACCCACAAAGATGAGTCTATCATAGAGCTCACGATTAAATCTGATCACAAAACCTTTGCCACCTGGGCTGTCAACTGTGTTGAGCGTGTTCTGCCTTATTTTGACGAACAATTTCCACCATCTCCGAGTGACCCTCAGTGAAGTCAAGATCTCCATACCCTGAGATAATCGTCGTCGCAGCGTCCGCCGCCTGGGGATTATTCTGGATCCCCTTGAGAGCGATTGAGCGCAACGGCCTCGATCCCGGCTGGGCTACCCTGACCCAGTTTCTCGCGCCCCTCGCCATCCTGATGCCATTTGCTGTCTTACGCTGGCAGCGCCGGCAGCCCACTGGCATCCAGCAGTATCGCACCGGTCTGCTGATTGGCGCAGCGGTGGCGCTGTATCTCGAAAGCCTGCTCCTTACAGACGTGGCACGTGCATTGATCCTCTTCTACGCCATGCCAGCATGGGGGACGATTTTGGAAGTAGGCTTGATGGGGCGTCCGCTTACCCGGTGGCGCGGCATCTCCCTCCTCCTCAGCCTGTCGGGTATGCTCATTATTCTAGGTGTGGGCGATTCTATAACTTTATCCATGAACCTGGGAGACCTGATGGCCTTGCTGTCAGGTATCCTGTTTGCATTCGGAGCCATGCGCGTGCGCCAGGCTCCTGAGACCTCTGTCTTCGAGCAGGTTTTTGCGTTCTTCCTGTTTGGCTCGTTGGCCGCTCTGGCTCTCGCACTACTGCCCCTGGCGGCACTCGGGCAGCCTCCCTCCGCCGAAGAGTTGGCCGCACTCGCGCCCTGGCTCGTTCTCGTTGCGGTCGGATTCCTGATCCCTGTCATGTGGGGGATCTACTGGGGTTCCGGCCACGTCGACCCTGGTCGATTGGGCATCCTGCTCCAGATAGAGGCCGTAGTGGGGATTGGCAGCGCGGCTCTATTTGCCGGAGAGCCATTTGGTGTGCGGCAGGCTATTGGTGCCGTCCTGGTAATCAGTGCAAGTCTGGTAGAGGTTATCGGGAACAGAAATGACGCAAACGCAGTAAATTCATAATTTATTGCCCTTTAAAGGGTGTTAACCAAAGTTTAATGCCGTTATAACGCAAGGGGGAGTTTTGTGTGGCAGAATATCTATCTGGGCGGTAGGGTACGACAGGGCAGCATGTTACAACCAGGTAAGACGTCACACTTGATATGGAGAATAACTGCGTGCCAACCAATCTTGGATGGGAGCACATCCTCAGGGCAAGCCAACTTTTCGATCAAGCAGGACTCGCCAGATTTGATGGAGTTGCTGGCATCGATACGCGCCAGATTCTAGGAAATTTAATCATTCCTCTCTGGCTCTTTTTTATACCTCTGTCGATTATCCTGATCGATAGGATCTTCGATTACCTTTCTGCAGCGATCGAGGACTGGCGTTATACACATTTCCAGGCGTTGAAAATCTATCGTCTGGAGATCAAAGTACCGAATCAGGTCGCCGATTTGATCCTGCTGCCGGTCAGGTTCCTGCAAGGTGCAGCTGTCATCCTCGTCCTCTCGCTCAACCTGCTGCTGGTGTTCAGCATATTCCCCCAGACACAGGCCATTGTGGCGAGCCTGCTTGGTAGGCTGCTCGAAATTCTGGTAGCTATCGGCCAGCCATTTTTAGACGCGATACCCAACCTGATCGCTTTGGTCGTCATCGCCATCTTCACCTATTACACGCTGCGATTTATCCTCTTCTTATCCGAAGGTTTCAAGAAGGGCAGGGTGAAGCTATCCGGCATACACCCCGACCTGGTAGAGCCCACCTTCCAGATCATCCGCTTCCTGGTTATCTGCCTGGCGCTGGTCGCCGCTTACCCGTATATACCCGGTTCGGACTCGCCCGCTTTTCGCTATATTTCCATCTTCATCGGTTTCCTGCTCTCCCTGGGTTCCACTTCGCTGGTCTCGAATATTGTCGCCGGGATCGTGCTGACCTATATGCGTGGTATGAAAGTTGGCGACCGGGTGCAAATTGCGGACACGGTTGGCGACGTCATCGACAGCACCTTGCTGGTCACCCGTATACGCACCATAAAGAATGTCGTCATCACCATCCCCAATGGACTGGTGCTCAACAGCCATATCATCAATTTCAGCACCTCTGCAGAGGTAATGGGCCTGATCTTGAACACCAGCGTCACGATCGGGTACGACGTTCCCTGGCGGCAGGTGCACACCCTGCTGGCTGAAGCCGCCCGGGCAACAGAGCACATCCTGGAAGAGCCCGCGCCGTTCGTTTACCAGACCAGCCTCAACGACTATTACGTCACCTACGAGCTGAACGCCTACACCCAGCAGCCGGAGAAGATGGCCGCCACTTACTCTGAGCTGCACCAGAACATCCAGGACTATTTCAACGCCGCGGGTGTCGAGATCCTTTCGCCGGCTTACTCCGCTTTCCGGGATGGCAGCCCCTCGACAATCCCGGTTGGCCAGCAGCCGGTTGGAAACCCCTCTATGAACTACCAGCCAGGCAGTATTTTGCATCCATTCATGCAGGAGATCTCCTTCGGCATGAGAAAAAACAGCAAATAGCCCCTTTGCAGCTCGCTTCCGATATCAATATGCCTCATACCAGACATTCAGCTCTGCGTTGGCGCCTTTATTGGCGACCAGGGAAGCACTGAACCGTATCCCTTCCAGCTTCCCCCCAGATTCCCCGAAATTCACATAGAACGGAAGCAGATCTGGCTCCACATACACGGTCAAAATAACCGTTGTACCGTCCTTGAAGGTTATGGTCTGATAGGTGGTCTCTTTGTGGCTGACCAGGAAGCCCATCAGCCGGCCAGCGCCGGTATGCAGGGTCTGGTCGGTGGTGACGGTGACGCGCTCGCCTGAGACTCTGGTGGAAGCCATCAGTAAATCCTCCCCCATTTATCCATCTGCCAACCGCTGGAAATCTCTGACAGGCTGGTGCTTCGAAGCTCTTCGAGCTTGTTCCTGTAAATTCGTTCGGTCCTTATAACATTGAGTCCCATCTGTGACACCAGGAACTCTCTGGTGTCAGGGTCGATCTCTTCTGACAGGAATATCTCTTCGGCTGCTTTCCAGATGGTGAACAGGCGCAGGGCTTCCAGATGGTTGTCTGGAATGGTGAGCACCGAGGCCCCACTGGTGGGCAGGGTGTGGATGGACTGGTAGCGCACGGCTGCTTTCTGGTCTAAGGTGGCTTCTTCGCCGATATAGATATCGGTGGGTGGTACACCGCGGGTTTCGTAGTACGGACCGTCCCAAAACTTAGCATCTGTCATCGACAGGGGTGTGAGATAGCGGGGCGGCTCTTCGCCGTCTGGATACTCCACGCGCAACACCCGCAAGGGTGTTGGCGACAAAGTACTGATGGTGAAGCTGCGAGCTGTGCCGGTGAAAGTGTAGAGCTTCTCTACGATATAGGGGAAGTAATGGGAATAGTCTCGAATGGCGTCGCTGATCCAGATAACAATGGTGGCGTCTGGCCATTGGGTTGTATCGATCAGGGTTTCTCGAATAATGCCGAGCAAATTGTCTCTGGTGGTCATGGAATGTTTTTCCTCTCACTCACCCACCCGAAGGGTGGGGTGAGTGCAAGCTATACGAAGGGATACCCATACACGCGGGAGGCGGCGGAGCGGCGGCGGGGCTGGCGTGCCAGCTCCCGCCGGGGGCGGAGCCGCCGGCAACCCACAAAGGGCGGGAAATCCGTCCACGCGGGAGGTATTGCCGGCACCTGGCGGCTTGCCCGCCAAGAGCCGGCGAGGGAGCTGATCATGCTGCGCAGCTCCCGATCGAGCTGGCTGCATCCTGGCCGGTGCCGGCCTGCCAAAGAGCAACGGAAGCATAGTTAGTGCCGCCAAGATTGAAAGCCTCGGTGCCGTCATCGAAGCAGTTATTGTCGCTGGTGAGCGAGCCGATATTGGGACAGTAGTAGACATGCGAGAAGCCATCGCCGTAGACATTGCCGCTGCAATTGAGGGTGGCTCCGGCCTGGGAAATGTAGAAGTGGCGGTTGGTGCCGGCGAAACTATCGCCACGCAGGTTGCTGTTGGTGACTGTGAGGGTGGCATTGGAGAGCAGATAGAAAAGCCTGGAATTGTCGCAGTCTACGTCAATGTCGGCGTTGTTGACTGAAACAACGGCCGGGGTGGTCTGAATCTCGACTGCACGGAAGCACGCGCCGGTAACGGTCAGGCCGTCGATGGTCCAGCCGGAAGCATCCGTGCCGGCTACGACGCCACGGTAGCAGTTTGTAATGGTGATGTCTTCGAGCACAAAGGTTGCATCTGAGCCGGTGAAACCGCTCTCGCAGTTCACGACGGTGCAGCGGGTGTAGGTGACGGTGCCGAAGCTGCCGGTTGAGTTCTTGTGGCAACCGAAGCCGTCCACGCCTAAGCGATAGACCGCCATAGAAGCGGTGCAGTCTATGACGTTGATCTTCTCGCCGGTGGGGTCGTCGTGGCCTATGAACAGGATGGAGTCGCTGGCTCCGTAGTATCCCTCAGCTGCGGAGCAGCTGCGAATGGTGCAGCCTTCACGGTAGAAAATATTATGGGAATTGCCGTGATTGGCTACGCAGTCCTGAGCAGTGCCGAACTTGCCCATGACCAGACTGCCACGTGTGCTCAGCGGCTTGCGGGTCTCGATGCCGGCTGCGAAGCGGCCGGCGTAGCTCCAGCACTCCAGGGCGGTGGAGCGGTGGGTGTATTCGTAGGTCTTGCCGTCGCTGGTGGGGTCGGTGCTGCCGTTGGGGTGGATGTAAAGAGTGATGGTGCCGGTGGCTGCGGAGGGGAAGTAGGAGCCTGGCGTACTGTCGCAGGCTCCCAGGTTGGCGGCGCGGGCGAGAAAAGCGTCATCTTCG
>JAQBDA010000052.1:0-3511 GCA_032124675.1 Chloroflexota bacterium
CTCCAGGCAAAAGCGGCGCGCCTCATCCGGATCGACAGGCGTGGTATCGACCCAATCCGGCAGTACGCGTTCCCGAACATCATATACGCGCTGGAAGTTCACCCGGTCCGCCACCATCAGGTCGCCCCAGGCGAACAACGCCTCCAGCGCCATCTTGGAGGGTCTCCAGTCGTACCACACTCCCTGCTGGGGACCTTCGTGCTCGAAATCCCCAACCCGCAGCTTGCCTTCCGAGCGGACGCGCTCCAATGTCTGCTCGACCAGTTGGCGATTGCCTTTTATGTTCACCCATTCCTGAAAGCCAGGGTTGAAGCTGATTCGCGGATCTGTCCTCCACCTATGGTAGCGATAGTTTTCCAGCGGGATGATGCTGGCGGCATGTCCCCAACCCTCATAGAGTCTGCGCTGACCGGGGGTGTAGATCAGCCTGTGGAAGTCCTCGATGCCATACGATCCGAAGCGCGCCCACAGGGTTGCGTAATGGGCGCGCTTGACCACATGCAGCGTATCGATCTGCACGTAGCCGAGCACCTTCACCAGATCGCCGATAACGTCGGGTGTGGGGGCCGGTGATGCCAAATTCGGCGTCGAGAGGAGCTGGGAGTGCAGCACGACCTCCCTGAGGGCGGAGAGCGGGTAGATCGTGCCGGAAGCTACTTTTGCCAAGAGAGTCCTTTGTTATGATATGGAGGAACGAGGAAATCGTCTGTAAAATAAATAATCGTATGGGAAGTTGATTGATCACTCCTGGTAAATGATTTTATCAGGCTGATCCGGCAGGTACCTGACATGTATGGATGTGCCTGCCTTGGCGCGGGGGACGTTCTTCTCGCGCACAGGCAGCAGCATCTCTGCCTGGTAGGGTGCCTCCCCGCTATCCGGATGCACATCCACCAGCAGAGCAAAGATATGCACCCGCTGCCTGCCCAATTTTGCAACCCCAACCTCAGACAGCATCAGAACCTCGGCCTGAGCAGGCAGGCCGCGCCGGTATTCCAGGGTGGATGCCAGCGCAGGGTAGTAAAAATACAGCATCCACGACCCGTATAGGGCGAGCAGTACACCTACCAGCCAGTGCAGCCTCCCGCTGACCAACACCAACACCCCCGTAAGGATAAGCAGGGCGTAGACTCCCACCAGCAGGATGCCTGGCGGAGTGAGCTGCTGGTGGCGCACAACGTCCAGGGAAAGCTTGCGACCCAGGTCAGCAAGCGCTTCTTGCGCCGCCTGCGGGCTGGCACCTGACATCTGGATGTAAAGGTTTTCAGCCGCCTGCCGCTGACCTTCCAGCAGGAGCTGTTTGATGCGCAGCATATCCGCCTCCGGCAGGGTAGATTCAAGGACAGCAGTCGGGGCAGATTCGTGACTCCGCTCGATCTGGATGGTGGAGTTGCAGTACAGGCATGCCGCCCGACTCTGTTTATCTGATATTTTCAAAGTTGCCCCGCAGCTCGGGCAGTTGATTGCAGCTACCATAGGCTCCCGCCTTCGTCTGATGACCCAGCAGAATAGGTTTCAAGTGTACAGCGATTCAGGCAGCCGGTCAATCAGGAACCGATCCGTTTCCTTTGCCGCTGCAGCACGTACAGGGCAACCGCAATGAGCACTGCAGGCCATACGCGCTCCAACCGGGTAGGTCTGAAAGAGGTCTCTAAACCTGCCAGCATCTCATGCAGGTCTTCCTCGCTCATCCAGCGCCCGCGCAGCATCACGCCGGCACGCATGCTGGCGTTGGTGACATCCTCGAACGGGTCCGCCTCTAGCAGCAGCAGGTCGGCGCGCAGACCCTCTGCGACGGTGCCCAGCTCGTTAGCTCTGCCCAGGGCGATGGCGGCGTCGCGTGTCCCGGCAGCCAGGGCCTCATACGGGCTGAGCCCGGCTTCCACCAGCAGAGCCAGCTCTTCATGAATGGAGAACCCAGGGATGTGGTAGGACTGGGCCGCGTCGGTGCACAGCAGGATGCCCGCCCCTGCACGGTGTAAGGCTGCCAGCATGCGCCGGTTCAGCTCAGCGATGCGTTCTGGATAGTCCTGCCCCTGGTAGGTGTGACTGGCGCTCATCTGGCGGTACATAAAGGGGGTCAGCAGCCTTGGCAGGGGTGGCAGATAAGCCATCCCAGGTTGGGATTCCAGCCGCTGCAGACCAGCCTGGCTCTGGTTGTTCTTGGGGTACAGGCTGAGTGTCGGGCAGTTCCACACGCCGGACTGGCGGGTCAGCTCGGCGTACTCATCCAGCCCCTCCTCAGGGATCAGGAACTCGGCCGTATCGGCATCGATATAGCCCTGCAGGTGTTCGATGGTGAGCTGCCCGCCTTGCAGCACGGATTCCAGCCCCACCTGCTTGGGAACGTGCCCGACCACCTTTATGCCATTTGCTGCAGCCGCTTCCAGGATCGCCTGGTAAGTCTCCGGGCTGAGGTGGTCGTAGACCTTGATGAAGTCGTAGCCTTTGGCCTTTTGCGAAGCCACCGAGAGACGCGCTTCCTCCGGGTCGCGAAACACCTCCATCATCGGATGGTTGGGCGGGTCGCCTTCCATGACCGGGCCGGTGGTGTAGATCGCCGGGCCGAACAGCTCCCCGGCTGCGATAGCCTCACGCAGGACGAGCTGGTCCGGCAGGCCCAGGTTTAGCTTCATGCCTGTGTTTCCCCACATATTGCGGATGCTGGTCACACCGTTGGCTGCCAGCAGCAGCAGGTCGCTCTCGTACTCGATGTGGACGTGCATGTCCACCAGGCCGGGCATCAGGTACTTGCCGCGGCCGTCGATGACCTGTGCACCAGGCGGCACGCGCACCTCATCGCGGCTCCCGATTGCCGCGATCAGCCCGTCGCGCACCAGCACGGTCTGGTTCTCCAGGGCACGCTCACCGTCCATGGGCAGAACGGTCACGTCGACGAAGGCAGTCACCGTATCCGGCTCGGGCAGGCTCTGCGAGTAGCGCTGCAGGTAAGGCTGGTCGAGCGACCACAAGCCGCTGTTGGTCAGGGCCAGTGCCACCAGCCCAATGATGATTGTGAGTGTGGATAGAACTTTCATGGGATGACCTCCTGTGGTATCAAATCGTTGACCTGATTATAGGGACGCAGGGGACGCCTGTCATCCGGCGAAAGGTATATCCGTGGTTTATTTGGGGTTTAGGGTAGGCTGACCGGCTTGTTGTTATACACCAGCTTTGCCGCAGCCTTGACCGCCCGCTTGTAGACTGCTGGGGTGGCAAGGATGCCGGAGGGTGATCCATGTATATTCTGTGCTACTGCAAATTTGCCGTATAATTATTAGTGAGGTAGATCGAGCCTCCTTGTAGAATCTTAGAAAGGATTACTTCAGTGGAAATCAAATATATCGATGTAAAGCCATCCAATCTTCTACTTGACCCCAACAACTATAGGTTTCATGATCTTGAGGGGTATAAAAATGTAGCAATTAGAGAGAGATATGCAGAAGTCGGAGTTCAACAACGGGCGCTACAGTTCTTAGAAGGAACTGAGGCGTTTGAGCTTGATGGATTG
>JAQBDA010000053.1:0-4423 GCA_032124675.1 Chloroflexota bacterium
GAAGACGATCGTTTCCTTGGATTTCAGGCAGAGGATGCCAACGATTTGTACCAGGCGCTAGTAGAACTCTTTGGGGAGCGGAATATTTTTGTGATTGATGAGGTGCAGAACGTGCCTGGGTGGGAGCACTTCGTCCGGCGCTTGATGGACATGGAGATGAAATTCTATATCACCGGTTCGAATGCTTCCCTGCTTAGCCGCGAGCTGGGTACCCGCTTGACGGGTCGCTACGTGCCTGTAGAGCTGTTTCCCTTCTCATTCATCGAGTACCTGCATTTTCGAGGCTACACAATTCCTGAACCTCCACGCCTGACCACGGTGGAGCGAGGTCATTTGCGACAGCATTTGAACGAGTACCTGCAGTTGGGTGGGATTCCCGATCCGCTGAAATACCCGGAGCTGCCTCTGCTGCGCACTTTGTATGATGATGTACTTTACCGAGACATTGCCACGCGTTACCGCATCGAAGAGGTTCGGGTGCTGAAAGAACTTGCCTTTTACCTGATGAGCAATCCGGCGAGCCAGGTTTCATTTAACAAGCTTAAAGAACAATACCGTCTGGGCAGCGTGAATACGATCAAGAATTACATTGAGTACCTGGAGAATAGCTGGTTGATATTCACCATAAACGTATACGATTATTCTGTCAAACGCCAGCAGATCGCTGCGAAGAAAGTGTACAGTATCGACACCGGGCTGTCGAATGCGATAGGCTTCATGTTCTCTCCGAATACTGGCAAGCTGCTGGAAAACCTGGCATTCCTGGCATTACGGCGAAAGACGCGCGAAATCTATTATTACACGACCCCTGCCGGGTATGAGGTGGATTTTTATCTGCCTGAGACGCATCAACTAATCCAGGTAGCCCAAAACATGGATCATCCTACCACGCGGGAACGCGAGATAAGAGCATTGATCGATGCGATGAGAGCGCTTGGTATACCCACTGGTCTGGTCCTGACAGATACCCGATCAGATGATGTGAAGGAGAACGGGTTCGCGATCCAAATACGTTCAATGTCTGAGTGGCTAATAGAAAGTTGAGCCGTATTAGGGAATTGGTGGATAGACCGAGCGAAACCGTCTCCCACGTGGATTTGTTGGCAGGATAGTAGGACAATAGGATTTTGGATGTACGCACTTCCAATTTGGTGGATATGATCAGCAACGACACAGTCATACCATATGCTTATAGTTCCTCCCTTCGGCAGGAGTACGCTCATGTATGGTCGGTAAAGTAGGACAATCGTAAGACAAACACGCACGAAATCTTCGGACAGAGTGGAGTTATCGGAGATCAAGCCTATAAAACGAGCGCGATTTTTACACCAAACGGACAGTTTCGACTCATTTGACACAGTGACGGACGATTTTTTGCGCTGAAGATAATTACCCCTTCTCTTCTAAGCAGTAGGTTGTGGGTTCGAATCCCGCCGGGGGCGCCTGACAATCCCCAAATAATCTGTTCGGCGCTCATGCGCCAGGCTTACCCGAATTTCTCGAAAATTGCTATCCACTGCTGCGGAATCTGGTATCCATCGCTACTTTTAATCAATTTAGGGCCCCGAAGGGCCCTATATATTGACTGAGGTAGGCCGAGGCCCACCTGACTATCCTCACTTACTTGAAGAGTGCCATGATCGAATCGATTACTGTGGTGAGAGTACCGATGTCATCCTCACCGGCTTCGATCAGATAACCACCCTGCTCAGTATGCAGGTTGAAGACCGCAAGCCCACCAGCCGAATCTTCGTTAATCAGTTCCGCCCGGTGGCATCCACCACAGGCTCTAGAAGCGGGCCCGGTGACATATTCCGGTACTTCACCGATGTTTCTTTCCCACCCATTGATTTGATCGGACGGTGAGAGTAAGCCCGGCAGAGATTTGGACTGATCCGGCACATTATTTGTACCTTCAACATGGCAGGAGTCACAGTTTGTAACGCCATGGTTGGGATACGGGAACTCGATGTGATGCTCATAGTGCATTGCTTGCACCGGATCGGCGAAATCGATATCGCCTATATCGAATGCCTGGAACGAATGGATCGCATGGACATAGGAATCGATCGACCTCGACTGCATTTCCAGATGAGAACCGCCACTCTTCGTAATGTGGCACATCCGGCATACAACGATATTCCCACCTCTATCCGGTGAATGGAAGGTGGTTGCAAGCGCTTCATGGCAGTTGTTACAACCATCCGTAACCTTAGCGATGGGGCTGTAGAAGTCATCGGCAAACGCATTGGCACCAAGGTCAAAGGTCCTGGAAGGAGCATTTAGTGCAAGAGTAACACCATCAGCGTTTTCCAAAGCTGGCATAACACCGATTTCCACTCTCTTTACTGTACCATCGGCGAGCAGGTCAGCCCAGTTCGATAGGTCTGCTGTGACTTCCCACTTACCGCCGGCCGACGACACTGTCGTGAAACGTGGATGCTCTTCGCCTACTTCATATTCCAGGGCTCTCAGATCGTTCCTGTCAATTGTGCCATCGCCGTTATCGTCAGAAAGCCTCTCATGCGGGCCGATTATGTAATCCTTCGTGTCCCAGCCATACAATCCGACCATTACGGTTGGTACAATGTCCGCCACATCGAGCCCCTCTAGATCTGGTGACTCAACCGCGCTGAATTGGATATTGAGCATGTTGCCGTCTAAGGATGCATTGTCGACGGTGACGGTAATGGCTTCGGAGTACTTCAGCCCGTCGGCGGTATAGATCACCTGGTTATAACCGGTGTGGATCTGGCTGAAAGGTCTCGCCGCCTGGCCTTCGCCATGACAGCTGGTGCAGTCCGTCGTATCCAAATCCATTGATCCGTGGATCTCTGGAGGCAGAATGGTCTTCAGCGCGAGCGTGGTAGTATCATACGCTGGGTCTTCTCCCTCTGGAGCAGGTGCTACTGCACCTGTAACGGGGTGACAGCTCTTACAGGTCTTGATCGTAAAATTAGCATCCGACAAGATAGTATCCAGCTTGCCTTCATGGCAAGTTACGCAGTTTGCCATGGACTGAGGATAGGGGAATTCCATGGCGTGCGACATATGCACGTCATTCATCAGCGTCGTTTCATATGCGTATTGGGCTGTCTGCTCTTCCGTCAACTCAACTTCGCCAGCGAGAAACGCAGCCGCCAGCGCCGGATCGTCAACCAAAAGCTGCCATTCATAATGACCGCCTTCCCCGTTGTCCAGGTGGCAGGCTTTACAGGTGTAGAAGTCAGTAGCAGGATCCTGACCCACCTGGGCGTAGATATAACCATGCTTGAGATAGGGGTCGGTGTGGCATTTCACGCAGCCGGCGTCATTGGCAGCGGAAACGTAATCAACGCCGCTCCCGGTTTCTAATATCGCCGCAAACGGGTATTTGACTTGACGGATGCGAGCAGGTAGGTTACCGACTGTCTCATCCCCGCCGTATAGTACGATGAGGCCAGGTGTATTGCGCACATTGACGTCATCCCCGGCGAGTGTGCTGGTGCATACTCCAGCGCCATCACAAGTAATATCCCCTTTCAAGGACAGTCTTTCGCCAGCCGGCTCGAACTGGAAATTTGTACCGTTATACGGTACAAAGTAAATGCCCAGAGAGTCTGCGTCGTTAGCATTGAAAGGCGCCCCATTCTTAGTCGTTTTGAAAGTTACGATGTGTGAGCCTGCAGAATATCTGTAATCCAGATCGGCAACTTGAATGACACCGTCCTGATACAACTCATCATACGACGCCTGATGCTTGCCTCCAGCTCCACTATGACAAATTGAACAAGTCTCTGGTTGTACAACGAATTCAGGCTCCGGCATCTGGGCAGCCTCTCCAGGGGCTCCTGCCGGCCCAGCGGGCCCCGCAGCTCCCGCCGGCCCTGCGGGACCTTCGGGACCGGCGGGTCCAGCGGGTCCCTCAGCCCCGGCACAGGCCGCCAGAGCCAATGCCAGGACTAGTAGTAAGATTCCCAATATTGCATATCTGATCTTCATTGACATTCTCCACTCAAGAATTTTGAACCACTTTTTTACGAAAGATTTTAAAATTGGCTGAATTTGGCGTGTTGCTGGATATGCACCTCCTTGTGACGAATGAACCCAGAATTGACTTCAGTGTTTAAATTGTAGATGACCCCATCAATATAGGGTAAAGACCCTAATCATATTACCCCATTTGTGAGAGTGAGATTAGTGGCAAATGTCACAATTAGGAGTGACAAATATTTGTGTTTAGGTCTGATCAGCCTGAGAATTAGATCGACAGAATAGATTCCCAGAATTTGAATCCAATCTAATGCTTGAAAAATGGACCAATTTTAATTAATAAAATCAGCGCATAGTTATCAAGATTCGCCTGGGATTTTGACATATCTGACGAAAAATTGGAATTAATTATGGCAACCCAATTCTTCTGAGGAGATAATTGTGTGTCCGT
>JAQBDA010000054.1:0-3452 GCA_032124675.1 Chloroflexota bacterium
CCAGCCCAGCCGGGATCTCGCCGACAATCTCCACACCGCGCCCTTCCAGACCAAACACTACCGAAATGAGGATGCCAAAAACCAGCGCCACAAGCGCGGCGGGTATCTTGTGGAAATAGTGTTCCAGAGCGAACAGCATGATCAGGCATAAAACGCCTGTGATCAATGTGGCGAGATGTGTTTGAGGCAAGTGGATGATGATTTCGTAGAGGCGCTCCCAGAAGTTGCCATGCCCACCCTCGATGCCAAGCAGCTTGGGCACCTGTTTAATGATAACGACCAGCGCCAGGCCAGTGATAAAGCCTACCATCACCGACTCGGAGAAGAACTGTGCTATCCGCCCCAATTTAAGCAACCCGGCCAGAATAGAAATCAACCCGGCCAATACCGCCAGGGCGGCGGTCAGCAGGAAGAATTCGGTTGTATTTGGCGCTGCGATCAGGCTGACCGTGGCGAACGACATCGTGGCAATAATCGCTGAAACAGCCACCACCAGCTGGCGTGATGTGCCAAAAATGGCAAAAGCCAGCAGGCCGATCGGGGCTGCGTAGAAAGCAGTCTGGGGGGGCATACCCGCGATCTGGGCGTAAGCCATGCCCTCAGGGATTAACAGCGCCACGACCACCAATCCGGCAATCAGGTCGGTGCGCAGCCAGGAACGATCATATTTGGGCAGCCACCCCAAGATTGGCAGGTAGCGCAGCAGGAGATTTGGTTGCTGTTTTGTTTTAACATCCATCTTTATTTTCAACTCCTTGTTATCCAATGCGCGCAAAGGCGTAATCGTCTGTACGAATCGTTCAGGCTGCTGTCTCGCTCGCAGCGAAGTTTCTTCCCCCGGCTTCTACGGGACCTCAATCCCTTTAATTCTGAGATAGGCTTCAACCGCCTCTCCGATATTGTCGTGGATACGCTCCGGACCAATCAAATCGTAAACCCCTTCCCTCTTTAAAACTTCAATTACCTGCGTCTTTACCCGCACCAGTCGGAAGTCGATGCCGTGCGTTTTGCCAGCTTTGGCAATTTCGTTTAGGGTATCTGCCCCCTCCACATCGATAAAATTCACTCCTTCCAGTGTGAGGATGAGCCCATCTAAAGGCGGCTCAGCACTCACCCGTAAATTTCTCAAGCGATCGCCTAGAGCTTCCGTGTTGATAAAAATCAACCCGCCATCGAAGCGCATGATTCTCAACCCAGGGTAAGTTTCGCCTTCAGGATGCTCCTGCAGGTCAAAGAAGGCGTTCGTGCCCGGTTTGCGCCCCAGTTCAGGGATTGTAGGTCTTGCAGAAACAGCCACCAACCAGATCAAAGAAAGGAGCACTCCAATGACAACCCCCCATAGGATACCAAAAGTAATCACACCCAACAGGGCGAGCAAAGCAATCAGAAATTCTGACCGTTTTACGGCGTTGATGCGTACCATTTCAGCCACATCCATCATTCCAGTTACAACCGCTTGAATAATGATCGCACCTAAGACAGCCTCCGGGAGCAGAGAAAACAAAGGTGCAAGAAACAGCAATGTAAGGATAATGAAACCGGCCTGGATGAGGTTGTACAGCTGTGACTTCGCGCCTGCGTCTTCGGCTACCGGGGTTTTAGACAGGCTGCCGTTGACATAAATCCCCTGGAATAAACTAGATGCGAGGTTCGACGTGCCCTGGGCAAGCAATTCCTGGTTGACATTGATGCGATAGTTGTATTTGTTGGCATAGTTCCGCACCCCGGCGGTGGTTACGGAAAACCCGATCAGGAGCAGGCCAACCGCGGCACCAACAATCGTCGCCAGGTTTTCCAGGATCAAGTTGAGATCAGGCAGGCTGAAACCAGGTAATCCCCTCGGCACCTCTGCGATAAGCGCTATCCCCAGATTCCCCAGATCGAATAGGGCGGTAGCCAGGATTCCCAGCACTACGGCAACCAGGGCGCCGGGTATTTTTGGCGCGAATAGTTTTAAACCAAACAGCAACACCAGCGCTGCAATCCCCAATACCAGTGTAGGCCGGCTGGATTCTGGCAATGCGCTGATCCATGTCCAAAGTTCCTGCCAGGCATTCTCGCCAGAGGAATCCGTCCCGGTGATTTTGTCAAGCTGTCCAACAGCGACATTGATGGCTACACCAAAAACGAACCCCGTCAAAACACTCTGGGACAGGAATTGGGAAATCCATCCCAACTTCAATAAAGACATCACGACGTAGATGAGTCCCGCAATAAAAACAACCGCGCCTGCTACGGCGACAGCCTCATCTGTTCCTTTCGAGGCAAGCAACGCGACTGCAGCTCCCAATACAGCCGCTGTGGACGAACCGGGGCCTTGGGTCACATGATTGGAAGTCGTAAAGAGAGCGAATGCTATCAGGCCAAATGCCGCCGCGTAGAGGCCATGTTGTACGGGTACGCCGCTGATTTCAGCGTAACCCAGGGAGGTTGGCACCATTAGAGCCCAAACAGAGAGTCCTGCGATCAGGTCGCCTTTTAACCAAGCGCGGTCATAATTCGGCAGCCAATTCAGGACGGGCAGGTAGCGTGAAATCCCTTGAGATTTTTCTCCTTTAGCTACCACAGTTTTATTGCTCATTACACGCTCCTTTAACCAAGGGTATGTTCCCAATATTACGCTGGGCCTCACCGCTCACCTTGAACACTTTCAAGCTGTGTTCATTCTCGACCAAAAATATGTGCACGGAATGGTTCAACTATCTGCCATCGCCTCAAACCGTGCGTTGATAGATGACTGAACCATTTACCATTCTACTTATGCAGCCATTCCCAAGCAGCTTCTCGCTCTTCGGTAGGGAAGAATTCAGCCTCAAGTGCAAAGAATGGATCGACCAAGGCGGTCATCCACTCCTGCCACTTCTTGTCTCCGACGATAGCCATCTTAGCGATCTTCTTGCGGTACTCGCGCCCGAACTTGAGGTCAGCGCCCCAGGCTTTGATCTTCTCTCCCTCGAATTCTTCCAGGTCCAACAACATGCATATACTTTCTTCCTGCTGTAGTAAAGCTTCCACATCTGCTGTCAAAGTCGAGTAATCTTCCCTGGTGATCTTGCCGATCGCCTTGTAGCCCAAAATATTTCCTTGGCTTTGGATCATTTTTTCTAACATGATTACCTCCTGTGATTTACTGCTGAGTATACATGGAGGACCGGACAAACTGCCCTATAGTGTCTACCAAGATATTTATGATGGGTCATAATCGATTACCATCATCGAACTTGATTTGCAACCTCTCCACAATAATTTTGAGATTACATTACTCTTCACTTTCGATAACCCTCTGTCGTTCCTCGTGAAAAGCAGCTACGGCCGTCTCCAATGTCGGGTAAAAGTGGCGCGAATCGATCGTCTCCAGCAGGCCATAGCGAATAATTTTTCCTCTAACCGGCTCCTTTAGCTCCGCGAATACCAGATGAATATCGCCAGCGTTCAGTTCTACATCCAGGTCT
>JAQBDA010000055.1:0-3440 GCA_032124675.1 Chloroflexota bacterium
CACCGTATGCAGCACCTGCCAGCCGGGCGGCACATCTTGATGCTGCCAGTTCTCCGTGCTGATCAGCGCGTACCGGTATCCAGCCTGTGCACTAACATTCGCGAACCGGTCTTCATTGGGGATCTTCAGGTCCGGACGCTGGTATAACCGGGCGTGGTCGTCTGCCCCGTAAGTCACGAAGACCTTTGCGTTGGGCTCAGCCATCTGGTTGATATAATCCATTGCCTCGGAGGTCGCCAGGTACCAGTAATCCAGGTCATAGGTTTCGTATGCCCCCCGCGTGCCACCGGCAAGAGCGTTGTAATAGATGTACTGGTAGGGATGCAGGCTGGCGATGGCGATCACCCCCGGCAGCAGGCTGAGCGACATCACACCGATCAAAGCAGCTCTCGGCAGGTAGGCTTTCAGGCGCTTGAGACCGATGCAGGCGAAGATCACCAGCGGCGGCGTGATGAACAGGAACTGCCGGAATGAATTGTACAAGACCGGTGGGTTGATCGTGACATAAGCCAGCGGCAGCAGGAACCACAGCAAGACCAGCAGCTCTTTGCGGAAGGCGGGCGTGCTTTCTCGCTCCCGGTACAGGAACAGCAGCCACAGTGCAACCCCCAGAACAGCCAACAGCAGCAAGGGCGGGGTGAGCTGGAGTGCCATCAGCTTCACTGTATAGTGGTTGGGCAGCGAATCGGCTCTGTACATCTGTCCTTCGAAGGGCACGCCGACCCCGCTCAGCGGGTCGAAGTACAGAAGCAAGCTGAAGCTCTCTCTAAGCACAGAAAGAATACTGGATTCCCAGTACAGCGGCCAGGTGAGGTAGTGGGCTGCGAATGCAGTAATGGAATACAGGATCATGGGTGGCACAGCCCTCCGGCGGTACGACCAGAAATAATACAGCCCCACGAGCCCCCCTGCGGCGAAGGCGATCAGGCGGGTGGACAGGGCGATCCCAAAGACCGCCCCGGCTGCAAGCAGGGTCAGATTGTCGCTGTAGCGGAGCACGGGACTGTTTTCCCGCAGGGAGGGCTGGCGGCGGTAGGTGATGAACAGGACGCCTGCCAGGTAGAGCGCCAGGGCGATGATCTGGAGCGGATAAACCCGCTGGTAGTAGCCGGTCAGCTCCTGCACAGTTATCACTGCGGGGTCGGTTTCGAAAAATCCGGCAAAAGCCCATACGATGCGCCCAGGAAGCCAGCCGGGGTGCGCCAGGGTATAAGCGAAGACTCGGGCGGCAAATGTGGTCAGTGGACCTTTGAGCAGCACCAGGGCAACCAACAACAGGAATGCGATCGCGTTCACCCAACGCAGGGGCAGTCGCCAGCTGAGTATTAGCGACCGCCAGAAGGCGAGCTGGGTCTTCAGATTGTATGGTCTCTGGATGTGCCGCTGCCAGTCAGGGTGCCTTTCGATATAAAACCCCAGGGTGACCGTCAGGATGAACATCGCCTGCAGGGGCATGTCTTTAGGATTCATGAACGCATGCCCGAAATACAGCGGCTGGCTGGCGTATAAGAAGCTCGCGAATAGGGCGATGCCGTCGCTGACAAACAGCCGCGCCAGGTAATATATACCCACCACGCCAGCGAGAAAGAATACGAAATTTACGGCATGCCAGACAGCATTGAGAGGCGTGCCCAGCACAGGTGCAAGCAGCTCATCCGTCAGCACGCCTACCATAGAGATTGCGGTGCCGTAATACTTTTTGTGGTGGATCTGGTCGTACGATTTCTGCCGGCTGTCGTTCGGGATGCCGTAATGCGAGAGGGCGATCTTTGCCCGGGTGCGCTCGGAGTCCTCATCGGTCGTGTAGCCGTAATCCCGGCTGATGACCAGCCCGAGAATAAACATCAGGCTGACGGAGATAAAAAGCACACGAGTGGGTGATAGTTTCGGCATCCTTGGAATTATAAGCGTTTTAACCGTCCGCTCGAGTATTCTGCGTGCAGGCAGCCTCCCTGCAGGTAGAAATGCAACTGCGCCGGCTTGTAACTACCGGCGCTGGTCGGGGATGAAGGAGGAATATCTGTTATTTGCTTTGTCCAGGATTGCTTAGCTGGCCGCGGATCGCCCCACCGCTGCCATCCGGGAAATAAAAAAGGCAGCCTGATGGCTGCCTCAATCCGGTTGTCCCCCTGTTTACCGGACTGTGTCAAGACGGAAGTTGAGCTCGTCACGCACCCTGGCAAGCACCGGCTGCAAAGCCTCCGGTCGGGAGGTGAAGTTAGCCTCCTTCTCCAGCCGGCGCACCAGCAGGATCAGGTAAGGCTCCCAGTTGCTCGGGTCGGGTTCTTCGTCTGCCAGGTCGCTGGCGAAGTCGATCGCCAGGCATCTTGCTCTAAGTGATTCGCTCATCGGTCATGCTCCATTTCTGGTCTCTTGCTGGGATAAACGCTGCCAGTGCAGGGTCGTTACAGGTATTAACAGTGAGTATGCCCTACCTAAATAGATTGCAAGGTCTTGCCTAATTTCACTGCTTCCCATAAAATAGACTGGCAAAGGATTTTCGCAGTCGGGTGGGAGAAAGCATCATTCCTCGCGCATACGTATCGGCTGTCCTTTATAATCATTGCGGAGCGGACCATGGAATTTGGAATGGCATTCTTAATGGCATTGGTAGTCGTCTACGGAGCGATCAGCCTGCGGCTGGGCAAATTCTTGGTCACTTCTCCCATGGTTTTTGTGCTCATCGGAGCGCTGGTCGGAAAGTTCGGTCTGTCGCTGCTGGCCTTTCCGCTGTCGTCCGAAACGATCAAGCTGCTGAGTGAGGTCACCCTGGCGCTGCTGCTGTTTGCGGATGCCTCCACGCTGAACTATAATAAAATTAAAGCGGATGCATCCCTGCCAGCCCGTTTGCTGCTTATCGGAATGCCGCTGACGGTTGCCCTGGGCGCCCTGCTGGCATATCTGCTGTACTCTGGCTTCGATCTGGGCATGGCGCTGCTGGTGGGTGCCATCCTGGCTCCTACCGATGCTGCCCTGGGATTGGCCATATTCAACAACCCGTTGGTCCCTGTGCGCATCCGCCGGGCGCTGAACATGGAGAGCGGTCTGAATGACGGCATAGCCACGCCGCTGGTGACGCTGTTCATCGCCTTGAGCATCGGTGAGTACGAGAGTGCCGAAGCGTTCTGGCTGAGGGGGGCGATCTCTGAGATTGCCATCGGCGTAGCAGCAGGCGTGGCGATGGGCATCGCTGGCGGGTTTCTGTACAGCTTATCAGTTCGCAAGGGCTGGGCTACCGGCGCCGGACAGCAGGTCGGCAATCTCGCCCTGGCGCTGCTGGCTTTCTTCGGCTCGCTGGCATTAGGCGGCAATGGGTTCATTGCCGCATTTATCGGGGGCATTTGCTTCGGATATTTCAGCCGGCATCATCTGCATACTGCGACCGAATACACCGAGGTCACCGGTACCATGCTCTCGTTTGTTGTCTGGGTGATCTTCGG
>JAQBDA010000056.1:0-29495 GCA_032124675.1 Chloroflexota bacterium
GACCCATCGAAGACGTGCGCTGGACGGTCAGCATCCACAACCGCGGGCGGACAGAGCTGGTCGAATTGCAGGTGCTGCACCAGGGCAAGACTCTGCGCCCGCCGGTCAACGTGCTGCCCGGTAAATACCGGCGCTTCACATTTTTCACTTACTACACCGGACCGGGTGAGTATGAGGAGCTCGTCCAGGTCAGTGTGAGTACCCCCTCCGGCGCTACGCATCGCTATGAAGCCAGCCCGGCGATCACAGTCCACCCACCTCAGCCTGCGGCAAGGCTGGCGGGCGAGATCGACGCCAGCGGCAGGATCGAGATTACCACCCGCCCGATCGTGCTGGCTTTCGCGGACGGCGCCAGCTTCAGCCTATCGGTATCCGGCGCGGAGAAGGAGGCGGCTTATCAGGTGCTGAAGCGGAGCAAACCAGGCCGCAGCGCTTTGAAGCTGCGCATTATGATCTACACCGCCCTGCTCTACCTGCTGCTGAAGGAACAGGCCCCATACCTGGAATCGGTGCGGATCGATTGCGAATACAAGGGGCACGAGGCCGCTATCAAGGAGCAGCTGCTCAACCTGTTCCGGCAGGAGGGCATCGAGATAGATCCGAAGGTGGTCGTGCTGGAGGCGCAGGCGCGCAAGTCACTCGCTTATCAACTGGCGAAGAAGGTGTACCAGGGGGGGATAGACCCGGACCGGCGGGTCACAAGAGCCGATATCCTGCGCTTGTATTACCTTTAAATAAAAAGCGACGGAGACCCCTTTACGGCATCCATAGCTCCACACGGCTTATCTCCGGTTCCCGAAGGATCAGAGCCTTCGTCAAGCCCTTACTACCGGAAAGCGTGCATCATCACTCGGAGTACCAACCGGGGGACTGCCTGGTTAACGCCCGCCGGGAGGTTGGCTTTGCAGCCAGCTCGGATCACGGGTGTGCCCCAAACCATCCGTCAGTAAGATTATAGCACGTCCTTGTGCTGCTGATATACTCTTTTGATTGTACGCGGGAAGTCCGTGGGGTGGGTTTCGCTGCGTTCTGCGAGCGGTGCTCTGCGAGCGGCGTCAACCCACCCTACGGGCTACGGATATACCCTCTTTATCGTCCTCGGGAACGCGATCGTCTCGCGGATGTGCTTGATCCCGGTCAGCCAGGAGACGGTGCGCTCGACGCCTAAGCCAAAGCCGGAATGGGGCACGCTGCCGTAGCGGCGCAAGTCGATGTACCATTGGAAGGCATCTTCAGGCAGGTCGTGCTCATGCAGGCGTTGCAGCAGCAGGTCGGGATCGGAGATGCGCTCGCTGCCGCCGGTGATCTCGCCGTAGCCTTCCGGGGCGAGCAGGTCGACGCTTTTGCACACCTCGGGACGAGCGGGCCAGGGCTCCATGTAGAACGCCTTGACCTGGGTCGGGTAGCCGTAGACAAAGACCGGCTTGTCGAAGCGCTCGGTCAGGGCTGTCTCGTGCGGAGCGCCGAAGTCACCACCCCACTCGATCTCCAACAGCTGCTTCTGCTCTTCATCCTGCGCCTCCGCCCGGATCTGCGCCAGCATCTCCAGAGCCTGGTCGTAAGAGATGCGCGGGAACGGCGGTACAACCCGCTGCAGGGCAGAAGTATCCCGCTCCAGCGATTTCAGCTCCGGCTCGCAGCGCTCCAGCACACGCTGGACGATATGGCTGACAAACTGCTCTTCGATCTCCATCAGACCGTCCAGGTCGCAGAAAGCGGCTTCCGGCTCCACCATCCAGAACTCGGTCAGGTGGCGGCGGGTCTTGGATTTCTCCGCCCGGAAGGTCGGCCCGAAGCAGTAGACCTTGCCCAGCGAGAAGATATTGGCCTCGTTGTAGAGCTGCCCGCTCTGCGCCAGGTAGGCGACGCCCTCATCGAAATAGGGCGTCTCGAATAAGGTGGTGGTGCCTTCGCAGGCGGCGGGAGTGAGGATGGGCGTGTCCATATTGATGAAGCCGTTGGTATCCAGCCATTCGCGGATGGCAGTGATGACCGCCGCGCGCACGCGCAAGATCGCCCACTGGCTGGGCATGCGCAGCCACAGGTGGCGATGGTCGAGCACAAAATCCACGCCGTGCTCTTTGAGCGCCAGGGGATAATCGTCGGCTGCCTGCTGGATGATTTGCACATCCTGCACACCGATCTCGAACCCGCCGGGAATGCCCGGGGCGCGCGGGTCGGCGCGCACTTCTCCGCTGATAATCACCGAAGACTCCTGCGGGATGCGGGTGAGCTGGTCGAACAGCTCCTCGTCCAGGTCA
The DNA here is from genome assembly GCA_032124675.1 of Chloroflexota bacterium. Taxonomy (GTDB): domain Bacteria; phylum Chloroflexota; class Anaerolineae; order Anaerolineales; family UBA4823; genus JAQBDA01. The sequence goes on from JAQBDA010000056.1 coordinate 2,262, forward strand.
TTCTTGAACGCCACGCACTGTGCGAACCCGTAACCATCCCGCACCAGCAGGAAGACCAGCTTGCCTTTATGGGTGCGGTTGTATACCCAGCCGCTGACCTTCACGATCTGCCCTTCATGGTCGGCAATCTTATCAACTTGTATCAATGGCACCATAAATCTATTCCTTTTAGAAGTTACGCAGTTCAGGGGAAATTGGGGTTTTTGGGCGGGCGATGCCCGCCCAAAAACCCCCGTCATCCTACCAACTGCGTAAGTCCTACCTTTAATTTATTCACCACAGAGTACACTGAGATTTATTTTAACATCAGAGGTTGTAACTTGCTTATGCTGAATATTGCCTCTGAGCAGACTTTCATCGATTTGATAAGGGATGATCCACTTGCAATAGGAAGGTTTCTCTGTGGTCTCAGTGATCTCCGTGGTTAACCTTTTCCCAACGAGATGTGCAGTTCCTTAAGCTGGGCAGGCTCGGCGGGCGAGGGCGCGTCCGCCATCACATCCCGGGCGGCCTGGTTCTTGGGGAAGGCGATCACCTCGCGGATATTGGGCTCGTCTGCCAGCAGCATGCAGATACGGTCGATGCCCGGTGCTATGCCGCCATGCGGCGGCGTGCCGTACTGGAAGGCCTCCAGCATATGCCCGAAGCGCTGGCGGGCAACCTCGGGGTCCAGCCCGATCAGCTCGAAGACCTGTGCCTGCAGCTCGCTGCTGTGGATGCGGATCGAGCCGCCGCCTACCTCGTTGCCGTTCAACACCATATCGTACTGCTGGCCGCGCGCCGCACCAGGGTCGCTCTCCAGCAGGGGGGTATCCTCTACCATCGGGGCGGTGAACAGGTGGTGGCTGGGGTCCCAGCGGCTTTCCTCTTCGTTCCACATCACGAATGGGAAATCAATCACCCAGCAGAACGCCAGTACGTCCGGGTCGCGCAGACCCAGGCGGTCGCCGAGCATCTCGCGCAGCCGGCCCAGGCTCTCGAAGACCACCGCCGGCTTATCGGCGACGAATAAGAGCAGGTCACCGGGCTGCGCGTCCAACCTTTCCTTCAGATCCTGCAGGACCACCTCCGGCAGGAATTTGGCGAATGAGGAGCGCTGTTCGCCAACCGAGGTCATCGCCAGGTACGCCAGACCCCCGGCTTTGAATTTTTGGGCGTACTCGGACAGCTCATCGATCTGCTTGCGGCTGTAGTCGCCCAGGCCGCGGGCGTTCAGCCCGCGTACCTGCCCTCCGGCAGCCACCTCTTTTTCGAACACGCTGAAACCGCTGCCACGCGCCAGGTCGGTGACATCCACCAGCTGCATGCCAAAGCGCAGGTCTGGGTTGTCTTTCCCGAAGCGCTGCATGGCTTCCAGGTAGCTGATGCGCGGCCAGGGCTTGCTCATCAGCGTCTTGTGTGGCACGACCTCAGCCACCAGCCGGGTGAACAGATCCTCTGCCAGGGCCATGACATCCTCGCGTGCCACGAAGGACATCTCCAGGTCAAGCTGGGTGAACTCCGGCTGGCGGTCGCCGCGCTGGTCCTCGTCGCGGAAGCAGCGTGCGATCTGAAAATAACGCTCTACACCCGCCACCATCAGCAGCTGCTTGAGCTGCTGCGGGGACTGCGGCAGAGCATAGAACTCGCCCGGATGCAGGCGCGACGGCACCAGGTAATCGCGCGCCCCTTCCGGGGTGGTCTTGAACAGGATGGGGGTTTCAACTTCCAGGAAATCATGCGCATCCAGGTAATCGCGAATGAACTTGACGGTCTTATGCCGCAGGCTGAGGTTATGGCGCATGCGCTCGCGGCGCAGGTCCAGGTAGCGGTAGCGCAGGCGGGTGGCCTCATCCACCTCATCATCTCCGCTGATCAGGAAGGGCGTGGGTTTGGCCGGGTTGAGCACCACCACCTGCCGGGCTTCGACCTCTACCGCACCGGTCTCCAGGCGGGGGTTCTCCATACCATCCAGCCGCTTGCGCACCACCCCCTCCACCTGCACCACCCATTCCATGCGCACCGGCAGCAGCATCTGGTGTGCATCGGGAGAGACCTGCGGGTCGGCAACCACCTGCACCAGACCGAATCGATCGCGCAGGTCAATGAACGTGACCCCGCCATGGTCGCGCCGGCGATTCACCCAGCCAGCCAGGGTAACCGGCTGCCCGACATGATCCAGGCGCAGCTCGCCGCAGGTGTGTGTCTTGTACATATTTCTCCTCCAAAAATAAATCGCCCTTCGCAGGCTGCGTCGGGCGATCTTTGGGTCACTCAGCAGTTTAAGAATCTGGGTAACTGCACCATCCCGCCCGTTGTGTACGCGGATTATTGTCATTATTATCGGCGTTAGAGCGGGGGATGCGGTACAGCGATCCAGCTTTCATAATGAGCGCAATTATAGCACGGAGTTGATATTTCCGGGGAGGTATGATAACGTTCATGGGCGAGATGAGAACCTAATCACGCACCAGCTTGTTGATCCCGGTCGTAGTCCTGACGCTTGCCAGCTTCTTATTGTCGTGCAGACTGGCAACGGACCTGGCCGGACGCATGCGCTCGACTGAACCCCAGGCTGAGCAGGCTGGATGGATCGCATAGGTGGGGACGGATGGCAACCTGTACACTATCGATCGCAATGGAGAGAACCGCCGCCCGCTCACCCTGGATGCCAACACGCAGTCCTCTGCGGGAGAAGATAGCCTGGTATACCGCAATCCAACCTGAGCGCCGGATGGGGATCAGCTGGCATTCGTCGAATTCAAGAATTTGGGACTGCCTGACCAGCATGCCCGGCTGCTGCGTGTAAGTGTTTTCAGCCGGTCGGCGGCGTTCAACCCTGAAGCCGTGCTGGCTTATCTAACGATGGATGACCCAGCGTTGAGCGAGGAAGTGGACCTGCGTCCGAGGGTTTTTCAGGCTCCGGCATGGTCTCCGGATGGTAAGTTCATCGCCCTGGCGGTCGAAACGGATGCGGGAGATGCCCTGATTACACTGGAGCGGGAGGGCGGGGATATACTCCGTCGATACCCTCTCCGGCTCGTTCACCCGAATAGCATCAGGTGAGCTTGCTTTCTGGTCCTGGAAATAACCCTGCGGTTTATTCTAGGCTTCCTCCCCAAGCTGACCATCTTCACTGCCTTTCGGAGCGAAATGGAATTCTGTTGGGCTCTCGCCGCGCTCGAAGCAGGTCAAGGCGATCACCACCCGGCAGGTGCTTTTTCCGGCGTTACGCCAGCGGTGCTGCAGCTGGGCAGCAAAGAGCAGGCTGTCGCCCGCTTCTAAGAGGTAGCGTTCATCCTCGACCTCATATTCCAGGCTGCCTTCCAGACAGAGCACGAACTCGTGACCGCTGTGCAGCATGCCAAACCGCCCGCTGCTGGCGCCGACCTCTAGAGTGAGCAAGAACGGCTCCAGCCCGCCCACGAATGACTCCCCACCCAGGCCCTCCCAAACACCGCGCGGGAAAGGCATACGGCGGCGTTCATTGGCTTTGCGGAAAACCACCTCCTGCTTGGGCGGCTCGAGACGGAAAAAGGCGGTGATAGGCACCCCCAGTGCCTCAGAGATCTTGTACAGAGTGCTTACCGAAGGCGAGGTACGCCCGCGTTCTATCATACTTAAGGCATTGGTGGATAGTCCGCTGGCTCGCCCCAGAGCGCGCATTGACATGCCCCGCTCCTGGCGCAGCTCGCGCAACCGTCCACCCACATCTACCGCTGTCACCCCAGATTCCACCAATTCCACGCTGCACCTCCTTGCAAACCTGGTGGGTATCTCCCTGAACTACCAAGCCGTCTTGGCTGTTAAAGATAGACAATCCATCTATATTATACAATTATTTCGCACGACTCGTAAATTAATCCCACAAATTTCCCTGGCAGATATATGTCATCTGTCAGCGTAAATACCTGATGATCGACCTTAATCTTCCACTCATAAATAGGATATAATACCCATTCGATATGGGTAGGTGGTCCCATGTCTGCCATAATTATTATGAGGAGTAAGAGGGATGAAATTCAAATGGATATTCGTACTCGGTGTACTGCTTCTGGCACTCTCGCTGCTGACAGCCTGTTCTGCTCCAGAAGGACCTGTCGGCCCACCCGGACCTGCCGGCCCAGCCGGACCCGAAGGCCCGCAAGGACCACCCGGGAGCGAAGGTCCTGCCGGTCCCGCCGGTCAAGCTGTTGAAACCGGTGAAGCAAGTACAGGAAGTACAGGCGGGGCTGCTGGGAGCGCCAGCTATGTCGGGGATTCTACCTGTGCCGGCTGCCACAATGAGATTTACGAAGTTTATATGAAATCTGGCCATCCATGGAAACTGAACAAGGTTGTGGATGGGCAGCCGCCCGATTACCCATTTACAGAGCTTACCGAGCTGCCGGAAGGCTGGACATGGGATGATATCCTTTTCGTCATTGGCGGGTACAACTGGAAAGCCCGCTTCGTGGACAATGAAGGCTATATCGTGACCGACGAGCCTGGCAAGACCGGCAACAGCGAATATCTCAACCAGTGGAATTTTGCCAACCCGGATATCGACATGGATGCCGGGTGGGTTAAATACCATTCCGGTGAGGAGCAGGTGCCGTATAACTGCGGGACATGCCACACCACTGGCTACAAACCCGGCGGCAACCAGGACGGGTTGCCCGGACTGGTCGGGACCTGGGCGCAGGAAGGCATCCGCTGTGAAGAATGCCACGGACCGGGCAGCCTGCATACCAGCGACCCGAATGGCATCGATATGCAGATCGTGCGCGATTCCGAGCTGTGCGGAGAATGCCACCGGCGCGGTGAGGTCGAGCAGGTCAACGCCAGCGGCGGCTTCATCGAACACCACGAGCAATATGAGGAGCTGTTCCAGGGCAAACATGTCGTGATCCAGTGCGTGATCTGCCACGATCCGCACAAAGGTGTCATACAGCTGCGCCAGGCGGGAGAGCAGACCACGCGCACTCAGTGCGAGAACTGCCATTTCGAGCAGGCTAAAAACCAGAACAACTCCGTGCATTCGGTTATGGGCTTCTCCTGTATAGAGTGCCATATGCCGCGCATGGTCAAGAGCGCCTGGGGAGATGCCGAGAAGTTCACCGGTGACATCCGCACCCACCTGATGGCGATAGACCCGACCCAGATCGAACAGTTCGAAACCGTGACCAACCAGGATGGCAGCGAGACACAGGTCGTCTACTCGCAGATTGGGCTGAACTTCGCCTGCCGCCACTGCCACGGGTCCGGGTTGGGATCGCCGAAGACCGACGAAGAGCTGATCGAGAACGCTACGGGATACCACGACCGCCCGCAGGCTTCACCATAGACCGGGAAAAACCTCGGAGGTGAGTATTTGAAAGCCATTCGCATAACAGCCTGCGTTGCTGCGCTGAGCATCACTCTTTTATTCAGCCTGGTGCTGGCAGTAGGCGTGGCAGACGCGCAGACCAATCCACCGCCGGAGCCCGGCGTCGCCAATGAGGACTGTCTGGCCTGCCACGGGGCACCAGACCAGACGATTACATTGCCTTCCGGTGAGGTCTTTTATCTGACCGTCGATCCAGAGATCTTCAACAGCTCGGTGCATGGCTCGAACGGCTACGCCTGCGTGCAGTGCCACACCGATATCACCGGCTACCCCCACCCGCCTCTCGAAGTGAATACGCTGCGAGAGATGACAGTCAGTATGTACCGCACCTGCGGTCGCTGCCACGAAGCAATGTACGAAAGAACACAGGACAGCGTACATGGGGCCGCCCTGGCGGAAGGCAACCTGGATGCCGCGGTGTGCTCGGACTGCCACGGCTCACATAATATACAGTACCGGGATGAACTTCCACGCACCGCCATCCCGCAAACTTGCGAGCGGTGTCATTCCGAGCTGTATAACCTGTATAAAAACAGCGTTCACGGTGCTGACCTTATCGGCGAAGGCAACTCTGATGTGCCCACATGTATCGACTGCCACGGTGTGCATAATGTTCACGGACCCAGTGAAGCAGAGTTCCACCTGAAATCACCCGATATATGCGCTAAGTGCCACACGGATGAAGCAATGATGTCGAAGTACGGGTTGAGCACCAACGTTCTGGACACCTACCTCTCCGATTTTCACGGCACGACGGTGATGTTCGAAGCGGAGATCCCGGGTCAGGAGACCGATAAACCGGTATGTGTGGATTGTCACGGGGTACACGACATGGTAAAGGCGGATGATCCCAACAGCACCGTCATCCAGGAGAACCTGCTGTCAACCTGCCAGAAGTGCCACCCCGACGCTACGGCCAATTTCTCAAGCGCCTGGCTGGGTCATTACGAGCCCAGTCCGGAGCGATACCCGCTGATCTATTATGTCACTCTCTTTTACTATATCTTCATCCCCACCTTGCTCGGTGGCATGGCGCTGTTCGTGTTTTCCGATGCCGGACGGCGTCTGATCAACCGCCGCAGGGAGAGAACTCATGAATGACGACAACCAGGCAGTTCCGACTACCGACGAAAATACTCCGGAAGATATGCCCCAGACAGAAGACACCACCCCAGAGCAGGAAGCAGCCCAGCCGGAAGCTGCCGAGTCGCCGCTGGTGGAGGCATCCGGCAGCGAGGAGCAGGTGCTAAGCTCTCCTCCTGAGGCCTCTCGTTTCGAACCCTCCAAGGGCTACCTGCGCTTCGAGCTCGCCAGCCGCATCGAGCATTGGGTGTTCATGCTCAGCTTCACCACGCTCGCGATCACCGGTCTGATCCAGAAATTCGCCCAAAACCCCCTCTCAGAAGCCCTGGTGCGAGCTGTTGGTGGCATCGAAAACACCCGCATCATCCACCATGTCGCCGCCACGATCACCATGCTCTCCGTGGTCTACCACATCGGTGCATTGGGCTATAAGCTGTACGTGCGCCGCGACCGCCCGGATATGCTGCCCTACCTGCTCGATTTCCGCAACGCATGGCAGGCTCTGATATACAATTTCGGTTTCTCGAAGACCCGTCCCCAGCAAGGCCGCTATGGTTATGAGGAGAAGATGGAATACTGGGCGGTGGTGTGGGGCACGATCCTGATGGCTATCACCGGCTTCATGATGTGGAACCCGATCGCCACCACCAAGTTCCTCCCCGGTGATATCATCCCAGCAGCCAAAGCGGCTCACGGCTGGGAGGCAGTGCTGGCAATCGCGGCGATCATTTTGTGGCATTTTTACAATGTGCTGGTACGGACCATCAACAAGAGCATGTACACCGGTTATATTGACGAACACGAGATGATTGAAGATCACCCGCTGGAGCTGGCGGATATCAAAGCAGGCACAACCAGAATACCCTCCACTCCGGAAGGCAGGCGCAAGCGCCAGAGAATTTTCGTGCCGCTGTATGCGCTGCTGGCAGCCGTAATGCTGGTAGGTATTTATTTCTTCGTCGCTTATGAAGAAACAGCGATCGCTTTTGTCCCACCGCCGGAACAGGTGGAGGTGTTCGTGCCGTTGCCGCCGACACCACTGCCAACACCGGTCCCCACCACCACACCAATTCCGGGAGGTCTGTCTTCTTGGGAGGGCGGGGTTGGAAGCCTGTTCCAGACTCGTTGTGTCATCTGCCACAACAACGCTGGTAAGATCGGCGGACTGGATCTAAGCACCTATGAAAGCAGCCTGGCGGGCGGTAATTCAGGTCCGGGGATCATACCCGGCGACCCGGAGAACAGTTCAGTCATGTTCGTACAGCTTGCCGGTGGTCACCCAGGGCAGCTCTCAGACGATGAGATCCAACAGCTGATCGAATGGATCTCCAACGGCGCTCCGGAGAGGTAGACGGAGGCATATTTAATCAAAAAACAGCGGGCGAATGAAACGCCCGCTGTTTTTTTAATGCCTATTCTAAGGTCAGTCTCCGGTGACCGGCAGCGCGGATGGCTGTACAGCCTCCGCGTGCTCTTCGGCGCTGTGGTCCACAATATTAAGATAACGCACACCCAGAGTCACCGCCAGCACACCGTAGGCCACTACCCCCGCTCCGCTGATGAACTCGGTCAGGGAGGGGATATAGTGGGTGTAGCGGGCAACGATCTCATTGGGCAGGTAAGTGAGCAGTACCAGCTGACCGGCGATGGTCGTATCCCATCTATAGGCGACCACACCGCCAACCACCAGGGCTAATGCCAGCATGCGCAGCAGCGGCTGGCTACGGAAGCGGCTGTTGAGCAGGATGATGATGGGGATGACTGTCCCCAGCAGGATCTCACCCACCCAGAAATTGAAGGATAGGGCACCCTTCGTCAGCACCCGCAGTCCTTCTGTCCGCCCAGGAGCGTAGGTATAAGTCATCGAGAATGCATCCCAGAAGCGGAAGTACAGGTAGCCGACCAGCACCCAGCCGATAACCAGCGCCAGCCGCTCCACCAGGTCATCTTTGATCTTGATAGAAGGGGATAAGTGCCCTGCCAGCATGGTGACCAGCAGGGTCAGCGAGATGCCGCCTGCGATCGCGGAGACCATAAACAGCACCGACAGGTCCGGACGGTACCAGATGGGTCTCGCTTTCAGCACTCCGTAAGTGGCACCCAGGGAAGATTGGTGCAGCATGGATAATCCCAATCCAACGATTGCCAGATATGGAGCCAGCTTATGCATGCTGGTGAGTTTTACAGAGACCCCCGGGAGACGTCTTTTGATTATCGGCATCTGTCCAAAGATGGGCAGCGATTCAAGCAGCAGCACGCTAAAGTACAGGGTCACACACATCGTGACTTCCCACAGCACGGAGTGGGTATTCCAGTACACAATAGCATGCCAGAAGCGGTCAGGGCGCCCGATATCCAGCAGGAGGGTCAGCACTGCCATACTGTAGCCGATCAGTCCGATGAAGGTTGCGGTGCGTGCCAGCGGCTGGAAGCGCTTCAACCCCAACAGGTAGACTGCGGCGCACAGTGTAAATGCGCCTGCGCTCATGGCAATCGAGGACAGATCGATGGTAATCCACAGTCCCCACGGCACCAGGTCGGTCAGGTTGGTGACAGACAGCCCCTTCCAGAAGACGAGCCCCATTCCAGCCAGACCGGCTGCGAAGATCACCCCCAGGAAGACCACCCACAGCGTGAAGAGGGAAAACGGCAGGCGCTTAACCGACTTGTTCATTACTCACCTCCTCGTGAGCGGGCAGGTAGTATACGCGCGGCCCGGTTCCCAGATCCTCCCGCAGACGGGTATGGGGATTGGATGCCAGCTGCTTGCTGACGATCGATTCAGGATCGTTCAAATCACCAAACGTCCGCGCCTCTACCGGACAGGCAACCACACATGCCGGCGTTGCATTCTTATCAACCCCGGGTTTTAGACCCAACATCAGGCCGCGATCGATGCGCTGGTAGCAGAAAGAGCATTTTTCCGGCACACCGCGCGGGCGGCGGGGTACTTCCGGCTGCCCCCAGGTAGGAACTGCCGGGTTTGGACCATCGAATTTCTTCCAGTTGAATGCTCTGGCTCCATAAGGACAGGCTACCTCGCAGTAGCGGCAGCCGATGCACTTGTCGTAATCCATCATCACAATGCCATCCGGGCGATAGTAGCTGGCACCAACCATGCATACCTCCACGCAGGGTGCGTGCTCGCACTGCATGCATGGGCGAGAGAGGAATATCGTCCGGTCGCCGACTTTACCGGTCTCGATCACTCTGTTCCAGGAGATTTCCGGCGGAACGTCGTTGTGTGCCCGGCAGGCAAGGGTGCAGTAGCCGCAGCCGGTACACTTCGCCTGGTCGATGACCATCGCCCACTGGTGAGTGCCTTTTTCTCCGCTGGAAGCGCCTGTCTGCCGTACCTTCCGAAAACCGATCGCTGCCGCAGTACCGGCTGCCGCTACCTTCAAGAAAGTCCTGCGACCCAGTGGACCATGTTTTTCTGCGGTTGTTTGTGAAGCTTTCAATTGATCATCACTCATAATAGTCTCTCCTAGTCGTCCTCGATGCGTCGTTGGCGCTGCAGGCGGTCGATCCACGGGGCGATGATGACACCCAGGGCGACACCCACTAGACCGGACAAGGCTGTAAATCCTATCGGGCTGACCGGGACCGGCTCACGAGTTACCACGACCGTCTCCACAGATGACATCGCATCGGCCGGCGCGGGGGTTGGGTGCTCCGGGTGGACTGCAATAGGATCGTGCATCTGATAGACATGGCAGTTGTTGCAGGTGTTCAGGCTGACAAAGAAGCTGTGGTCTTTCGTACCATGCCCTTCACCGCTGGAACCGTTGATATTTTCAAGATGGCAGTTGGCACAGGTCAAACCCTGCTGGCTGTGAGCGGAATGGGTGAAATTTGAAGAACGGTCGCGATGACAGTTGGCACACATCATGGCTTCGTTCTCAGCTTTCAAGCCTGTCGCATGCGGGTCATGACAGCCATAACAGTCCAGGCCTGCCTGGCGATGACCGCTGACCTGCCATTGGAAAAATGTCTCATTATGACAGGTGCCGCACAAATTGGATGAGCGGTCGGACCCCATCGGTTCCAGGGGATGGTTTTCCGGGATCGGGTTATGGCAGGCGACACAGGTGACGCCATCTGCCTGCCAGGTGCCGGTGGCTGCATCATATCCGGTCACGTGACACTCCAGGCATTCCCCCGGTTTTCCCGCTTTACCCCAGGCAAGCTGGAATGCCGGGTCGGTGGTCGCCATGCCGTGGCGGCTGTTTTCCCAGGCAAGCTGGAATTCTTGATGGCATAACCCACAATCAGTCGATCCTTGCGGCAAAGTTGCAGGGATATCTCCCTGATTCTGCTCGGCCGCTAACGCCAGAGCATAGGTCACCAACATCAAAGGGATGGCAAACACCGCTCCGTAGACCAGGCGTAATAGTGATTTTTTCATAGCATTCGCCTCCGATAAAAATGATTTCTTCAACAATGATCACGCCGACACAGGTACAGGAGCCTGGCGGAACACATCACAGCCCAGGCACTGCTCCTGAAGATAACCTCGTTTGTCACGATAATGCTGCCAGCAGGGGGTCTCAGGATGAGAATATGCGCTGCACTTCTTGCGCTGCTCTGGAGAGCAGTTCTTGACATCCCAGCAGCCCGTATTGTGAGCCATCGGAGCAACAATCAGCTCCCGCCTGGCGTCTGCCTGCCAGTGTTCATCTAACCGTTTGAGCAGGTAGATGACAACCGCGGTCAGAGCTATCGGTATCCCAAAGCGGAGCAGCAGGCCAACAATGATTGTTAGAAAAGCAGATAATGGGTCCATCACGCACCCCTCTCTAATCTAGATATGAAGCTGCCGGCTGCGCCTATCGATCAGCGTCCCCAAAGTCATCAATATGATGAAGGGCACAACCAACCGGATGAAAAAGAGTGTCATAACTACGAGTGAGCCGTTCATGCTTACCTCCACTTCGCTGAACATTTGATTCGCTTCGCCCAGGGGGGTGCAGACCTGCACATCTCCCGGGCTTATTAATCTGCGGCTAATCTTGATTACAGTATAGGGAATATCACGCTGGCAGTAAATCGGATGAGTACCCGATTTTTGATATGGGAACCGGCGCTCAACACCTCAAAAATCGTGGGGCACTAATCCCAGGACAGGAGCTTTTGCCTGGACAAAGATTCTGGAGAATATGGGGGTGATCATCCTATAGAGATACAAAAATCACCCATGCCCAATGGGTGATTCGACGCAATAGTATAATTGATAAGAAAAATTACGAGGTGTCGCACGTATGCATCAGACCAAGAATTTTATTCCCCAACAGCTGCAGGAGATCATCGAAGAATTCGAGTACTGTGAAGGACGCGAAAAGATCGAGCTGCTCCTGGATTATGCCGGTCGAGTGCCTGCACTGCCGGAAAAGCTCGTCAATAGACGAGATGGCATGGACCTGGTTGAAGAGTGCATGACGCCTGTATACGTAACTTCGGGATTAAATGAGAACCACATGACCTTCTACTTCGATGTACCTGAAGAATCGCCGACTGTGCGCGGCTTTGCAGCCATCCTGGCAGCAGGACTGGACGGTGCCACACCTGAAGAGGTGCTCAGCGTGCCGAACGATTTCTTCTTCGCCATGGGTCTGGAAAGTATGCTGACCATGCAGCGGATGAACGGCTTCTCAGCGATCCTGGCGCACATGAAACGGCTGGCTGCTCAGGCAATCACAGGCTGAGATGATCATCCTGGCACTTGATTTCGGCGGCACCAAGCACACTGCCGGGGTGCTTGAGAGTGGACAGAGCGGCTGGCACACCCGGGAGCAGGTTTACTCTCCGCCCAATGCGGATGCCCGTTATGACCTGGAAGCCATGCTCGCGCTTGCCAGGCGTCTGCTTGGCAGTCTGGTGCCTGCCGCAATAGGGGTCAGCTTTGGCGGACCGGTAGACTCACGAGCGGGGAAGGTGCGCCTTTCCCATCATGTACCCGGCTGGGAGGATATGCCGCTTGCAGAAGCCCTTCAAAAGGAGTTCGGCGCACCGGTCTCGCTAGATAACGACGCCAACAGCGCGGCTCTGGGAGAGCAGCGCTTTGGTGCAGGCGCGGGTTATCGCTCGCTGGTATATATCACCGTCAGCACCGGTGTTGGCGGCGGGATCATCCTGGATGGGAAGATCTGGCGCGGCGCTGACGGCATGGCAGGAGAGATCGGTCACACAGTGGTCGATCCGGGTGGTCCGCGCTGTCTGTGCGGTAAAAACGGCTGCGTGGAGAGGCTGGCTTCCGGGCGGTATATGGAACAGGACGCCCGCCGGCACTTATACGAGAACTCCGGTCAGGGTAGCATCCTGCGGGAGCTGAGCGGCGGGAACCTGGAGGCGATCGATGGGACGCTGATCAGCCAGGCTGCGGCCCTGGGTGACCGACTGGCAGGGCAGCTGCTGGATCGCTCTGCCCGAGCTGTGGGCGTGGGGATTGGTAATGCTGCCAACCTGATCAACCCGCAGCGCTTTATTCTGGGCGGTGGGGTGACTAAATCTGGTGCCAGGTGGTGGCAGACAGTTGAGGAGACCGCCCGAAGCACCGCCCTCCCGGAGGTGGGATTCGATATCCTGCCCGCCGCCCTGGGAGATGACGCCCCGTTGTGGGGCGCGGCCGCGCTGGCCCTGGACCAGCCAGAGATCAATTGACCATGTCGGATGCCGGGAAATTGCTCAGCCGCTGGCGGGCAGACCCGTCCGTGGCAGATAATATCACTGCCTGGGAGCAGCTGCCATCAAAACCTGCGCAATGGGCGGCGCTGCCGGAAGAGCTGCACCCTGCACTTCTGCAAGCCATGCACAGGCAGGGTATCCAGCAGCTATACAGCCACCAGCTCCACGCATGGCAGACAATCAGGTCAGGCGACCATCTGGCTGTGGTCACCGGAACAGCCAGCGGGAAGACCTTGTGCTACAACCTGCCGGTGCTCGATCATCTGCTGGCGGACAGTGCCTCCCGGGCGCTTTATCTCTTCCCCACTAAAGCCCTGGCACAGGACCAGCTTGCCAACCTGCACGCGCTGGATTTGCCCGCGGTCTCTGCGGCGATCTATGACGGTGACACGCCCGCCCACGCCCGCCCTGCCATCCGCCGGAATGTACGCCTGGTGCTCAGCAACCCAGATATGCTCCACACCGGCATCCTGCCCCACCACACCATCTGGGCAGAATTCTTCCGCAGCCTGCGCTACGTCGTCGTCGACGAGATGCACGTTTATCGTGGAGTGTTCGGCTCACATGTCGCCAATGTCTTGCGCCGCTTGAGGCGGATTGTGCGCTTTTATGGGGCAGACCCGCGCTTCATCCTGGCTTCTGCCACCATCGCCAATCCGCAGCAGCTGGCAGAGAAACTGCTGGAGGCACCGGTGACGGTCATCGACCAGGATGGAGCCAGCCGGGGAGCCAGGAGCTTCCTGATCTACAACCCGCCGGTGGTCAACCCGGAGCTTGGCTTGAGGCGCAGCGCGGTGCAGGAGAGCGTACGGTTGGCAGACGATCTGCTGGCCTACGGTCTGCAGACGGTCATCTTCGGAAGGTCGAGGCGCGGAGTAGAGCTTGTCCTTACCTATCTGAGGCAGCAGGCTTCAGCCGAACGCGGCTGGGGCGGCGGCCCGGCAGGCGAAAAGGAGATCCGCGGCTATCGCAGCGGCTACCTGCCTCAGGAACGCAGGCAGATCGAACACGGCCTGCGCAGCGGGCAGGTGCGTGCAGTGGTCGCCACAAATGCCCTTGAGCTGGGTATCGATATCGGCGCTATGGGAGCCTCCCTGCTGGTTGGCTATCCCGGCAGCATTGCCGCAACCTGGCAGCAGGCCGGGCGTGCCGGGCGCAGGGATGATCTTTCTCTGGCAGTACTGGTTGCAACTGCCGATCCGCTGGACCAATTTCTCGCTCACCACCCGGAGTTCATTTTCCAGCGCACTCCGGAGCAGGGTCTGGTCAATCCGGATAACTTGCTTATCCTGCTCAATCACCTGCGCTGTGCTGCATTCGAGCTCCCCTTTCAGACAGGTGAGCCATTTGGCAGTCTGCCAGCAGAACAGACCGCAGAGTTCCTGGACTTCCTTCAGGCGGAAGGCGTGCTGCACCAATCGAATGGACGTTATTTCTGGATGAGCGAAGGGTATCCAGCGCAGCAGGTCTCGCTGCGCAGCGCCAGCCCACAAAACGTAGTGCTGCAGATATCAGGGGATGGAAATCAAACCAGCATCGGCGAGGTGGACTATACCAGCGCCCACTGGATGGTCCATCCAGGCGCTGTCTATCTCCACGAAGCACAGTCGTATCTGGTGGTGGAGCTGGACCTTGAGAATAAGATCGCCTATCTCAAACGCCAGAACGGCGATTACTACACAGAACCACGTCGTGAGAGCAGCGTTGAACTTTTGGAGCTGTTAGACCAGGATTCGGCTGCCGGCTGCATGAAGTACTATGGTGAGATCCGGGTCACCAACCAGGTAATCGGCTACCGGATGGTCAAATGGTACACCCACGAACAGCTGGGTATTGAACCGCTCGATCTGCCCCCAACCAGCCTGGACACAACCGGCTACTGGCTGGCATTGCAGGAGGAGACTATCGAGAAACTGCGCCAGAGCGGCTTATGGCGCAGCGACCCGAATATTTATGGTCCTGGATGGCAGAAGAGGAGGGCCGAGGTCCGGCTGCGGGATGGCTATCACTGCCAGGTTTGTGGTGCTGGAGAGGCGGAGCGCGAACACGACGTACACCACATCACCCCCTTGCGCACTTTCCAGGATCCTAATGGACTGGTGAACTTTGAGCGGGCCAACCGGATGGAGAACTTGGTCACCCTGTGCCCTAACTGCCACCACCGGGCGGAGACCGCAGTGCGGGTGCGCAGCGGTCTGGCAGGGCTGGCGTTCGTGCTCGGGCACCTGGCTCCGCTTTTCTTAATGTGTGATTCGCGCGACCTGGGCGTTCACGCCGACCCGCAGTCAACCCTGTGTGAAGGACTACCCGCGGTGGTGATCTACGACCAGGTGCCAGCGGGGATCGGACTGAGCCAGCATTTGTTTTCAATCCATGATATGTTGCTTAGGCGTGCTCAGGAGCTGGTTATGACCTGCGAGTGTCTGGATGGCTGCCCTTCCTGCGTAGGACCCGGGGGTGAGCTGGGCATGGGGGGAAAGCAGGAGACTCTGGCAATTCTCAGCGAGTTGGTATTCGGGGGTTAAAATGATGAGAGCCGGGTGCGCCAATCCAGGCTCTCACATAGGAGAAGAAGAAATAAGCCGTTTTCCAACCTCTAGCCTACCAAAAACGCCTCGATAATGCTTGACCCCTACTCTCTTGCGCGCAGCAGAAGCACACCCGAGAGAATCAACACACTACCTGCAATTTGCAGCCCGCTCAGACGCTCGCCCAGCAGCAGGAATGCCCAGACGGCTGTCAGCACCGGCTCGATGGTAGCAATCAGCTGGGCAACACTCACCGGCAGGTAGCCAAGGCTGACCATATACAGCCCAAAACCGCCGATTGTAGGCCCGATTGCCAGCAGCACGAGCACCAACCAGCCATCCAACGCTCCGCCAAGCCATAAAAGTTCCGTCGATGCAATCCCCTCTGGCAGCCATCCTTCTAATATATTAAATCCGAGGATGAATACCGCTCCGAAGAGGAAGGCATAGAGCAGCGTTGTCCAGGGATTGATCTCACGCTTTGAGGATGCTTTGCCCATCAGGCTGTAGCCTGCGAAGGTGACTCCCGACACCAGGCCAGTGATAACCCCTAATGGATTGAGCTGCCATATAGTTGGGTCATAGGCGCCGGCAACCAATATGATCCCAGAAATGCTGAAGATCACGGCCAGGATCTTACGATACCCCAGGCTCTCTCCCCACAGCCACCAACCCATTATCGCCGTGAAAGCCGCCGAACTGTAAGCCAGAACTGTGGATACAGCCGCGCCGTTAAACACCACCGATACCGTCCAGGTGGAGTTGAACACCGCCAGGACCAGTCCATAGGCAACCAGGAAAGGCAGGTTTGTTCGCCCGGCTCTCAAAAGCGCTGGTTTGAGGATGATGAACACCAAAGCCAGCGCCCCCGCGACCAGTAAATCGCGCCAGAACGCCAACACCAGGGCTGGCAGCTGGTATCTCTGGTATAAGTAGCTGATGAAAATCGCTGTGAAAGACCACAGCACCGTTGCAACCAGGCAGATCATGTATCCGCGCCGGAAGCGTGAATATTCCGTTTTTACAGCAGTCCCATCCAAGTGACCTCCGCAGTTGAACCTGGAAATTATACTCGTATCTTCCACAGATATGATGTTAGCACAACCCCGTTACTATCTTCCTGCAGATGGTCGCGAACTGAGCCAAACCTGTTCGAACGCATAGGTGAGCACAGCCGGATTACCTATTAATCAACAGGCAATCTCTTGTATAATGAATGTGAATAGCCATATTCATGAGCGTATTAAGATACTCATTCTGTACCTAAACGAATTGACCCATGGCACTCAGCATCGGCATCGTCGGACTTCCCAACGTCGGTAAGAGCACTACCTTCAACGCCCTGTGCGGCGTGCAGCAAGCCCATGTGGCGAACTTCCCCTTCACAACCATACACCCTAACCGGGCGGTCGTGCCGCTTCCCGACCCACGTGTTGAGAAGCTGCGGGAACTGGAGAATGTCCCAAACGCCATCCAGGCATCCATTGAGTTTGTCGACATTGCCGGTTTGGTGAAAGGTGCCAGCCGCGGTGAAGGTCTGGGGAACCAGTTCCTGGACCAAATACGCAGTACCAGTGCCCTTGTGCACGTGGTACGCTGCTTCGACGATCCCAATGTGGTACACGTCAGCGACCAGCCTGACCCACGAGAGGATATCGAGGTGATCAACCTGGAGCTGATCCTATCCGACTTACAGCAGCTGGAACGCAAGATCGAACGCCTGGGCAGCGCCGTGAAGGGTGATAAGAAGCTGCTGCCCGTCCTGGAGGCTGCCTTGAGACTCCAGGAACACCTGCAGTCCGGGAGACCGGTCTCCAGCACCATGGAGCTGGGAAGCGAGATCATCCAATCGCTGGTGCAGGAGATGCGCTTCCTGACCGCCAAGCCGGTCATTTATGCGGCCAATGTCGACGAGACCGGATTCGGACCACAAAACCCCTATCTGGATGCAGTGGTACAGGTGGCGGCAGAACAGGCGGCTGAGATAGTCGTGCTCTCCGCCCGTCTGGAAGCTGACATGCTGGAGATGACTGCCGATGAGAAGCAGGAATTCATGGAGCTGGTCGGTGTTGAGTGCTGCGGGCTGGAGCAGGTCATCCAGAAAAGCTTCCAGGCGCTGCACCTGATCAGCTTCTTCACCAAGAATGAGAATGAAGTTCGCGCCTGGACAATCCCGGTCGGAACAACAGCGCCCAAAGCTGCCGGAACGATCCACACCGACTTCGAGCGTGGTTTTATCCGCGCCGAGGTAGTCCCCTGCGAGACATTTATCAAATATGGCAGCGACGCAGCAGTGAAAGCTGCCGGTCAGATGCGCCTGGAAGGTAAGGAATACCTTGTCAAAGATGGGGATGTGATCTTCTTCCGGTTTAATGTATGATTACGGCACACGGATGAACACAGATCGTCTCAGGAGAGATAAATGACCATTACAATTGACGGCTCCGGATTGACCATCGAAAAACTGGTCCGCATTGCCCGGCATGGGGAAAAAGTAATGCTTCACCCTGATGCCCTGGAGCGGATAAAAGTATGCCGTGGCATGCTGGAGCAGAAGCTGGCCGCGCGCGAGATCATGTACGGCACTAACACCGGTATCGGCGAGTTCTCGGAGGTATTATTAGATGACGATCAAGTCAAAGAGTTCCAGCGCTACCTGATCTACAATCATGCAGCCGGGATTGGAGACCCTGCTCCGGAAGAGTATGTACGCGGGGCGATGGTTGGGCGCGTCAATGTCCATGCGCATGGTAATTCAGGCTGTCGCCCGGAGATAACCCTGACCCTGATCGATATGCTCAATAAGGGTGTCACCCCAGTAGTGTGCCAGAAAGGATCCGTGGGGGCATGCGGTGACCTGGCGCCCATGGCGCAGCTGGCACTGCTGCTTATGGGTGAAGGGGAGGCTTTCTACCAGGGGGAGCGATTGCCCGGTGATGTCGCTATGCGGCGAGCCGGAATACCGGTCCCAAACCTGCAGGCACGCGATGGACTGGCTGCCATCAATGGCTCCAACCTGCTGACTGCTATGAGCGCCCTGCACTTGTATGACATGGACCGCTGGCTGAAGCAAGCCGAGATCGCCTGCTCCATGAGCCTGGAGGCGCTGCTGGCAAACTTGAAACCCTACGACATCCGTCTGCACGAGCTGCGTGGCTTCACGGGAGCCATGCGCTCGGCGCAGGCAATCATGAAATGCATTGCAGGCAGCGACTTGACCACAGGAAAAATGAGAACCAAAGTGCAGGATGCCTACTCGATGCGCTCATCTCCGCAGGTCATCGGTACCGCTCACGACGCAGTGGCATACGCACGCAGCCAGGTCGAGATCGAGCTGAATGGGGTCGGAGACAATCCGATCTTCCTGCCAGAATATCAGTTGACACTCACTGGGGCGAACTTTCAAGGCTCGCCTGTCTCCCTTCCGATGGATATGGCCGGCGCAGCCATCACCATGATCTGCGTGCTCTCCGAGCGAAGGATGAACCGGCTGACCAACAGCTGCCTCTCGCAGGGACTGCCCGATTTCCTGACCAAGGGAGCAGGGATGTTCTCCGGCATGATGTTGAGCCAGTACACAGCCGACAGCCTGATCGTCGAGCAGCGCATCCTCTCCATGCCCGCCAGCATCCAGTCGATCCCTGCTGCTGCCGACCAGGAGGACTTCGTATCGATGGGTATGAACACCGCCATCAAGAACGCTCAGATCATGGAGAATGCTTACGGCGTGCTGGGGATCGAGTTTATGGCTGCCGCCCAGGCGCTGGACTTCCGAGAGTTCACCCCCGGTAAGGGAGTGCAGGTTGCCCGGCAGGTTATCCGCCAGCACGTCCACCACCTGGATGTAGACCGACCGCTGTATCCAGACCACAATGCGATGATGGCATTGATAAAATCCTGCGAAATTCTGGAGGCGGTGGAGGCAGAAGTGGGCAGTCTGGGATAAGTTTGGGCGGATCATGCTATTTCTGCCCGCAATGCCAGACCTGAACCGTCAATCGCCAGAGTATAGCTGTGATACCACAGGTGCTGGTGCAATTCCTCTACGGCTGAGCAAATCCCCCAAAGAGATGCCGCTGAACAGCAAGGCGAGTAATCCAAGGGAGAGGATAATGCCCGCTTCCAGCGCGTGCAGAACGATGGCATAGGCGATGAGGTGGCTGCTGGAAATTCCCAAAGCGGCAAAAGGCAGCACAATCTGAGCGTGGAATACCCCAGGCAGTGCCGGCGAGGAAGGCGGGATCATCATTAGGGTGCCCAAAGAAAGTGCCAGCATTTGCTGCTGGCTGATCGAAAAATTCAGTGCCTGTAAAGTGAAATAGTGAAATCCGAAGAAGAGCCCCCAGGCAAGGAAACTGTTCAGCGTCGCGGCTGCAATCTGGCGGGGTGAGGACATCGCTACCAGGGAATCCAACAGTTCTGCGAGCATTTGATGAACGCTTTCCTGCTTTAGACGGGGTAGTCGACCAAGAATACGCGGCCAGCTTTGCAGGACTCGCTGCCGGTTTTTTATCATCCAGATCAGCACAGTCAAAATTACACCTAAGAATCCTGCCAGCCCGATGACAACACTTAATGTGCTGTTGATGAACCCCGTTCCAAAAACCAGCATCCCACTCAATGCCAGCAGGCGCATGATATTCTCGAATAATCTCTCGATAACGATGCTGGATGTTCCCTGCCCAACTCCAATCGCTGAACTGCGATTGACGAACCAGATCCGAAGCGCATCTCCGGGGTTCATTGGCAAGATCATATTCACCAGATTACCCAGGTTTGTAGCATGAAATGTTTCTGCGATTGATGTCTGGCGTTTTAACAAGTTCCGCCAGCGCAGGCTGTGAATGACGAAACCACCCAGGAGCATCAGCCCGGCTAGGGCGAGGTAGCGCGTGTCAGCCTGGCGGAGCTGCCAACCTACTTCTTCGAAATCGATGAAGTAGAGAGATAGGAGAGCAATCACAACCACTAACAGCAAGGAAAAGCCGAGGCTCAGACGAGTGGATCCAGAGGCAGACACAAGGTAGTATTCTACCCCATCTGGTAGAGAAGAAAAGCAAGGTGTGAGAATTTTCAGGGAACTCTTATGGATCTCTTACTATCCAAGTGACGATATCTGGCTGTGGTTGAACGGACAGGTTAGAGAGATCGGGATGATCGTCCCCAGGACAGGGTATTGAATTAGCACGAAAAATTGAGTGCCGCTCGCTTTGAGCGGCACCCGTCATGAAGGCTATAGAAACATCTGCTGGGATCTCACCCAGCCATTGCGCGCCTGAGACCGAGATATTGCAGGACTGCCAGAACTGCCACAGCATCTGCCAGCAGGGCGACCAGCCACTTCCCGGCAGCTGTCAGCGGCAGCCAGCCGGATAAGAGCAAGACGATGCTCCCCGCTACCCAGATGGCGTCAGCGATGATCACGCCTCTTATCAGGTTGGGGTTTAACTCACTCTGAGAGGCCAGCATCCAGAGCAGTAGCCCGTACACCGCGAGCGGCAAACCAACCAGGATAAAGACCAGCGGCGGCTGAATGCCGGTCAGATTTGCCAGGGCAGCCGAGTCCAGGGTGAAGACCAGGCCGCTGAGCAGCGAGAAGACCGTGTTGGCTCTCAGGGCTGTGCGCAGCGGGCCGGTTTTGGGGGTGGATTGAACGATTTGTGCGTCCATGGGATTTCTCCTTGTGCTAGTGGATTTGTCTCGAATAAGATCATCGTCAATTGATGAGCTGATCTCTACGTGACAATCCCATGGTACACAAAATTCTGGTGCCAAGTCGATACAAAACACTGCCATCTACTGCCAGTTTGAGCGCTCGCGCAGGTCTTGAGCGACCAACCGGGCAGCCGCACTCTGCCAGTTATACAGAGTGCGCTCCGGGACCATGACCCTAAACCATTCAAATGCTTCCCGGCTGGTTTCGTCCAGCGCATCGAGATGTTCTCTCCGGCTGTACGGTCTCAACCCGACGATATAAGGGTAATACAGAGCGTTGTAAAAGCGCCACTCATCAGAGGTGCCGAACTCCCCTTTCTCGCGCGGCTTGAGTTTTTCGATGCTCTCAGCGAGGAGTGCCTTCAGTTCAGCCGCACCCTCCAGCGTCTCTCCGCCAGCACCGCGGTCATGCAGGCGGATTTCGATGATCGGCAGACGTGTCAGCGGGCTGCTTGCCAGGCGGGGCAGATCATTGTAATGGCTGAGCGCGCGCCGGGTGAGACGGGCAAACTCCACCTCATTGACTGCTGTAGGATCGACCTGCACATCCCTGCGGGTCAGGCTGCGGCTTTCCGTCCGCAAGGCTGCCCGACTGGAAACCAGGTCTGGCTGTTTGCTGAATGCGAACCGGTCGAGTAGCGCCTGAATTGAGTCGGAGAAGGTCTGCCACAGTATAGAGGCAGCCAGAGTCCCCAGGAGCAGCAGCAGTGTGCCGGAGGTCAGACCGGTCGCCAGGTACATCAGCATGATTACCTGCCCGCCAAAAACCAGGCCCACCAGAGCAGACATGCCCAGGGAGCGGGACATATCCGGTAGTATCGCTTCCCCCTCTTCGTAAGAGTCCAGAAGCGCCATCGACAGCCCGAGCAGCAGCAGGTCAAAACTACCTGCCAGGACCAGCCAGCGCGAGGGCAGCCAATAGATTGGCAGCAAAAGGAATACGATCACTGTTGTAAACAGCAGCCCTGCCAGGACCAGCAGTAGATAAGGCTTGCGCTTCCGGAAGTCGGTGAAGACATATCTCATCGACCACAATCCAACCGCCAGCGGGACGATCACCGCCACCGCGAAGACCGGGTAGGCAGCCGCTGTAGTTCCCAGGCTGCTGTCGACCCCCAGACTCGCCACTGAGAGCAGCAGGATAGCGGAGACAGCGGCGATCAGCAAAAGGATGCTCAACCCTCTGCGCAGGGAAGGCTGGATCGATCCTTCGATCTCCGTCATACGCAATATCGCCCCAGCCCAGAAGAATGCTGGCAGCGATAAAAAGATCCACCGCACGCGTTCCAGCAGCATTGCAGTGCTATCGCTCGATGACAATGCCAGCAGGCTCCCTGAAGCCAGCGCCAGGGCATAGCTGCACAGACCGACCCCGGTCAAGGACAACCCATGCCCTGGATGGCTGCGGGCGATCAGGAACGAACCCAGCCATAGTGTCAGCCCGAACATCAACACTTCCAGGATGGAGGCGATATCGATAGGCATCATTCACACGAGCTCGTCTATTCTGTTTTACCTTTATCGGTTAGATCGGTTGAACTGCCAGACCTGGACGGGCGGAACGATCGCCCCCAGACCCACCAGCAATGCGACGAGCAGGCCCATGCCACCCACTGGCACCAGGATAGGCAGTGCAATGCCCCCCAGCAGGAGAATAACGCTGAACAGGAAAATAAAAATAGCTGCTGCCAGTACCAGCAGCGCGGTTCGCTGAGCGCGCTTTAACGAGGCGCGCCGCTTACCGCTGATCTGCCCGGTTTGCCCGTTGATGAGCACCGGCTGCGGCTGGTTCTGGTCGTCCATATAGTAGCTCGTAAATACCGGTCGCAGCAGCAGGGTCCAGTTCTGGCTGTAGTAATCCGGCTCCCACCGGAAATCGCGCTGGTGGTCTGCTCCGGCAGCCTGCTGGCATTCTCGCGACGCAGCAGCCTGCAGCACAGGGATCACTTCCGGCCAGGCGTTTGTCTGATCCCGGTCTGGCAGGCGGATAAATGCTTCCTGTGCATCCTCGCTCCGGTATGGCTGGGATGCAGAGAGGTCGTAATCACCAAGCTCGCCGCGCAACCGGTCGTGAGTTTCAAGGGCAGGGGCAGTCCGGTTGGGGTAGCTGCGATCCAGATTCCCCTGGCGCGGTTCCCAGCGTATACGCGTCTCCTTCACCTCACGGGTTGTCCAACCGCCGCCTGTATCGCTGTAGCGTTCTTGATGACTGACCACTTCGTAATCGAAACCAGCTTCCATCTGCCAGCCGGCCTTGACACCTACATCCACCAGCCATTGGGGAAGGTAGACGCGCTTCAAGCGGCTGGCGAGTGCCTGTGGATTGAGATCAACCGGTGCGAAGGGGATCCCTTTCGAGAAGGATTGTATCTGACCGGCTAACTTATCTGCCTGCAGGTGAAAAGGCAGCAGCAGCTCAGGCGGTGATACGCGGGGCAGTTTCTGGTCGAGCTGCTCAGGGTTACCTTCCAGCGGCGATAGCCCTCCGGTAAAGCAGTGCGGGCAGCGCATTGGGGAACCAGAGGAGGCCGGTAGAGCACTCGCCGGCACCAGGTAGCTCCAGCCGCATTGATCGCAGGCTGTGATGGCAGGCTCGAAACCCCATTCAGAAGTGCTTTTTGATGTCATATATCATCCATCTTCATAGCGTTGAGGACAATGATCACTGCGATCAAGATTCCAACCACCAGCAGGATAAAGCCAAAGCCGCCGATTGCCACCCCTAACCCGGCGAATACCAGGGTGACCAGACCCAGCAAGCCGAGCAGCACGCCCGGCGCAAGCAGGGCAGCTACAACCAGCCAGATGCGGGTCCAGTCGACCGGGCGCTGACCGGCGACGACACCGGTCTGCCCGTTGACCATCACCTGGTAGGATTTCCCCTGGTAGCGGTATGCAGCCACATATACCGGCAGAAGGATATAGCGCCAGGTCTCCTGGCTGAAGTCGAGGTTCATGCTGAAGTTGCGCAGCATGCTGGTGCTGGCCTGGGAGCGGCAGGCCTGGCGCGTTTGCTCGCGCATCTTCTGGCGGGCGACCTTCCAGGCATCCTCCAGGGAGATGTCGTAGGCGCGCGCCTGCATGCCTGCCAGGAATTTTGGCTCGTATGGGGTCAGCGCTGCCAGGTCGAAGCGCTTAAGCCGCTCCAGCAAGAGGCGGCTGAGCTTACCTGTACCCTCGACGATCAGGTCATCGATATTTAGCTGCACCTGTCCGGACTCCCAGCGCCACTCAATCTCGATACGCTCCTTCCACTTACCGCCTTCCCGGTAGCGCCTGGTGCGTGCATGGCCAACCTCGGCCTTCCATGAAGCGCTGGTCAGCGCATCAAACGTCCAATAAGGTAAGTATACTGCGGTGAAATCAGCTACCCTGGCGAGCTGTTTCAAGCTGCCGGGCACCATCCAGGAGCTGCCCAGCCACTCACCGGTAAGTTTATGGCAGGCGGAAGCATCAATCTTAAAAGGGACCAGGAAGCGCGGCCGGAGCATATCCTGAGCAGCCTGGCGCTGAATGATTTTGTTCGACCCGCAGAAGGCGCAGGTATGGGTCAGCGACTCAGCAGAGATAGAGGCCACCGCCCCACAGCTCTGGCAGGCCAGATCTTTGCGGGCTTCACCCCAGCCGTGGGCGGCCCGCTGCATAGTCTCGACGGTGAACTCGTATTCAGGGGCTCGCTTCCCGACGGCATCACTCTTCGCCGGCTCGAAATAGCCGCAGTGCGTGCAGGTCAGACCTTCACCTTCGGCTGAGAATGCCGTTGTTGCACCGCACTGCGGACATTTGAATTCCACAGTTTCCCGCTGCGGTGATTCTTCAGGTGGCGCAGGGGCGTACACGGCAATACCCTCTACAGACGAGGGTACTTGGATAAAGTTTTCTGGAGGCGTAATATCATTCATAGGTTATTCAGTGATTATAGCAAAGATAAACCGGCAGCTCGCATCACTTGTATGCGACAACTCCGAACGCACGCCGGGCTTCCTGCACACGACGAAAACCGGCCTGCTTCAACCGTCTGACCACTCCGCGCGTCATTCCAGCCCCCGATTTGCTCTCGGGGTTGCCGATATAGTGGAATATACGTCCGTGGGGCTGCAGCACCCGGTACAGATCCAGGTAAAACTCTGTTGAATATAAGTGCCCCGCGAGGGCGAACACCGGTGGATCGTGGATAATGCGTGCATAAGCCTCATCTTCGAGTGTCTGGACGATGTCGAAACTATCACCTATGAGCTGCGTGATGTTTGGAGTGTTGAACAATGCCCGGGACCAGGGGTTCAGCCGGGCGATTTCAAGCGCCACGGGCTCATACTCAATCGTGGTGACATGGGTGGCGGTACGGCTGGCCTGGATCGCAGTATAGCCCAGACCGGTGGCTGTATCCAGTACCTGACCGCTGACAGGCTTTATAGATTTGACTTTTTCCAATGTGTCCTGACCCGGATCTGTGCCCTTGATGCGGTGCATCGGGAGGCCGGAAACCAGCATGGTCGGTGCGCCAGCGGTAGGCATCAGGCTGTAAACCTGGTCTGATTGTTCGGAGAATAGGAGAATCTTCCGTAAGCTGCCGTCTTCCATGGTGAAGCAATTGTTCTCCGATGTATCGATAGTATCGACACTTTGCCAATCCAGCAACTCCCCATTCGGGAAATGGACACCTTCTGCATCGATCCCAACCTGGATTGTGGATAGACCCAGGTCTGGGGATATCTCGACGCTCGAGTGACCCACGGAAAAAGCACCTCGCAAAGATTGTGTCTGGTAGTGTGAGAGGACTATAGGTACACTCATGGAATTCCTTTATGAAAAAACAGGAATGCAAAATCCTGCATCCACAATTTTACACGAATCGATTTTATAAATATTAGGCAGTTCCCAGGGAAATTGGGGGTGTTTGGGAATGGCCGTTTCCATTGAACTGCTGCGCTATGGGTGCGATTTAATCTTCAGGGCAATCATGCGATATAGCACATAATTGCCCTGAGATATGTTCGAGGATAATGCTATCCCGAGTATAACCCTTAACAAACCTGCCCTATTATTCGTCGTTGAGGATAGTTTCGATATGGTCTGCCAACTTATCGAAAGCTTGTTCCCAACCGCCGCCTGCGCCTGAGACTGCTGGTACACCGGCGTGCGTCAGCACCATTTTTGTACGTCCACCAAGATCTTCCAACAGAACAGTGATTTCAGTCGTCGCGGGATACCCCTCAGGCATCCCCATGGCGGATGGCGAAACTATATTGCCATTTTCATCAGCATGGCTTTCGGTGTAGACCAGGCGCTCATTGGGGACAATTTCCGTGTATTCACCTGTCGTCCACATTTTCATGCTGCCATCCGGCGAGGCCATGCAAACCAGGCGTTTGCCGCCGATGTGCAGTTCCATGTCGGCAACCGGCACGGTGAAACCTTTTGGCCCGTACCAATTTTTGAACTGTTCGGGGTTTGTCCACATTTGCCAGATGAGTTCTACGGGTGCATCGAAAGTACGTTCAATTACAACTGCATCTTTAGAAACGGTGGTGTTACTCATTAAAAGTCTCCTTGTCATTCAATTGATTAATATAATCGTCTATGCGGTCAAAGCGTGCCTCCCAGATATGGCGGTACTGCTCTGTCCACCTGGAAATTTCTATAAGGGGCGTTACTGCGATGGTGCAGGGTCGATACTGCGCTTTTTGCCCCTGTGTGATCAGCCCGGCACGCTCCAATACTTTGATGTGCTTAGAAATGGCAGGCAAGCTCATGTCAAACGGCTCTGCGAGTTCGTTCACGGTTGCTTCACCTTCCGCTAAACGTGCTAAAATCGCCCGTCGAGTTGAGCTTGCCAATGCGGCAAAGGTCTGGCTCAGTCTGTCATCTTCACTCCTC
>JAQBDA010000057.1:0-3356 GCA_032124675.1 Chloroflexota bacterium
AGGTTTATCTTGATGTTTAGTGACGTCAACAAGGCAAGCAATTCATCCAGACAGCCCCGCGGCAGCCCCAAATGTTTCGGAAAATCCTCACAACAACTGATAACGCGCGGCTTACCAAAGGTAGATAGCCGCATTCCTTGCGCCTGGTGGAATTCTGGATTTTGAAAGGCTGCCAGGCGAATCAGACGATTGCGCAGGGAAGGCGTCAGATCTGATTTGGGAATATAGATTTGATTGCCCAGCACCAGGTCGAGCTGCTCAGGCAACAGCCCAACCACTGGCTGTTCGGCGCGCTTTCTGGACGGAGGCGCAGCCCAGGGACGATCATCATCTTCATCGGTCGCCGGCAACCGAATGCCCAGTAATTCATCCTGTTTCTCAGCTCGCCTGACAACTGCATCTACTTCCGAGCTGCTCATCCGACGCAAAGATGCAAGAAAAGCCCATTGATCAGAGTACGGATCAAACTGCTCATTCATAAATACGCTGTTGCTGTTTTCACGTGGCTTCTTTTGCAACGGCAGCGCGATCAGATTGCCAAAGCCACCTCTGGGGAGCGTATCCTGGCTGGGAAAGAAACGATCATAGGAATCCAGCCCGATCTCTGGTCGCCGCTCCATGGTTTGAGAAAGCAAGAATGCCCCTATCTGACGAGCCAGAGTTGCTGGAACTGGTTCGGCGAAGAATATCCAAATATGCCCACCATTACCTGAACGTGACCGCTCTAGCGCGGCGGGAACATTAAATAGCGAACAGGTTTCCAGCAAAGCACGAGCATCTTCTTGCCAGGATGCCTTATCGAAATCCACTGCCAGGAACCAACAGGTTTCATCTGGCAGCATCGGATAGACACCAATCGTAAAACCACGCCCTGATTTATCTTGGGGATCGAAGCCTTGAAGGTGGTTGCGGACAACGATATCTGTGACTGGAAGAAATTCTCGTTGGGCACAATTTTCGCAATGAATCTTTGGCTTTTCGCAAACCCCGCTTACCCACCCATTGCGGCAAACCGGCTGATAGCCTTTCTTGCCCGTCTTCACACTTTCGAAACGCCGGGGATACACATCCTCACGCCCGCGGAACAGGCTGCGGAAGAGAGCAATCTTCTCTTCCTGAGAGGATTGGTTGGTGACAATTGGTTGGCGATCATCAAGACTCGGCGATTCAGGTGGCCGGAGCAGGGTCGCTTTTTCATGTTGTAATTCTGCTACTCGCGCTATGAGTTCAGATCGGCGAGTGTTCAGCTCTGAGAGTTCTGCATCGGTTGCAGCGATCAAACGGTTAATTTCGTTCAGGTCTCTCATAATCGGGATTGTCTGATAGTTTATGCGGTACACCGTCGCGTATAATCAGCTTCAATTTGATACCTTGGGAAAACCCTGGCGCTAGCGAGGGATTTCGGAAATTATCGGAAATTATCGGAAATCAGAATGTAATAGGTGGCACGCTTGCTTCCTATTCGGCGCAACAAGCCCAATTTTTCTAGCTTAGAGAGGTCATTTTGGGCCGTCCGCTGCGTGATTTTTCCGCCAGAAAGACGTACGTAATCTGCGCTGGTAATCTGGCCATGTTGGCGTAGGTATTCCAAGGCAGCCTGTTGGCGAGGGGTAATATCTGGTAATAATTCTGCGATTATTTGTGGCACGGTCGCTTTGTCAACCAGTGAGTAATATGCCCATCGCCTTGATCCATGCATTGCAATCGCCCCAGCTTCCACTAACCCGCGCAGTTCACGCGTGGCTACCAGGCTATCCACATTATTCAAGCGGCAATAATCCGGGTTGGTAATCTGCTTGTGACGGTGCAAATAAGCCAGAGCAGTGCGCTGGTGTGGGTTAATCGGCAGGCTGGCGTAAAAGTTCAACCAGGCAACGGTTTCCGGGTCGAGCAAGGTCTGGTTGGAGAATGTGACTGTGAAGTAGGTGCGTGTATCCCGGAATCGCGGCGGCTCTAAATGCGCCTCACGGAGCGAAGTCAACATTGCTTCAATACCCGAACCGCGATTTTCCACCAGACCAATCTCGCTCAAAATGCGCATCAGCAGTTGGTTGCGGGTGGATTGGGTGCTTTCAAGGTTGGATTCGTTAACCGGGCCAAACAATCCGCCGGGAGTCATAATCTCCAGTCGGTCAGCGAACATCTCAATCCGCACCTGACTGCCCACCATGTAAGGGCTGTAATCACGGTGGGCAATGGCGTTGATCAGCGCCTCGCGCACTGCTTCTTCGGGATATTCGGGGATATCGCGGTGGAGAATGCCTTCAATGAGCGTGCTCTGGCGCATGTTCATCAGGCAACGTCCTACTGCTTCACCTACCATCTCCT
Source organism: Chloroflexota bacterium (assembly GCA_032124675.1). Classification (GTDB taxonomy): domain Bacteria; phylum Chloroflexota; class Anaerolineae; order Anaerolineales; family UBA4823; genus JAQBDA01. Next base: position 2,329 of record JAQBDA010000057.1, read on the forward strand.
CCATGCGTCCGTCAAACTGGGCGTTGTCCATAAAACGCTCGCCGCGCGGACCTTTTTGAGAGCGATCCGTGCTGACATAACGCACGAAAGTGATCATCAGGGACGGGTAATATTTCTGCGGCCAGGTGCCAAAGGCCAACAGCCCAGCCAGTGTCGGGCGCGGCACATCGCCGTCCCGGCCCAAGATTTCTAGCGCCAGTAAGCGCTCCACCAGGTCTTTTTCATCCAGACGAAGGCGTTGCCACAGCCCACGCCGGCTTTGCTTCAGGCGGCTGAAGTAGGCATCCAGTGCTGCTTGATCCAAATCTTCAATGCTGGCTTTTTTGACAAGCTCCTGGTCAAATGTCGGCTGGCCGCGCCCGGTGACAAATGTGAACACCTCGTAAGCTGACATACGTCGGTTTTGGTTGCCGACGCGTAGAAACGAACCGCCTTGCATGCCGGATGGCCCATAGTGGCAGGGTTTGTGCTGGTAATCGCACTCGGGCACATCGACCATGATGGCTGTTTTGCCTTCGATCTCAACCGGTGTGATCTCCAGCGCCATTGGTGGAACCATCTTACCGGCTAGGTCGGTCAGCTCGCTGATCACGGTTTGCGCAGCATCAACGCCAGCCAAGCGAAAACCCTGGCTTTCATCTACGCCCAGTAAAATCACGCCCCCACCGGCCTGGTTCGCAAAGGCCGAGAGCGTTTCAAAGAGACGTTGGGGTAAACCTCGCTGGGCGCGTTTGACTTCCAAACCAGAGTCTCCGTACTCACCGCCGCGCACGGCTTCGATCAATTCAAGAGCTTCTTGGGCGTTCACCTTACCAACAATTATACTAACGGTTCATTTATCGAAGCCTTCAATTTCAAAGAATCAGCGCGGCAGAGATTGTCAAAGTCTTCCCGGCCGCGCTTTTTCGGATATTGCAGAGTTCGATTAGGATTCTGGGGAATTCATCGACTTAGCGGTTCTTACTCACAGTGGGTTCGAATCCCATGCACCCCACGGTGACAGATAGAATTCCTTATATTGTGATATT
>JAQBDA010000058.1:0-3011 GCA_032124675.1 Chloroflexota bacterium
AAATAAAAACACCCCCTCAAATTTATACTATACACCCAACGCAGTTGGTGGGTTAGGGGGGTGTTTGGGCGGCCATCCCCCGCCCAAACACCCCCAATTTCCCCTGAACTGCGTAACTTCTCTACTATTTATTGTGCCGGGTCGTGAAGGAAATCGTTTTTCACAGGGTGAGTAATATTGCTGCATTCATATTGAGATGATTTCTTATTATTTCTGAGCGGGTGCCTGTCTTCATATTTATTTATTCTGGCATCCACAAAGAATGAATGTAAGAAGCCAAACCTGTGTTTGGTGGTTTATGCACACTCATCATGAGCGCAGCTATACTGCGCTCTTTTTTATTCGATGGAGCATTTATTATGAGTTTAGAGTTTATCTTACGTATCATCGGGATGGTTGTGATGTTCTCCCTGGGGGCATATCTGGGAACCTATCTGGCTGGTCTGACAGGCGGCGCGGTAGATCTGTATGCCATCACCGTCGGCATGCTGGGTGCGTTAATTGGCCTGATCCTGACTCCGTTCATCACTACCAGGCCGGCAAGAGCTCTGCGGCGATCTTTGGGGCAGATCTCTGCCCAGACCCTGTTGGCCGGGCTGGCGGGTCTGCTGGCGGGTCTGGTCATCGCCGCCCTGCTCGCTTTTCCGCTCTCTTTACTGCCGGAACCGTTCAGGAATATCCTGCCGCTTGTCGGGGTGCTGCTGTTCAGTTATCTGGGTATTTCGGTGTTTGTCATGCGCCAGAACGATATCTTTTCAGTGTTACGGTTGAATATTCCTTCCCGCTCAGCTACGATGGGAGAATCCGGATTGACCAGTTATGACGACTCAAGGACAATTTTGCTCGATACCAGTGTGATTATTGACGGTCGAATAGCCGATATTGCCAGGACAGGCTTCCTGGTAGGGACATTGTTGATCCCGCGTTTTATATTGAACGAGCTGCAGTATATTGCCGACTCGGCAGACAGCCTGCGCCGGCAGCGCGGCCGCCGGGGAATGGAAGTTCTCTCTCAGCTGCAGAAAGATTCCGCTATTCCAGTACGTATCAGCGATATCGATGTTGAAGGCGTACGTGAAGCCGATGACAAGCTGGTCATCCTGGCACGCCAGCTAAAATGTCCGATCCTGACCAATGACTACAACCTGAACCGCGTGGCAGAACTGCAAGGCGTGAATGTGCTGAATGTGAACGAGTTGGCGAACACGGTGAAATCTGTGCTGCTCCCGGGAGAAACCTTGCAGGTGGATATCATCCAGGAGGGGAAGGAAGTCGGGCAGGGAGTCGGGTATCTGGATGACGGTACGATGGTGGTGATCGAAGATGGCCGCGATCACCTGAATTCCAAGACCTATGTCCAGGTGACAAAGGTGCTGCAGACCGCTGCCGGGAGGATGATCTTCGCCCGCCTGGATGACAGAACGAATAATTCGCGCTGAGCAGGGATTCGGACCATGCGAGAATGGGTTTACGGCAGGAATCCGGTTTACGAGGTGCTGCGAGCCAGGCGCAGGCAGATATTTCGCTTACGCGCAGCACAGGGAGTGCAGGAAAAGGGGCGGCTGGCAGATATTTTGCAGCTGTGCTCGGCGAGCAAAGTGCCAGTGGAACGTGTCTCGCGCCGTCACCTGGACTCACTGGCGCCGAACCATCAAGGGGTCGCCCTAGAAGTCAGCGGTTACGAGTACACTAACATAGCTGATATTTTGGATCGGGCAGCAATGCGCAGCCAACCGCCCTTCGTGCTGATGCTGGATTCGCTGCAAGACCCTCAAAACTTGGGCACTTTATTACGAACGGCCGAGATTGTTGGGGTGCATGGTGTGCTGCTGCCGCTTAGGAATACAGCAGCGGTAACACCGGCAGTTGTAAATTCCTCCTCGGGAGCCAGTGAGCATATGCTGGTCGCTCAGGCAAACCTGGCGCAGGCTGCCGTGCGTCTGAAAGAGGCCGGCTTATGGGTCTATGGCCTGGAGGACAGCCCCGAAGCAAAAACGCCCGACCAGCTGGATCTGAACGGTCCGATTGTACTGGTGGTCGGCAGCGAAGGGGAGGGATTGCGCCCGCTGGTGCGCTCCTCCTGCGATGTGCTCATGCGGCTGCCGGTTGGCGGGCAAATCGAGTCGTTCAATGCCTCAGTGGCAGGTTCGATCGCGCTCTACCTGGTATGGCAAACTCGAGGCTTCGCAGGCGCTTTGATTAACCATTGACGATTGCCTGGAATCCTGATAGACTCCATGCCCGTAAAACTGGAGGTTATCTAAAGTTCTGGGCATGTCTTGCAGCAGCGCGCGGCTGAGATACAGCCATCCAGATTGGAGATGATTTCCTGTAAACCTTGCCGTGATTAAAGGCCTCTGGTATAATGCCTTTCGCCTTTTTGTAGGTTCGGGAGCATTCCGCCGACGTAGCTCAATCGGCAGAGCAACCGCCTTGTAAGTGGTAGGTTATGGGTTCGATTCCCATCGTCGGCTTCCGTTGATGGTTGGCGATCGAAGTGGAATTCATCAGCGCTGGTGATATTCACTTCGATCTCGAACTGCCAACGGCACAGACAATTGGCTGGACTGTTGACGGTTCAAACTTTGCAAGACCTGATCGCTCGGGCGGTTACCCAAGTGGCCAACGGGGGCTGACTGTAAATCAGCTGGCAGACGCCTTCGGAGGTTCGAATCCTTCACCGCCCACTTCGTACGATGAAAGAGCTGACGGGTTGGTACGTTCGCCCGTCGGCGCTTAGTCATGTAACGAATGCCCTCATAGCTCAGTCGGTAGAGCACGTTCTTGGTAAGAACGGGGTCATGGGTTCAAATCCCATTGAGGGCTCTCGTTGCCGAGCAAAAATGACGAATTTAGAGAAGGAGAGAAGCAGGCATGGCCAAGCAGAAATTTGAGCGGACGAAGCCGCACATGAACGTAGGGACGATGGGGCACATCGACCACGGGAAGACGACGTTGACGGCCGCGATCACGAAGTGGTGCAATATGCAGGGGATGGGGGAGTACCGGCC
>JAQBDA010000059.1:0-2767 GCA_032124675.1 Chloroflexota bacterium
TACGAGATTTCGATCCCAGAATGCTATCTACTCGAGATGAAAAGTTAGCCTTCTGGATCAACCTGTATAACGCCCTTATCATGGACGGTGTGATCGCCAAGGAAGTTACAGAGAGTGTTGGTTCTAATCCCCTGGCCTTACTTGGGTTTTTCCGCCAAACTGCATATGATGTCGCTGGGCTGCGTATGAATGCAGATGATATCGAACATGGGATCTTGCGGGGCAACCAGGGGCACCCAATGATCCCTGAACCACAATTTGCATCACAGGATGCACGTTTGGCCTGGATGGTTAATCCGGTTGATGTGCGCATTCATTTTGCCCTCAATTGTGCTGGTCGCTCCTGTCCACCAATCCAGGTCTACACGCCTGAGAAAATCGATCAGCAGCTCGATCTAGCCGCACGCAATTTCGTGGACGCGGATGTGCAGATCGATCAAGATCGGAACACGGCACAACTTTCGGCGATTTTCAATTGGTTTGGTAAGGATTTTGGGGGTCAGCAAGGGGTGATCAATTTCCTAATTGAACATCTCCCGCAGGGTGAGCGAAAAACCTGGTTATTGGAGCACCGGGATACGATCGCCTTCCAGTACAAAACCTATGATTGGGGATTGAATTCATCTCACATACCAGTAACAAGTTCATAAATTAATGGCACGTAAGAAAACAACATGCTGGGTAGTCTTTTATCCTTAGGAACTAAAATCTATAGTGTTGTAAAGGAGAAAGAAATGACTACCGCGACGATTGAGCAATCGAAATCATTCTCAACTGGTAAGACGATTGCAGCGGGCACTTTAGCCGGGTTAGCCGGCGGAATGCTCTTTGGGATGATGATGGCTATGATGGACATGCTGCCCATGATAGGTATGCTTGTGCGCCAGGAAAACTCTCTGGTTGGATTTATAGTGCACATGATGATCAGTGCTGGGCTGGGCGCCATTTATGGCCTGGTTGCTGGGCGGTTGCCGCTCACCACTTCCTATGCCTTGTTGGGTGGAATTGCTTATGGTGTCATCTGGTGGGTACTGGGCGCCCTGATCATGATGCCCCTTATGCTGGGCATGAACCAGATGGTCCTGGTGATTGGAACTGATCAGTGGTTGAGCCTTGCTGGTCACATGGTTTATGGTGTTGTGACAGCATTGGTTTTTATACCCCTGGTAAAACGGCTCTAATATTTTATAAATATCACTGAAACAAGAATACCGGGAAGGGTTTGAATTGCTACCCTTCCCGGTATTTTTTGATCTGATATTAATAAGTTGTTGGTAATTTAGGCGGGTGAAGCCTGGAGAATTCGCAGCAGGGCTTCGAATTCTTCGCGACAGTCGGGACAAATTTCGATATGGTGCTTGACGAGCGGCATGAGTTCGGCAGAGTTCTCCCCGTGGTAAACCAATTCTGTATATTGGTCGAGGATGTGGTAAACGTCCTCGCAAGAAAACTCAACTTCTTGCGTGTTTTCAACCATTTGAATTAACTTTTGGAACGCTGCTGGCATTTGCATATCTTTCTCTTCTTTTGATGAGCCCAATCTCATAACCAGGCTTTTGATTTTTTCGCTAAACTCCATTAATTGCCTCTACTCAATTTTAGACGCATTGGCAGGAAAAATCCTTACCCACCATCGAAAGCTGCCCATACATCCTCAGTGGTCAGACCTTCGTTAGCCAACCTCTTCTTGAGCCTTAAGCGCGCATCGTGCAGCAGTTTATATAAGGCGTTGCGGTTCATATCCATTCGCCGGGCGACTTCTTCCAGGGGGACACCTTCAATGGCAGTTGCCACCATAGCCTGGCGCTGTTTTTCGGTCAGCTCTTCATTGATTATTCTGCCAATTCTCTGCATCATATCGCTTTGTTGGGAAAGCGTATCTGGATTTGGCGCGGGGTCGATCATCAGGCTTGGAAAAGATACCCCCTCCTCCTTTTCCTCAACCAGTGAATCAAGCGAGAAATCACGCCACCTGCGGCGGCGCAGCTCGGTTAAGGCGATTCTAACGGCAATTTTTTGCACCCAGGTTGTGAAGCGGCTGCGACCCTCAAAACTATCCAGGCGGTCCAATACCCGCAGCAGTGTATCCTGCGTGACCTCCTCTGCTAACGATTGGAATTGAGGATTGTCTGGAGATAAATAATTCGAAAGCGCGTAGGGTAAGCCGGAAATAATCGCGGCTCGCAAATCCCCCACGGCAGCCTCTTTATGGGCGCCTTCCGCTTTTAAATCCGCTATCCATTCTTCGTTGGTTCTAGCAGGCATGAGAATGTTATTATAACGCGGTGTGCCCCGATATGCTAAGCAAGTCTGGGAAAATCAGGTAAGATATTGGGGATTGCTTACGTCAATAACTGGGATAAATATCCCCAACCAGATCAAGATTTATTATTGAGGTGCAGAAACAATGATTCAAGCCACCTGGAATGAAGCAGTACTGGCGGAAAGTGATCAGACGATCATCGTCGAAGGTAATCATTACTTTCCCCCAGATGCGGTTAAGAAAGAATATTTCACAAAAAGTGAAAGCCACACAATGTGCAGCTGGAAGGGACTTGCCAGTTATTACGATGTTCAGGTTGATGGAAAGACAAATAGGAATGCAGCCTGGTACTATCCTTCTCCCCAGCCAGCTGCAAAAAAGATCAGCGGTTATATTGCTTTCTGGCACGGGGTGAAAGTGCGTGAGGAGTAGCAGATGCTGTCCTTAGGAGATATTCCCGTTCTGTCCACATCGCAAATGGTGGAAGTTGATCGCTTAATGATC
>JAQBDA010000060.1:0-9596 GCA_032124675.1 Chloroflexota bacterium
CTGCGAGCGTGGGTACGACTGGATCATCCGACCACCATCGGGGTAAATAGTCTGCCCGACAAAATAGCTCGAATCGTCGCTGGCCAGGAAGACGATCACTCGGGCAATCTCCTCACAAGAAGCGATATAACCGATCGGGAGGCGCTCCATCAACACAGCGTGCTTTTCCTGGTTATGCACCACCCGCTCCATCAGCTCTGTCATCACTGGTCCCGGCGCGCATGCGTTGACACGGATCCCCTTGCCGATCAGGGACAGCGCCATAGCCTTGGTGAGTTGGTTGACGCCGCCCTTAGCAGCGCAGTAAGGTACCTGGTCGGCCAGGGCGAGCACCGCCATCACCGAGGAGACGTTGACGATCGCGCCCGGCTTGTTCTGCGCTACCATCACCCGTGCCCCGGCCTGGCTGAGCAAGAAGGTGCCTTTGAGATCCACGCTCATCACCCAGTCCCACTCTTCTTCGGTTATATCGAAGAAATTGGCGCTGTGGTTCACTCCAGCATTGTTGACAATAACATCGATCGTCCCATACCGTGCCAGAGTCTCAGCAACCAGGTGATCTACCTTTGCCTTCTTGCTGACATCACATTGTACAAATAAAGCGTCTCCACCCTGGTCGCACAGCTCCAGAGCAACCTTCTCACCCAAATCGACGCTGCGCCCAGTCAGGACAACTTTCGCCCCTTCCTTTACAAACTCCTGTGCAACCGCCACCCCAATCCCCTTGGTAGCCCCGGTGACAATCGCAACTTTATCTTTTAATTTCATAGTCGGCCTTACTCATTTCACAGGTGGTTTGACACCCACCGGATAACGCTGCATGATGTCATTCACCAGATCACAGACATAATCCACCACACGGGTCACCGCAATCTCACCTTTTTCACGGGTGGCCTTAGTGGGGTCGCCGATCACACCATTTTTCAGCTCTTTATACTCTGGGCGGGCAAAGGTACCCTCAAAGTGGTACATCATGCCCGGATTAGGATTCATGCCTGGTGCGATAATAAATTTACGGTCGACCAATGGCTGACCACCTCCCGGTTCAGCCTTGCTCATATCGATATACTCGGGGTAGAGATAAAGCCCAACCGCGGTCTCAGTTTCATCGGCATGCCACATATAGTCGTCCATAACCTCACGGTTATCGCGTAGGAAATCGTACCAGTGCAAGGAGAGCGTGAAATGGCCTTCCAGACCCAGCTTATGCACTGCCACCAACGTAGTGGATACCTGGCCATGAGCTGAGAGGATAATGAACTTGTTATAGCCAGATTCCGCTGCGCCGCGCACGATGTCCACCAGCAAGGCAATGTGGGTATCGTAGCCCAACGGGATGGTGCCGGGCATGTGCCAGTGGTGGTATGGATGCGATCCATACATCGGGCAGGGAATCAGCATCACCCCGCTCTTCTTGGCGATCAGTTCTGCCATGCCGGTGGCATTGAAGACATCCACACCGACTGGTGCATGCGCTCCATGCTGTTCGATGGCGCCAATCGGCAGCAGCGCAACATCGCATTCTTCTTTTGCCCAACGGATTACCTCGGGAGCTGTTAGCTCATGCCACCAAAGATATTTTCTTTCTTTCATGATCATTTTCTCCTTATAAAAAAGTCGTTTGGTATTCTTACAGAATTTCTCAATGCTCCAGTTTGCCTGAAGTGACCACATCTAGAGTGATAAGTTCAACCTCAACTCCCATCTCGGCAGCCAACTGGAGCAATTCCTGGTACAAGTTTACAGGAAGTGGTACTCCCTCCCGGCGACGCTGTAATGCTTTTCGGTGCTCAAGTTCACCTGGGATGAACATCTCACCCTGCTGGTCCAACATAGGCGATTCCTTTATCCGCTGGATGTATGCCTCCATACGATTCGCCAATTCATCCCGAGTGATAAATGCATCCAGATTTACAGCAATCATTACGTGACCGGTTTGACTGGGTTTGTCCGGCTGCTTGTACATACTTAGGATGTCTTCGCCAAACGCCCCGCCGTTGATCACCCCACATAAGATTTCGATTACATATGCCAACCCTAATCCTTTAAAACCTCCCATGGGCAGCAGGAAACCAGCAAATGCCTTATCAGGATCATCGGTTGGACGTCCATCCTTGTCAGTTGCCCAGTCAAATGGGATCTTCTCTCCCTTCTTGCTGGCCAGCAAAAGCTTGCCACCCGCCACCGCCGAGAGCGACATGTCCAGGCAGAAATTGAACTCCTGATAGGTGGGAATAGCAACTGCAATTGGGTTATTGCCGATAATGGGCTGGCTGCCTCCAGGAGCAACGATGTTGGGCCCTACACTTGTCATAGAAATGCCCAACATACCATTTTCAGCCGCGATTTGGGCATACAGTGCTGCTGCACCGAAGTGATTGCTGCGAACCACGCTGACCATTCCAATAGAGTATTCCTGAGCCAACTCTATCGCCCGTAACATGGCCTGCCGTCCGACGATGAAACCCGGTCCATCATCTCCGTACAGCACTTCCAGACCTCGACCGCCGCGCAGGGTTTTGACCTGCGGCTGTGGGTTGATTGCCCTGCTCTGCAAACGCTGCAGGTAGATCGGGGCGCGCAGCGCGCCATGTGAATCGATACCCCATAGATTAGATAAAACTAACGCTTGCGCATGATAGCGGGCATCGTCCGGCAGCATACCTACCTGTTGGAACAGCGTGCTGAGAAAGATCTCCAATTGCTCATGACGAACCAGTACATCACCTTCTGCCACGTTAAGGCTCCAATATTCCTGGAATAAACACACAACTCGTTATGGACTTATCATTCGCTCTTGGCACTATTCTTCTGAACCGCCTGTAGATCGCGAGTAAGGGAGGTAACCCGGCAGGCGCATTCGTAAACGGTACAAGGAGGTGCTGGCAGTCAGATATAGGCTGCACAAGTCTGCATCACCCCAAACAAAGTTGGCGGTCTGCTCTGGCATCTCGATCCAACCGAGCTTGTTTGCTTCAGCATCAAATATATGAACACCCCCCGGGCCGCAGCAGTAAAGGTTGCCCTCCGAGTCGAATTTCATTCCATCTGGTACTCCTGGTCCGCTTCCATGCACTTCTGCCCATACACCACCATCACCAAGGCTCCCATCCTGATTCACATCAAAGACACGGATATGACCACGTGGTGAGTCATTGACGAATAAGCGCTTTTCTTGCAGATCGAAGCACAGACCATTGGGGTTTTCGAAATCATCAGCTAATAAGGTCAGGTCGCCATCAACCGGCTCAAGGCGATATACACCCTGGAAGGGTAACTGCTGGGATCTGGGTATGCCAACCCGCTCGCGTCGCCCGAAGTTTGGATCGCTAAAATAGACACTGCCATCGCTTTTGACCAGAATATCATTTGGACTGTTCAACTCCTCGCCCTGGTATTGATCGGTCATAACCCGGTAATTACCTTCGAGATCCATACGGCTTACCCGGCTGGCAGCGTGCTCGCAGGTCCAAAGGTTCCCTTGCAAGTCAAAGGTGTTGCCGTTCGCCATATAGCTGGGTTGTCTTAGCACCCGTACACCATCATCTTCCTGCCAGTGATAAATGCTGTTACCGATAATGTCGCTGAATATCAAGGCGTTCTGACGCTCGTCCCAGGCAGGGCCTTCCACAAATTGAAAGCCGCTCGACAGGCGCTCAAGCTGAGCCTGAGGTCCAATAAATTCCCAAAAAACCGGTGTGTCGGCGTGCAGACCAAAGTGCATCAGATACCTCTCCTACATCAACCTATTGGTCTGCCGCCATCCACCGGGATCACTGCCCCGGTGGTAAACGTTAGGTTGGTGGCAATTGCCAAAACTGCGTTTGCTACATCATCTGCGCTCGCAAGTCGTCCAAGGGGGGTCCTGACTGTCTGTTCAGCGATCATGGCCGGATCCATGCGGCTGGCATACTCACCCATCACCCAGCCAGGCGCAATGGCTACCACACGGATGTCTGGTGCCAGCGCCCGCGCCAGGGAGACGGTCAGCGAGTTCAGAGCGGATTTAGAGGCACAATAGGCCACATTGCTGCCGAAGCCGGTAGTGCCGGCGATGGATGACATGTTGATGACAAGACCACCCGGCGGTTTTGTCAGCAAATCCCGGAAAGCACGCACGCAGGCGAACGCGCCGCGCCAGTTAACGCGGAATATTTCATCAATTAGTTGGTCGTCCAGGCCATCCAGATCGGCATGCGGCACGTAGCGGGTGATTCCGGCATTGTTCACCAACACATCCAGCTTGCCATAACGCTGCGCGACTTCTTGAGCGATACCCTTCAGAGTAGGGCTATCAGTCACCGAGGCTTCCACCATCCAGTGACCGTCACCTGCCAGGCTTGCGAACAGCGCCCGGCTGGCATCATCATTGCAGCATTGATCCAGCAATACCACCCGCGCCCCGTTGTCAGCTACACGCCGGCAGATGGCGGAACCAATCCCTCCCCGCGCCCCGGTTACCAGAACTACTTTTCCCTGCAAGTCGTACATCTTAGCCTGCCTCAGGCATACTCGTAGTGCTCGAATTTCTCGATATCCTGGTTGCCATAACGGCGCAGGCGCAGGTCGGCCTGCTCTTTATGGCCCCAGAAGCGCTCCAGGGCGCACAGGCGCGAGGCGTATTCGCCCACCAGCACACTGGCTTCCGGCGATATCTGCTGATAGGTGTGCGTCTTGATGAATTTGCCCACCCACAAGCCGCCCGTGTAGCGCCCGGCGCCTTTGGTCGGCAGGGTATGATTGGTGCCAATCACTTTATCTCCGTACGCCACATTTGTTTCGGGACCCAGGAATAGGGCGCCGTAGTTGTGCAGGTTATCCAGGAAATAGCGCGGGGTTTTGGTCAGTATTTCGACATGCTCGGAGGCCACTTTATCCGCTTCCAACACGGCTTCTTCGTAAGAATCGACCACGATCACCTGCCCGTGGTTTTCCCAGGAGATACGCGCCAGGTCCGCGGTGGGCATCACTTGCAAGTGCTTCTCGATCTCTTCCAGCGTGGCGCGGGCGAGATCCTCACTCAAGGAGATAAGCACTGCGGGCGAATCCAGCCCGTGCTCCGCCTGCCCGAGCAGGTCTACGGCGCACATCTCGGCGTCTGCTGTCTCATCGGCGATCACCAGCACTTCAGTCGGACCGGCGAATAGGTCAATGCCTACCCGCCCGTAGAGTTGACGCTTGGCTTCCGCCACGTAAGCGTTTCCCGGTCCTACCAGCATATCCACCGGCTTGATTGTCTCGGTGCCTAACGCCATGGCAGCCACCGCCTGGACGCCTCCCAGGATGTATATCTCATCCGCGCCGCCCAAGTGCATGGCTGCGATAGTGGCTGCTGGCAGCTTACCCTGGATAGGTGGTGTGCAGGCAACAATGCGTGGCACGCCGGCAACCTTGGCGGTCAGCACGCTCATGTGAGCAGAAGCCACCATCGGGTATCGCCCACCAGGAATGTAGCAACCAACACTGTTAACCGGAATATTCTTGTGCCCCAAAATGACACCGGGGAGTGTTTCAATCTCGATGTCCTTCAGAGCGGCGCGCTGAGCTTCCGCAAAATGCCGCACCTGCGCCTGGGCGAACTGGATATCGGTGATCACCTGTTCAGGCAGGGTGGCGATCAGGTCTTCTATCTGGGCCTGTGACAGGCGAAAATTGGCTGGCGACCATTTATCAAAGCGCTCCGAAAGCTCGCGAACCGCTGCATCACCGCGCTGTTCGATATCTTTGAGGATGTTTTCGACCGTGTTGCGCACTTTCGTGTCTGTCTCTTGAGCCCGGTCTTGGCTCATGCCTTGCTTCAAGATTTTTGCCATTTTCTATACCTCCATATTACTTATCAGGATCGCTCTCGGCAATCGCGGTTGGCGATACGAGCTGCTTTAGCAGGGCAAACTTGTCATAGATCATCCATTCTTCCGAAATCTTGCCGTTTCTTACAACCAGGTGGCTGATGCCCATCAAGTAGATCCGTTTTCCAGTAGGGTCTCCATATGGACCCGGCCCCCGATGTGTACCCTGCAGGTTCCAACGCACCATCACTTTGAAACCACTTTGTTCACTGCCCATCCAGTATAGATGATCGATTGATAGATGAGCATCTGGGAAGGTGGCCATAAGCCCTAGCAGGTGGTCTTTGTATGAGCCGCGCCCGGTCAGCTTGCGCGCTGGCACGGTGTGGCAGATGAAATCGGGCGCAAAGTAGGCGTCAATTTTATTCAACAGCCGCCAATCCCAAATTTCATGGTATGCACGGCGCAAAAAATCTTCAAGATCGAAGCCCGGCTCGCTGCGCGGCGGCATACGGACAGGCACAGACTGCCCCTGTACGCGCTCAAGCTCGCCGAAGCTGGACTGCTGCGCCGGCGCGTGAGGCGCCAGCCGCGCAGCGGCTTCGAGCGGATTTATCCCCAATTGCCGGACCGCTGCCATCTCGTCCCTGGCGATCCATTCTTCAACGATGCGGTTTTCTTTGACCAAGCAGTTGGCGATACCGATGCGCAAGATGCGTCGCCCGGTCGGCGGTCCGTAGATGCTGTAGCCGGTGTTATGACCTACCCAAACGATACGGTGCGAGGTGTGAAATCCCTCCTGGTCATCCCCACTCCAGATCACTTCATCAGCGTACAGGCGCACATCTGGGTAAGCTGCCAGGGTGCGAATGGTGCCAGCCAACACTTCGTCGCGCCCGTAGATACGCCCTTCTGTAGTCCAGATCGAGATATTGTGGATGTATGTATCGTAGATCAACCCGACTTCCTTTTCCTCCCATATCCGGTGTGTGATCTTGACAATGTAATCCACAATATCTGCATACTCGGGGTCAAAGCCAGCCATATTTTGTCTACGGGATTGGTTATCGGCAAGCATACGATTGATATCACCTTTGGCATGCAGGTTGATCTCAATCCCATCTTCTTCAGCGGATACTTTCGACGGTTTGCCACTCATTAGGCAACTTCCTTCTTTGTCTGGAAGATTGAGGATTAGGTGTCGAATCTTTGTATACGTATACATTGCATACGTATACAATATAGCGAATTGTGGTTAGCTTGTCAAGTATGGATTTCATTCCCCTATCAACCTTTACAGCAGCCAGTCACTTACATCTATCGGATGATGCTGGCGGAATTGGTGGCGCATCCGACCAAAAACATCTACACCCAATTGTAGCAGCAAGTGTGGAATATCAAACGGTACCCAATTCTCTAGGATCGTATGCTCGTCACAGCGGTAAAAATCCATCACCCGCATTGCCACTCTCTTGCCAGTAGCTGGAATTCCTAAAAAGTTGTTTCCCGTATGGGTCGCCTGCAGATACCCCCAGCCGCCCGTCACTGCGAAATTCCCATCCCCAATGCGGATAAAATGCCCCGTATCGCTACCCCCTCGATCCGGAAAGGCAACCAAAAACGGGATCTGGTGATAATCCTCAAAACCCTTCAACCCTCGCGTCGTGCCGATGCCAGCCGGGCCATACCACATGAAGTTCGGATGCCAGTGCTTGACCATCTCCATCTGGTCCAGTACCTCGCGCGTGGGGGGCTGACCATTGGATAAAGAGAGGGCTGCCTGCATTCTGAGCACTCGCTCTATGCTGCGTTGCGAAACCTCGTTATCCTGAGGGGTCAATATCACCCCATCTTGCTTTGCAGGGGGCAGCCAGCACATCTCGCGGCCCAAGCTAGGTGCTATCTGCCAATAGCCCACCTGGCGCATCAGGTCGAGGAAGTCAATAAAGACATAACTCTTTGTGATTCTGCCTTCATGCAGTTCATGACCTTCGGCATAACGCACAGAGACCACTTTGCGCGAAGCCGGAATGCCCATCCAATCGTTTTCAAATGTGCCGACGTAATAACCTAAACAGCCGATGTAATTCGCCTGGCGATAAATACCGCCCGCCAGGATGTTATATCGCCGTTCAATGTCGGGAAGAGCGAGGCGTAACGGTTTCCAGACTTTTTCAGCATACGTCTCCTGGCTCAATTCGTTGATCGGATGGGCCCCACTGATATAGGCATCAGGGTGATAGCTATCCCGAATGATCTCCTCCAGCTGGGTCACCGGCGCAGCAACTAGATGCCCCATGATATCCATGATGCGTTGCTTGTTGGCGATGTTTTCTGCCTGGTCTATTGCTTGAAACTGAAAAGTTGAATTACTGTCTCTGTCTTCAGGGGTTATCATCGAGATTGATCTCAAAAAAATAGTAGTGTTATAGTCGAAAAACCATTTCGCGTAAGCGATAATACGCCTGCAGGATTTTTATAAGATTTCTTTTCTTGATTTAGCGCGATTGGTGCGCGTATGTCAGCTCTCGCATTCGTGAAAAAACATCAACCCCTATTTGATCATATACGTGTAACAGATCTACCAATACCCAATTTTCACGGATCATGCTACTCTCACAGCGCCAGAAATCCAGGCTACGCATAGTGATTTTCTGATCAGACGGTGCAATCCCCAGCCAACCGTCGCCACTGATAGTCATGCTCATCCCCGGCCAGGCGGTAAATGCGACATAATCCCCATCCCCAAAGAGCGCCCCATTTTCCAGAATGGCCACACGGTCGGGCATGGCTTTCAAAAACGGGATTTGATGCCAGTTACGGAATCCAGATATGCGCCGCGCCGTGCCAATTCCCGCTGGTCCATACCAATTCATTTTGGGGTGCCAAAATCGATCTAATTCCATGGCATTGACCCCCTTAGACGAACGACCTAATCCTGTCACCATATCCAACACAAGCTGAACACTTTCATCTGCTTTGGGTTTGTCATATGGGGGAGGCACGATACCGTCCTGTGTGGCGGGCCCAGGCACGAGCCATTCGACACCGAGACTGGGCGACATCGGCCATGCGTCAGCCTGCATCATCACCTGCGGGATGTCCCACAGTGCCTGCATCTCCACCACTTTATCACCTTCAATGCGGAAAAACTCATGATAGCGCATGGCAATAGCTTGCTTTGTTGGCGGGATATCCAGCCAGGGTTGCTCAAACACACCAATGTAGTGACCCGCACAGCCCACCCAATTCTCCCCGTTGGATTCTCCTGCCATCAAAATCAAATCCCGGCGTTCCAAATCAGGCAAAGCCGTTAGCAGTGGCTGGTACGCCTGTTCGAGCAATGCATCTATGCCATCCAAATCTTCAAACGGATAAGCCAGGTGTATTTCGCAATCCGAGGCGAATACTTCGTGTAGCTGGTTTTTCAGCGCTTGAGGGTCACAGTCGTATAGGGCTGCCCGGAATTTGCCAACCAGTTGTTTATTATATTGATGGGTCTTAATAACCATGAGGCGATTACTCCACGTCATCAAAAAACTCAGGTGGCTTGGTCCCGATGAATTTCAACACCTTACTGATGTCATATCCAGCCTGCTCAAGCACACCCAGGATATCAATGAGCACTAAATTCTCTGCCAGCTTACGCTCGCCGGTTTCCTCATCCACCTCGACGCGCCAAAAATCCATATACCGCATTCGAATTTTTTTCCCGGTGGCTTTGATGCCCAACCAATCCCGAGCGAATGTGGTGTCCTGATAACCGGTACCAGCAACCCAGTCACCTTCAGCAATGCGCACCACATC
>JAQBDA010000061.1:0-3498 GCA_032124675.1 Chloroflexota bacterium
CCAGGTCCTGCTGGGCGACTGCCTGCGAAACCTGGCGCACTTCGCGGCTGGTGGTCCCGTAAGATAAGACCAGCTCAACGCCGTCCTTATCCACCGTGCCATCGCCGTTCGTGTCCACCCAACCAGACTGCTCCAGCAGGGCTATAGCCCCCTCGGGATCGTAGGGATACGGCTCGATGCTTGGGTCAACCCAGGGCGAGTTATCCCAATCGGTCGCCGCAACGCCGGTGAGACCCAGCAGCAGGTCCTGTACCAGCTTCTCACGGTTGAAACCCAACGCCAGCGCCTTACGCACGTTGACATCCTTCAACGCCGGGTTGCCTTTTTCCTCATGCATGTTGATGTACCAGCCTTCGTTGAAGCCTGAGAAGGAGTTCAAGATGGTGATACCGGCTTCCTCGAGCTGGGGCACGTCGCTGTAGGCAAAGAAGGTGCCGACATCGCCATCACCCGCCACCAGGGCTGCAATCATGGAGGCATCGTCGGGTACGAACTGGAAGAACATCTCATCGATCGCCGGTCTGCCCAGCCAGTAGTTCTCGTTGGCGACGAAGCGGGCAAAGCTGCCGGATTGCCATTCCTCGAAAACGAACGGGCCGCAGCCAACGGTCGGTGCTCTGTTCCATTCGGCGGTGTCGATGGTGCCTTCGGCATCGAAGACCGGCTGCAGGACATGCGCCGGGACGATGCTGATACCACCTGCACCCGCGAAGAGCGATGATTGCCAGGGAGCGTAGGGCTCTTCGAAGGTGATGACCACCGTCTGGTCATCCGGGGTCTCTAATGATGTCACCAGATCGTAAGGGCTGCGGGAGGCGACCGCGTTGCCATCCGCCAGCAGCATATCATAGGTGAACTTGAAATCTGCCGAGGTGATCGGCGTGCCATCCGACCAGACGATATCGTCGCGCAACATCAAGGTGATGGTGCGGCTGTCCTCAGAAATGCCACCATTTGTCTCGGAAGGCATCTCCGCCACCAGGTTGGGAACAGTGTTGTTCTGATCATCGAAGAGCCAGGTCTGGCAGGCGTAGATCGGATAGATGGCGCTGACGAACCACATCTGGGTGTAGAGCGGGTTCAGTGTATCGAACTCCTGGGTCCAGATCAGGGTGACAACTTTTCGTTCAGCGGCTGGCGCCTCGGTGGGTGGGGGTGCTTCGGTGGGCTGCTCAACCGGTGGCGCTTCGGTCGGTTGTTCTACTGCCGGGGCCTCGGTGGGCTGCTCGGCAGGCGGCTGTTCGGCGGGTGGCTGCGTGGCCGCCCCGCCGCAGGCTGCCAACAGCATACTGGCAGCTACCAGTATGGACAGCCAGATAAAAAGGGTATTTCTCTTCGACATGGGTTTCTCCTCCTGATATGAGTTGATCTTGACCATTTCATGCCGGCAGGCTGACCAGATGCTGGTCTACCGGCAGTCAGCCATTGTATAATATTTCCGTTAAACACCTCCTCTGTCGGATAGAGCGATTGTCTTCATAACAGCCTTGAGGAAGGTCTGTTTGCCAACCTGGCTATAGTTTTTATTATCGACACAACACCATAAGGTAGAGCTAAATATAAAAAGTTTAATGGCGGTAAGTTTTCTTGGCTCAGCGTATTATAAATTATTATATATGATATACGAAAAAAACACCAAAAAAGATCGGAGGAATTTATGCCAAAAACCCAAATCATCGGAACAGCCAGGTCTGCTCCCGGCTCCCTGCAGTATGGGCGCTTCGCGGCCTTCCGACACCCAACCGGGCAGGAGGAGTTCCTTCCGGTGGTCATCGCCCAGGGAGTTGAAGACGGTCCCTGCCTGTGGCTGACTGCCGGCATCCACGGTCCGGAGCATACTGGACCGCTGGTGCTGCATCAATTGCTCGATCATGAGCTGGTCTCACGCATGCGCGGCACGATCGTCGCTCTCCCGGCGCTGAACCCAGTCGGTCTGCGTATGATCCAGCGCCAGCCGCACCCCGACAGCAAAGACCCCAACCGCTTGTGGCCCGACGGCAAGCCGGAGAAGCCATTCGACCCGGATAAAGACCCACCCACCCCGCTCGAGATCACCTATCAGGCACTGTTCGACCTGATGCTGGACAGCGCCGATTCCCTGATCGACTACCACAACGCCTGGATCGGCTCGATCTCATTCGCCTTCCAGGACCGGGTGCTCTACAAGCCCGACGAAGATGGCAGCGCCAAGCTGGCTGCGGAGGAGCTGCTGGAGAGGCAGACGGATATGCTGCGGGCATATGGTCACACCATCGTCGGCGAGATGCCAACTGGAAAACTGATCCGCGAGAAGCTGCACCGCTCCACCTCCGCAGCCCTGATGTACCTGGGCGGTAAACCGGCTTTTACGGTCGAGCTGGGCGGCGGGCAGATGCCCGACCCGGCAATCGTGAATGCCTCGGTCGTGGGCACGCGCAATGTGATGCGCTGGGCAGGGATGCTGGATGGCGAGCCTGAACCGGTCGAAGGGATCATCGTACTCGATCCAGGCTACCCGGTGCGCCGCCTGTCCACGCCGCGGGTGAGCCAACCGGGGGTGGTGATGCACCTGGTGCAGCCCGGTGACATGGTGGAGAAGGGCCAGCCGGTGGCGCTGCTGCGTGATATCTGGGGCCGGCCGTTGGGCGAGGGCACAATACGCTCGGAGTATGACGGGTTCGTGCTGGGGCGCTCGCACGGCATCCTTTTCTACCCAGGGGAGGCAGTGCTGACCCTGGCTGTGCCGCAGGATGGCGAGATGGTCGAGCCTTATCCAGAAGACTATTTTAGGTAGAATTCACCACAGAGCACCTAGAGAACACAGAGTTTTTTAGATTAAAATCTCTGAGCTCTCTGTGAACTCCGCTGTGAAATAAAAATATGCCAGAATATCCTGAGCTCGGACTGCGCCTGGAGCGCAATAACTGGCCTGCCTTCGACCGCCCGGACGGCGGTCCACCGCCCGGCTGGAGCCATGCACTGCTGGCAAGCATCGACCGGCCGCGCAGCCACAGCCTCTCCCCGGACGGGCATCGAATCGCTTTCTTCTGGGAGCGGGATGACAGCGCCGACCTGTACATTATCCCAATGGATGGCGGCTGGCCCGCCCGGCTGACCTTCGGACGCGGGTCGCAGCCGTACTGGTTCGACGAGCCGCCAGAGTGGTCGCCAGACGGCGAGTGGCTGGCATACAACCAGGACGAGCACGCCTGGCTGGTACCCGCCAGAGGCGGTACGCCGCGCAGGCTGAGCGGCTTCACCACCGCAGCCGGGTCGCCGCGCTGGCTGCCCGACAGCCAGGGGATCATATTGTCATACGATCTGGAGCCCGGCAGCATAAGCGCCAAGAGTGATTTTGCCGGTATCCCGGATACCATTACCCACCTGCTGCTGACAGACCGCCAGGGGAGCTGGCCGCGCCCGCTCACCCCGCCAACCGGACGCGACAGCGACCCGCAGCCCTCGCCGGATGGACGCTGGTTGGCTTTCGTCCACAAACCGCTGTCTGACCTTGAGCGT
>JAQBDA010000062.1:0-33926 GCA_032124675.1 Chloroflexota bacterium
TCCTGGGGTCTGAGAAGATGTCCGAAATCTTAAACCAGGTCCGAAAAAAAGCGGATATTATCTTGTTGGACACGCCGCCTGTCCTGGCTGTCACCGATGCATCTGTCCTTGCACCTCGTGTCGATGGTGTATTGCTGGTTGTCAAACCCGGGGTCACAAAACTGGCAGCCTGCAAGCAGGCAGTGGAGCAGTTGAACCGCGTGGGGGCAAAAATATTAGGCGTTGTCCTGAATGATATCTCCGTCAAACGCGCAAGCTATCGCTATGCTTACTACCGTGGGTATTACTATAATTATTACGATTCATACTATGAGCAGGAGTCTGAGTCCCGACCGCTGCCCGAAAAAATACTACCCGGAGAGCGAGAATAAATCTGGTACGTAACCTGGCTCAAAGCCTGGCTGCCCAGGAGATCTGGGTAGTTGGGCTTTTGCTTTTCACCAGCCTGGTATGGACTCAGCTGCTGGTTATTACTGTCGTCATAGGTATGGCTTATTGGGTGGTGCGCTGGTTTGCGTCAGGGCAGGTCAGCATCCGCACTCCGGCGGATTGGGGGAATCTTCTTCTCGTGCTGATGGCAGCTGTAAGCTGCCTGATAACCTCGCTGCCAGGATCGACTGTTCCCCAGGTACTGCGACTTCTTTCGGGGATGATATTTTTCTATACGATTGTAAATTGGTCGCGATCGCTCAAAAGATCTTATCTGCTTCTGTCAATATTGGCACTCCTCGGAATATTGCTTTCGCTGTTTGCGCTGGTCAGTGTCGAATGGTCTCCAACTAAGCTTCAGTTAGTTGCCCTGCAATTAAGGAATATGTTTCCTGTTGCTGTCTCAGATACAGTACATCCGAATGTGATGGCGGGTACGCTGCTGTTGTTTGCACCCATCGTGTGTGCAATGGTGGTATTTAATCGCTGGGCGTCCCTGGCGAACCGAGAAAAGAAGTTCGCATTCGTTCTTTGCTGGATCGCTCTCCTCGCGATCACACCGATCATCCTGCTGACTGCTTCAAGAGGGGCATGGATTGCCTTTATAACTGTGATGGCCCTCCTGCTTTCTATGCGCTGGAAATGGGGTTTCCTGGTTTTCATGGCATTGGTCGGGAGTGCTGTGCTGCTGCCCTATTTTTTCGCGCCATACGATCTGTTGGGGACCGCACTGGAGAACCAGACGCTGGGCAGCTTGCAGGCGAGGTCTCAGGTCATGTCTCAAGCTTTATTCATAATTGAAGTATTTCCAGTCACCGGCGTAGGGATGGGTTTGTTCTCAGAAGTCGCTGCATTGGTTACCCCATCTGTGATTGTTTCACCAGATGTAGCTGAACACGCTCATAACTTGTTCTTGCAGGTAGCCGTGGATTTGGGTATTCCTGGACTGATCGCTTGGTTATCGGTCTTATTGGTCGTTTTCACTGTCTCCTGGGGGCTGTACCGGACGGGTAAGCGTATGAATGATCCATGGGCAGCAGGGTTGGGAGCAGGTTTCTTTTGCAGCTCTGCGGCACTTGTCTTGCACGGGTTCATGGATTCTGTAATCTGGGGCATAGTGCGGCAGGCTCCAGTAGTATGGTTTCTCTGGGGAACCACAATCGCCTTGTCCCTGGTTTATCTTCCCAATAAACCAATTCACGCAAAAACCGAAGACACTGTATCTGGTGTTGACAATGGGGGTGTTTTTGATATATCTTCTGTATAAGGTCACCCAATAATCACTGGAACTATCATGCCATCAGTATTATTCATCTGCACCGCAAATATCTGCCGCTCTCCAATGGCGATGGGACTCTTCCGCAGCAAGGTGGGGGATGATCCTGAATGGCGGATAGAATCTGCAGGGACGTGGTCGTTCAAAGGACAGCATGCTGCATCATACACCAGGGCGGTCCTAGCGCTGAGAGGGATAGATATAAGCGATCACCGGTCGAGATCTCTGGATAGAGATCTCTTACACCAGTTCAATTTGATCTTGACGATGGAAGATGGGCACAAAGAAGCGATATCGGTCGAGTTCCCGGAGATAGCTCAACGAGTATATCTCATCAGTGAAATGGTAGATGAAATTTACAACATACATGACCCTATAGGCGGTACAATTGACGAATTCGAACTTACTGCACAGGAGTTCGAAAGTATTTTCGACCGTGGATTCCACAAAATTGAAACACTTGCCAGAGATTGACTTTGTTTGATACCGTGCAACAATTCCCAAAAATCCGGATGTCTGAGGATATCCGGAATTTATTAATTGTGATGTGAATAGGTCTGATCCATGGATTGGTCTACATATTCTTCATGCCTCCATGGCAGCATTATGATGAGCCGAATCATTTCGAATATGCTTGGTTAATCTCCGATCGCGGGAAGCTGCCAGCCGCAACTGATGTGGATATCCAGATGCGAGCAGAGACGGCAAGATCCATGATCGATAACGACTTTTTCCGTAATATTGGATTCCTGCCCGATCCTACGGATACCAGTAAACCAGCTTGGATTGGAGCGTATTCCCAACTATCTAACCCACCGCTATATTATCTTATCGCTTCATTCCCCTTGTATTTTGTTCGGGGAATTAATATTGCAGATCAGCTGATTGTCGTCCGGTTCGTATCACTTAGTTTTTATTTAGTTACATTGTTGGCTGCATGGGGAATCACTCGCGAGTTAACACCGGTAAAACACCCGCTGAGGTTCTATCTACCGGTTACCCTGGCATTACTTCCGGGATTTGCAGATGTGATGACGGGAGTAAACAATGATGTCGCGGCTATTGCATTCGTATCGATGTGTTTGTGGGGATGTATCCATCTCATCATACATGGAGCAAGAATTCTACCAGTCATTGCTACGATCGTATTAACCATATTATGTGTGCTTACCAAAGAGACTGCCTATGTCGCCCTGATTCTATTCCTTATCACGACGCTGTTTGTATTGCTTGGTGAAAAGCACCGGAGGACCGCGTGGATCCTCATAAGCACTGGATCAGCAATCGGATTAGTGCTCGTGTTCTCAACAGGTGATGCTACAGATTGGTACCGGTCAACTGCTCAGGAGTCCACAACTAGGAGTGCCAGTCCGCAAGCTGTGGTTGGCGACTATGTCTTTTCAATAGAGGGTTCTGCACGGAACACACCGCACTGGTCTACTTCCTTATTTCAGCCATTGCTCGTTGGGCCTACCGAGTCCCAGAATCGGGGATCGTATACCTTAGGTGCCTGGATCTGGGCGGATACGCCGGATGAGGTAAGTACCCTAATACTAGGTAACGGGCAGAAAAGAATATTCAGGCGGGTTGAAGTTGGGATGGAACCCGCATTCTATTCGTATTCCGTAAAATCGTCTGGTACTAAGGGTGAGCGGATGTGGGTTGGGTTGGATCCTGAGCCATTAAATATAGGTAATAATGTTTATTATGATGGCCTGGTCCTGGTTGATAAATCTATCTCTTCCGAATCGCCTCCGCAATATTCTGATGGGCAAGGTACGGAAGGTGTCTGGGGAGGAGAACAGTTTGTTAATCTTTTACGCAACGGTTCAGCTGAACAAGCCGGTTTGCGTATTTCAGCATGGCTAGATGAACTTGGCGCCAGTTTCTTGCCGGATAACACACGCCCAACGCTTATATTGACATACTTGCTGGATTGGAATGATGTCTCCTGGCACTACAGGCTCACCGTATGGCGTCTGTTCCGCACGTTCTGGGCTGAATTCGGATGGGGACATGTGACTCTTAAAGGGCATAGCCCCTATCGTGTGCTGCTGGTAATTTCATTCGCGGGCATCATAGGTTTTATAGTATGGCTCTTCCGCAGAATCGTTACCAGAAAAGACATCCATTGGGATGTTGTTTTTTTGCTGGGTATAATGTTGGTGGTCGTCTGGGGTGGAGCGATAAGCCGGGGGGTGCTCTACCTGGGGCAGAATAGGTTATACTTACCCGTCGCTCGCTACGCCTATCCTGCAATCATTCCTACACTGCTGATATTGTGCATCGGTTGGCAGGCATTATTTTGGTGGTTGTACCGATGGAAAAAGACATCCAGCTTGGCTCCATACATTCAAATGGCTCTCTGGCTAGGGGCATTGATGGTTATTGATGTGTACTCTCTTTTTAGTATCTTGGCGTACTACAGTGCGGGAGCGTAATGCGTTGAACACACTTATGAGTAAGGGGAAGTTTGATCAAATTATAAAGCATACTACCGGGAGAGAATGTTGAAAGCATGTCAATCATGAATAACAAAGCAGTCCAAATATTATTCGCCGGTTTATTATTCTTGGCGGGTTGCGCTAGACAAGTGGCTCCAACGCCAACAACCACTGCTGAAAGCGTCTCTCAAACCAATGTGCCAACTCTCTCTCCATCAGCTACACCTGCTGGACCGGATCCGACTGAGATAACAAACCCAACCAAAACCCCTACTCCGAGTCCAATGGCAGCCAGCAGGCCATACATGGGAATCCAGGTGATACGTATGGACCTTCCACCTCAGGCAGACCTGTTCCAAGAATCCGGAGCGGAATGGTCGCGCCATGATTATTTGCGCGGGGAGGAAATCGAACCCGAAAACCTGGAGGAGAAGGACTTTCACTGGGATACAGTAAGAGAGGATATGCTGTTGGCTGCGGTTGAAGGAGGCCAGCAGACGATTACTATTATATTATTCACACCTGCCTGGGCGCAGAAATACCCAGGTTATGCCTGCGGACCAATCGCAGAAGACGCGCTGAACGATTTTGCAGAATTCATAGGGGCAGTTGTAAGGCGATATAGCGTCCCCCCGTACAATCTTAAGTACTGGGAGATCGGCAATGAACCTGATATTGCCTGGGGGTTGGTAAAGGGCAATAGTGGATATGGGTGTTGGGGAGAGTTGGATGATCCTTATTATGGGGGTGGGTATTACGCAGAAATGCTCAAACAGGTGTATCCGGTAGTGAGGGCCGCCGACCCAGAGAGCAGGCTGATCGTGGGTGGGCTGGTGCTGGATTGTGACCCAGTCAATCCACCTGAAACCCAGCCAAATTCAGGGGATTTCCGGGACTGCACTTCAGCCAAATTCCTGGAGGGTATCTTCGAAGCCGGTGGCGGGGAATATTTTGACGGCGTAAGCTTCCATGCCTATGATTATTACTATGGCGAAGAGGGTAGCTATGGAAACGAAGGTTGGCACAGTTCGTCAGATACGACGGGTCCGGTATTGCTGGCTAAGACGCGCTACCTGCGCTCATTATTAAACAGCTATGGATATCCTGAAAAAGAATTATTGAATACTGAACTGGCTGTGCTCTGCGGAAGAAGCGGAGAAGAGGATTTCTGCCTTGGAGATCCATATGCAAATACGAAATCCAGTTATATCAGCCAGGCGAATACCGCTGCTCTTGCCGCGGGAATACATGTGAACCTCTGGTATAGTTTGACTGGCTGGCGTGGTACCGGTCTGGTTTCAAAAGATATACAACCCTTACCAGCCTATGATGCCTATCAATTTGCGGCATCCATTCTGAATGAGGATGCTGTTTATCTGGATGAGATCGACGAATACACAGGTGTAATGGGGTATAGTTTCAAGAATGTAGATGGGCAGTACTGGGTAGTTTGGTCCCTGGATGGTGATAACCATACAATCAATCTACCAGATAATCCCCTGAATGTTTACGATGTATACGGCAGACCTGTTCTGGAGAAGGTTTTATCCAAGAGTGGGTTGGATGTCACAGTTGCTCCGGTGTTCATAAGGTGGGCTCCATAGCGATCAGAACTAAAAGATATTAGGCCTCAGTTTGGTATAACGATCATCTTATCCAGCATTAACGGGTGTATGAATATGGGCAGCCACTATTGGTGGCTGCCTAATCATTTAAGCCGGATTATTGTGATGCATTCGCGAGTGTCAATCCAGCAATTCGTCGATTGCAGTTTGGAGGACAGGATCTGATAGGTTCAGGACGCTGTCTTCAGTAACCGGAACGAAGATGTCGAGTTCCACGCCAGTGCCCTCTATGATCACCTTACCATCCGGGGATTGTGGGCGACCAGTTGGGAACTGCATCGATATATCATCTGGCAGTTTATACTGACCGCGCCCGACCTCTCCGAATGCACCGGCGGTTGGATAGTGGCCTATGATAACTGCTCGACCCTGTTGGGCCATTGCATAAGCAAATCCCTCACATGCGCTGACACAGTATGGGCTCACCAGGACCGCAATAGCTCCTTCATAGTGCTCAGGTCCGGGGGATATTTTGGCAGGTTGACCATCACTTTCAAAGCTGCCGCTGTTTTCGTTGTAATAATTTCCCTCATACAGGGGAATCTCATCTTCGAAAAAATAACCCGCAAAATCCAGCGCCAGTCTCCCGGAGCCGCCGCTGTTGCGGCGCAGGTCTATGATCAACCCCGGAGTGTCATTGCTGATGAGCTGTTCCATGAAATGTTCCCAGGTTATCGCCAGTAAGCTGTAATCCTCGGAAAATGTCCGGATGCGAAGATACCCTAACCCTGAGTCATCCAATATCTCTCCTTCGACAGGAAGGGCGAGCTCGTCTTCGCTAAAAATTGGCAGGGATAGGAACAGGGAGTCGTACTCTGGTATGGACTTGAGAGTGGCTTCAACTTCTCCTGTCCCGCCAGGGTTTTGATATCGTATATCGACACTCTCACCTGGTGGCAGGCGTGTTAGAAAAGCTGCCTGTTCCAACCGCTTATGGTGCTCGGTCGAATAGGGTCCAAAGTCTGGTACCACAGCAGAAATGGCATCCCTGACCGGCTGGTTACCCCAGGCGATTAGCTCGGCACCGACTTTAATATCTGCTAAATCGGCTGGAGAATCCTGGACCACATGAGTGATGATGACACGACCATCACTCAGTTCTTTGGCCACCACACCTAACCCACCGCCACGCTCAGCGTAAAAAATGTCCGGTCGCAGCGTGAGACTGATATGCGCATCAGGGATATCGTTGGAAAAGTCTCTAAGAGCTTTATAAAAATCATCCTCATCGCGTGCCTTCGCGATCTCCGCAGCGTGCACCTCGTATAGTCTATCCCAATCGATATGCTTCTCCTCGGTAAATGGATACTCATGGGACACCTTTTGGAATAGTGATTCGAATGCTTCCTCGTAGCTCAGTCCGGAGAGATCATTCACAGCAATCTCGCCCTCATTTAGCTGGATGTACGTGCGTGCTTCTTTGTAATTCGTAAACGGTTCCTGGTTGATGTCCACGATATTATATCCAGCGGGGATCGGGGCCACCGGGTCATCACTTGTGAACAATAAGCCGTCCTCACCAAATCCTGTCGGAAAGCTTTGACTGTCATTGGCTGCCCAGACGATCAGTATGCCCCCCGTGATCTCATCGTGATTCTCCGGGTCAGTTATTGCGGATGTATAGGCATTGGACCATCCGCCTCCATCACGCGCTTCGAGAAATGGACCTCCCCAGGTATTAGACCAGTAAGCCACGGCAAAAACCTGTACACCTTCGTCCTCCTGCCCATCATTATCCAGGTCCAATTGTGTCCCTTGAGGTATGGACGGCAGCGCAAGATTGTAGGTTATTGTGCTGTCTTCCTGGACAACAACCGGTCCGATTGCCTGCCCCAGGGCTGGAAATTCAAAATCGCGGTCTCGCCGGCTGAATCCGGCCAGATCTTCCAGCATGACAAAGGGTTCCGAGATCGTGTTTAGAAAAAAAGGTGATGTGTATGGGATGTCACCGGTAATTAATACTGGTTCGTCCGGGTTGTCTGCGCCAGGCTGGACTGGTTTCGGCGGCAATGCTGTTGGTGTAGCAGATAATTCTGATGATTCCCCTTGTAAGTCAAGCGGTAGACCCGATGTAGCCTGACATGATAATGACATGGCGACAAGCAGTACAGCAATAATAATTGGGGCAACAATAATCGGTTTCAATGCCATCCTCCTTGATTAATCAGGCGTACGGGTCAGATTTGCAGGCTCCATCATTCGCTCTGCTCTTGGTTTAGCTGGCGATATGCGCGTATTGACCGCGCAATAAATCCATCGATAATTTCTTGCATACGCTTCTGCATAATGTTGTTGGCAAGACTTTCAACAATCCCGTCAGGCATAAACCGTATAGCGAGCGGCACTTTCATCTCTGCTGCCAGCTTCAATTCATAATCTACCTGGGTTCCTTCACCAGCTGGCTTGAAGATTGATGTGCTTGAAAAAAACCCCTGGCTTACCAGGGAGTATAAACCAGCCCTTGCATGTATTGGATGAGTTTTGGCTTGAAAAGGTTTAATCCGCAGCCGCTGATTTTTTTGATCTAGATCGGATGTTATATCACAATATATGCTTATCCTGTATACACTCAGCTCTGAAGTGCGGTAAAGCATACGGTAGCCTTGCTCATTGTATTTTTTTACTATCGAGATATGAGGTAGGTAGTGAAGTATTCGTCCAATATCACTGAAGAAATCGAAAGCAGCATCAAGGTGAGTAGGAAAGATGAATGAGCGATGTGTCGATCCAGTAATTTTGATCATAAGATCAATATTCTATACTCAGGACTTACTCAGTTAGTGGAGATGGAGAGGAGGTGTTGCTGCTACGACCCTATATTAGAGAGTTCTTCCAGCTTATCAGCCAGTATATCTAATTGTGTGATGATGTTTTCGAATTCTTCCCTGGAGGGAATATCACGTTCCTTGAGCATCTGTTCTAGCTGATCACCGTCATAGATTTCCGGTCTATCTGGTTGCCGCTTCTGGGGGATGAGCTTTTGCAAAAGATGGTTTCCTTCTGCCTCTAGGAGCTCTCCCTGAGCGATCAGCGACTGGACGCGGTTTCTTATTTCATCATCGACATGCTGCAAGAAGGCTTTAGGAGATATAAGACCACGTTGTATTGAACTGAACCTGTCGCCGCCAGCCTGAATCAGGTTGGTTAGAATTGCGCGTGGTAAAAAACCACCCTGCCGTTTTTCCTGTTCGAAGATTATTTGGGAGAATGTGAGGGCAGTCAGTTCTTCCCCTGAGGCATGATCGATCACCTGCACATCATGCCCGCTTCTGATCAGGGATGCTATCGAATCCAGGGTTATATACTGTTTGGCTTCGGTATCATATAGCTTCCGGTTCGGATAGCGTTTAATTACACGCATCTTCACTCTCCATGATCTTGGCTTGTAAGGGAGATTATACGCCCAATAATGGATTACGAGGGTTTAATAAAAGAGGAGATAGGGAAAGTGATAATCCCCTATCTCTTCGATTGATCTCGTCTAAACTATGCCTGGGTCTTCTTCAGCTCGTCCACTTTTTTGGAGAGGGCAGAAATCTTTTCACTCAGCAGTTCGATATCCGCTTTTGTGGGGACATTCATCCGATCCAGGATATCCTCGATCCGCTTGGAGAACTCATCTTCGGCTTTCTCGGTCTCTTTCTTGCGGCGATCCATCACCTCCCGGACAAGCTTCTTGCCATCTTTTTCAGCGATCTCTCCCCGCTCGACCAGTTTGGAAACGAAATCCTCGATCTCTTCTTGAGCAAGAGCTACCGCCCCGATGCCAGCCAGCAGCACTTTTCGAGCAGCCTCCAGTAGTGGATTGCGCTCAGCACCATTGTCGGTCGGATCCATTACCTCTTCTTTTTGTTTAGTTGCCATGATATTGCTCCTTTAAATCTCTGGTAAATCTCTAGCTAACCGCTATGCCGCAGTGCGTCATACCAGAATTCTAACACACCGCGTCATGAAAGTCAATACCATAATCCAGCACATTACATTGCTTGACTTGCCTATATTTCTCCACTATACTAAGCAAACCGCCGTCATTACCTTAAAATTAGAGGTTACGCAGTTCGAGGGAAACATCCCCTCCCTCTCCACAAACTGCGTATGTCATTAAAATATTATCAGAAGGGAGAACATCGGAATGGGTGTATTTCGGGATGCCGATCAGTTTTACGATTGTGTTGGGGCATTGATGGATCGGGCGAAGCTAGATCCTCAAGTGGGTACAAAAATTGCCAAATCCGGCATAATTATCCAGTTTCGTTACACCGAGCCCGAGGCCATGAATACTATAAATGCCAGGGACAAGCCCCGTCAGCCTGGTGCTTACGTTGACGTTATTCACGGGGAGTGTGATCTGAAGCCTGATATACTGATGACGATGAAAGCCGATATCGCCCATGCATTCTGGCAGGGCAAAGTCAATCTGGTCTCCGCACTATCAAAGAAACAGATCGTGGCAGAAGGTCCGATTCCGAAAATATTGAAGCTCCTTCCCGCTGTTCAACCCCTGTACAAAGTTTACCCCACACTGCTAAAGGAGAAGGGCTACGGCGATCTACTTTCAAAATAGATGAGTATGCAGAGACGTGAGGCTCTGATTCCGAAGGATGATGATACCAAACGCTTTGCATTCGTTATCCATCCGTTGTATGTTAAGTATATCCATGAGCATCCTTCATTCGGCTGGACCCGCTTGATACCGGAAAAACTTCTGGAATGGATCGCAGCCTGGGTGCCACCTGTTTATCTCTCTCGTATGATGGGCGGGCAATCTCCAACGAGTGACCAAAGAGTTGAAGGGTATCTGTACACTTTAGGTGCAACTCCGCGCCAGATGATGCAGCGCAGCGATAGATTTACGTATAATCGCCTGGTAAGAACCGCGCGTAAGGCTCAGAAGTATGGTGCTAAGATCATGGGATTAGGAGCCTTCACCAGCGTAGTGGGTGATGCAGGAGAAACCATCGCCCGCGAGCTGGAAATCGCCGTCACCAGCGGCAACAGTCTGACTGTATATGCGACAATCGAGACTGCAAAACTGGCCGTCGCGCGTATGGGGTCGTATGAGCTCAGCCAGGGAAAAGTGATGGTAATTGGTGCAACTGGATCCATTGGGTCGGCATGCGCCCGGCTGCTGGCTCCAGAGGTTCGAGAGATCGTGCTGGTATCCAAGGAAGAGCCCCGGCTGGTGGAGCTGAAAAACCAGATACGATCCGAGGCTCCGGGAGCCACTGTCAGCATTGCCACCAGTCCGAATGGACTGCTTGGCGGGTGTGGTCTGATCATAACTGCCACTTCTTCTCTCGGGACGCGGGTTATGAATATTATGGAGTGCCAACCAGGCGCAGTCATCTGCGATGTTGCCCAGCCGGCGGATATCGACCCAACCGAGGCCGCTCAACGCCCCGATGTTCTAGTGATCAAGAGTGGTGAGGTCTTGCTGCCGGTGGAGATGGATTGGGGATACGACATGGGATTATCTCCCAGGAGGGCATATGCCTGCCTGGCGGAGACGATCCTTCTCGCAATGGAAGGACATTTTGTGGATTTCACTATCGGGAGAAATATCACCCGGGAGCAGGTCAACGAAATTGCCCGGTTGTTCCACAAACACAAATTCGAACTGGATGAGCTGCGTTCATACGATAATATTGTTACAGAAGAGTTATTAGAATACAAGCGGCGGCTTGCAAGAGCAGCGCTGGTAGTCTGAGTAGAATTGAATTACCAGGAGCAATATATGGCGGGCAAACGAGTGGTTTTAGTAACCGGGGTCGCGAACCAATGGGGGAGCCGTGTGGCAGCCTCCCTGCTGGCAGATCCAAAATACCATGTGATCGGTATGGACAATATGCCACCTGAACCAGGAGTAGCAAGCCTGGACTTTATCGAAGCTGATATCCGCAACCCGTTATTGGTGGAACTGCTCCAGTCGGAGTCTGTCCACACGGTCTGCCATCTAAAGATCATTGAACAACCCCATCTCTCGGAAAGCGCTTTCGATCTGAACGTGATGGGAACGACGAAAGTGTTTGGTGCCTGTGCCCAGGCAGGTGTTCGTAAGATTGTTTTCAAGAGCAGCACTGCGGTCTATGGAGCCAGACCACGGAATTCGGCTTTCCTTGACGAACAGAGTCCCATGATGGGCAGTAGGAAGAACGGCTATACACGAGATCTGGTCGAGATCGAAGCTTTCTGCAATGGCTTTCGCAGACAGAACCCAAAGGTCGAACTGACCATACTGCGCTATCCTAATATCGTCGGTCCGACTGCCTCTACAACCATGACGCGTTATCTCTCCGAGCGCATGGTGCGGGTGCTGCTTGGATTCGACCCGATGATGCAGGTGGTGCATGAAGAAGATGTAATCCAGTCGCTTGTCCATTGCATAATAAACGACTACGATGGAGCTTACAACTTAGCGGCATATGGAGTAATGCCGCTGCGCAAACTGGTTGCACTGGCGGGGAAGTATCCTATCCCAGTAATACATTGGTTTGCGTACTGGGGGAGCAGCTTGTTTGGCGGCAGCGCTGCGGGTGGAGATGGCTTTATACCATTTGATTTGGATTACATCCGTTATCCCTGGGTAGCTGATACTACCCGGATGAGGGGGATTCTGGGTTTTGAGCCAGAATATACCTGTGAAGAAGCATTAAGAGAATTTGCTAGCAGGCAGAGGGTAAGCCAGTTTAAGCCGGATTCAACGCGGATGGCTCTGGATGAGAAGAGGCTGCGAGATACACTGGAAAGACGCCGCCGAAGCCGGGAGGGCAATTCGACTTTACTCGAAGAGCAGATGGAGGTAATCGATGACGAATGAGGCTGGGGAGCGTATCCGCTGCTCTGCACTAACCAGAGCGGGAACACAATGTAAGAATTTCAGCCTTGAAGGATCTGAGTTCTGCAGGGTCCATCAACCATCAGATGATGGCGATGAGGTTCTGGACGCCGAAGCTCTCGAGACTCCGCAGGATGCGGCGGGAGCCGTGGAAGATTCCGTGGACGAGACTGCTGAACAGGACCTGCGCCGGCAATTGTTAGCAGAGCTTGACCGGTTGATCGAACGTGTTCAGGCACTGACACCAGGATATACTCCACCCCCCTTCTCCCCACGCAGGCTGATGAAATTAATTGCCGAGAACGTGGAAAACATGACACCTGAAATTAGCTTGGGGATACTAGAAAAGCTTCGCAGCACAATCGGGGAGGATATATTTGACGTTGATACCTGGAAAGGCATCTGGTACATGCTGAACTATACGCTCGAGTACCAGGGGGATATCTTGCGGCGGAGAATTACGGGTGAATACGAAACGGATGAGTGGGGCTTGGATATGGAGATCGTCGATGCCATAAAGCCGTTTTTCGATTTCATGTATAACAAATACTGGCGCGTGGAGGCGACCGGTTTAGAGAACATCCCGGAAGAAGGAAGGGCTTTGCTGGTTGCCAACCATTCCGGTCAGCTCCCCTGGGATGGGACGATGCTGGGGACCGCTGTCTATAACGAACACCCCAATCAGCGCTTGGTGCGGACGCTGTATGCTGACTGGTTCCCCACCGTGCCTTTTATTTCATCTCTGCTAACCAAGACCGGACAGGCTTTGGCGAGTGAGGATAACGGGACACGCTTGCTGGAGCAAGAACAGCTGGTTGCTGTTTTTCCAGAAGGGATTAAGGGGGTCGGAAAGCTGTACAAAGACAGGTATAAGTTGGCACGCTTTGGGCGAGGCGGTTTCGTACGGATGGCACTGAAGGCAGGTGCGCCCATCCTACCTGTTTCGATTGTTGGAGCTGAAGAGACCTATATCTCGCTGGCGAAGTCTCCCTTTATCGCCAACCTGCTGGGGCTTCCATTCTTCCCCATCTCGCTCACCTGGCCTTGGCTGGGTCCGCTGGGCTTTGTCCCCCTGCCGACCAAGTGGTATATCGATATAGGAGAGCCTATCCCAATGGATTCTTATAGTCCCGATGAGGCTTCTAATGTTGTACTCACCACCCAGTTGTCCGATCAGGTGCGAAATATCATCCAGGATATGATTTTCCTTCGACTGGCACAGCGCAAATCGGTGCTCTTCGGATAAGCTGCATTCAGCCTGCGTGTACATGGACTAACGGACGCACAGACTTAAACTAACCGAACGAAACAGGTAAGAATTCAACCCATGCCAGTATATAAATCATCGGACCAGCTGATTGCTGTGTTGAAGTCGTTATTCCAGAATATCGGAGAAGCTGATCTATCCGCGGCAGACTCGGTTTCCTCATCAAAGATGATTATACGGATAAGCTTTACTGATCCCATCGCAGAACTTACAATAAATGCGCGCGTAATACCAATCAAATTCACCTACGGTAGGATGAACTTACGACCTGATTTTGATATTCAGATGTCCGCTGATGCCTTTCATGAGATAATGCTGGGAGAGCTTCCGCTGCGTATGGCGGTAGGGAGCGGGCAGATGAAGGTCAAGGGACCAATCCACAAGTCTTTTGCCCTGGCAGATATCTTCCACCACGGTCAGGCCGCCTATCGGGATATCCTGAGTGAACAAGGTCTTGAGTGAACAAGGCCTTGAGTGAACAAGGTCTGAAATAGTAGTTTAATTTACCCGGAAAGTATTAAATCGATCAGAAAAACGACTATTAATTCTGGTAGTGAGCCTCGAGGGTCATTTCCAGGTCTGATAGGACTCTCGTCAGCCTGCAGATCGGAGTGTCGAATTTGATGCGCCCACAGCCTCTTTTCCTGGCCTCAATAATACACTGGATCACCTGCGGATTGTAACCTGAGTTCTGAATTTCCATAATCTCTTCGTTGACCAAACGTCGGGTGATGGGTATTCCGTGATGTCCCAATACTTGCTTGTAATACGAATAATCTACCGCCAGGTCTAATGTGGCTGATTCAAACCCTCGATGCGCGAGGTTATCCTATCAGCGTAGCTCAGCCCTCCACCCGCCAGTACTAATGCCGTTTTCCCACCGCTCATATGCTTACTCCGTCGATGATAGCTGGCAGAAAATATAGCATCTGGAGGATGCGTGTCAATGACATTTCCGATATAATTATTCCTATGGCACACAAAAAAATCGGCCTTGCCCTTGGTGGTGGAGTAGTGCGGGGTTGGGCTCACCTGGGGGTCCTGACCGAGTTATTAACTGCAGGTCTCACCTTTGATTACGTCGCCGGCTCGAGCGCCGGGTCCTTGGTGGGGGGCATCTACTGCACCGGGATCGGGTTAGAAGATATCATGGAGGAAGCAGCCAGGATCAGGTGGTGGCACTTCGCCCGACCTGTCTGGCCATATTCAGGTTTCGTTAGCTTTGACAGGCTTGAGCGTTGGCTGGTAAATAAATTTGGAGATTTGAGCTTTTCCGATTTAGCTACTCCATTTATCGCCATGGCTACTGACCTGAATACAGGGAGGCCGGTCGCGCTTCAAAGCGGACGATTGGCTCCTGCGATCTGCGCCAGTTGTGCGGTCCCCGGCTTTATCGTGCCGGTTGTCATCGATGGTCAGTTATTAGGTGATGGGAGTGTATCTGATAATGTTCCGGTTAGTATATTGAGGACGCTTGGGGTAGATTATGTGATTGCAGTAGATATCATGATGCCGTCGCTCCGTCCACGATTAGGAGCACTGGGAATGGGTATTAACGCTCTGGAAATCCTGATCCGCAATGCGGGCCGTGGGAGTGACCATGCCGATAGCCTGATCTATCCTGATCTGGCGGGCGATACTTATCTGAGGTTTTCCCGGAGACAAAAATTGTTCACGCTGGGCCAGCAGGCTGCCAGGGATAAAATCCCAGAAATATTAAAAATGCTGGAGGACTGATCATTAAGCTGTTGACAGGACACTCCAACCGGTGTATAAGCGATGGGTGTCTGCCGAAATATGCAGCAGATACAATAGAAGTTACGTGGTTCAGGGGAACCACCCTCTCCATAAAATGCGTAAGACTTATTCTATATGACTGAGGATACAGCCGATTCTTAAAAGCCTCTCGTTGAGCGATATTATCGTCCAATTCATTTACAGCCCACACATTCGCCAGCGATTTTCTGACGTTGATCTGGTGATCGGGTGTGGTGATTTGCCGTACTATTACCTGGAATATGTCCTAAGCACGCTGAATGTCCCACTGTTCTTTGTGCGCGGCAACCATGATAAAGACATCGAATACAGCAGTGCTGGTAACAGGAATGGGCCTTTAGGTGGGATTGACTTACATCGCCGGACCGAAAGATATCAAAACACTCTCATCGCCGGGGTGGAAGGTTGTCTGCGCTACCGGAATGGTCTGTATCAGTACTCTCAAGCCGAGATGTGGAGACATGTTTTCGCGATAATTCCTGGTTTATTCCGCAATAAGTTGGAGTACGGTCGTTATCTGGATATATTCGTGACCCATGCACCCCCACGCGGAATCCACGATGCAGAGGATCTGGCACACCAGGGGATTGATGCATTTCGATGGTTGATCAAGGTTTTTCGTCCCGCATATCATTTCCATGGTCATATCCACTTATACCGACCCGATGCAGTTGTGGAAACGTGTTTTGAAGATGTTCAGGTGATAAACACATTCGGTTACCGGGAATCGTCACTGGCTCGTATCCCATAATAACAAGACCGCTGTATAGCTCATCGTAGTGAGTTCCCAAGGATATGTGCTGATTGTCTATTAACAAGATGGCTGAGATGGATTTCGACCGCGCCCGCCGAAAGGCGTTTTGGCGGAGAGTGCTCACCTGGTTGAAGGGAGAAAGTAATGAGCTGCTTCCGTTTGATGATGTGCGGGAGAAAATGCCCATCAAAGGCCAGTATTACTCAGGATTGAAACAGGTTCCCATCGATAAAATCGTCGGCAGCTTTGGGCGCTACCGGGATTTCGATCGGGCTTTTCTCCCATTGCAGACCAGAACCAGGGGGCGCTGGCTCAGTATAGATAAGGCACATCACTCGGATATCATCTTGCCGCCGGTGGAGCTGTATAAGATGGGGGAGATATATTTTGTGAAAGATGGCAATCACCGCATCTCAGTCGCACGTGAGCGGGGACAGGAATATGTAGACGCCTTCGTCACGGAAGTTGTTGTCCCGTTCTATATTTCACCGGATGTACAGATGAGCGATCTCGCTATCCAGAAAGAGCGAGCAGTATTCATCGAAAATACC
Organism: Chloroflexota bacterium; assembly: GCA_032124675.1. Classification (GTDB taxonomy): domain Bacteria; phylum Chloroflexota; class Anaerolineae; order Anaerolineales; family UBA4823; genus JAQBDA01. The sequence goes on from JAQBDA010000062.1 coordinate 16,958, forward strand.
GGACTCGATAAACTGCGGCCTGAAAATCAGATAAAGACGGATCGTCAGGGACAATACCCACAATTATCGGAACATATTACTGTACATCGCTGGTATCTGGGAGAACAGGAGAAGCAAGAAGTTTCCTATCTGGCAGCAGTCCTCTCCTGGTATGATACGGTTTATCTGCCGCTTGTGAGGGTACTTCATGACAACGGCATCCTGGACTTGTTCCCGGATCTGACCGAAACCGATCTGTACTTATGGGCAATCAGATACCAGTACTACCTGCGGCAGAGTATTCGTGACGAGATAATCGATGAGCAAGTAGATATTGAAGATATGGAGAAGGTTGCTAAACATGAAGCTGCCAGGATGGTCCTGGAAGACTACCCGATGAAACAGCTACGTAAGCTGGTTACAGTATTACAGGATGCAGACTGGTTGGATGAAGTGATCGTTACCCAGGAACGAGCCGAATTTTACAGGCAAACCCGCTTGAATGAAATAATCCCCGGATTGGAGCTGAAAGCCAGCATCCCGGGTCAGTACGAACGGCTGCAGGAACACATCGATGCCCATCGCTGGTATCTGGGGGAGCAGCGTGGGGCTGAGATACTTTATGCGGAGGCCGTAAATTCGTGGTACGAGAATGTATATCTGCCGCTTATTGAGATCATCCAGGAGTTAGAGATGATGGATGATTTTCCGGACTACACGGATACCGATCTTTATCTCTGGATCATCGGACATCAATGGTATTTGCGGGAGACCCTGGGCGCTGAATTACCTGTTGATCAGGTTGCGGAGCAGCTGGCGGAATCGTATTTTGGGAAGCTGTCCGAAAAGAGCGATAAATCCTCTTCGAAGAAGAGAGCTGTGAAAGATGAGAAAAAATGATCAGCGGCAGATCAGCACTGGAATTGTTGTCTCGCGCAACAGCTGGTCAACTGTGCTGCCCAGGACTACCTGAATCATCGGGCTCAAACCGTACCCACCGGTAACGATAAGATCGATCTGGTCTGATTCTACGATCTGCAGTATATTTTTAACAATCTCACCCTGCATGGCATAATAGCGTGCCTCAACCCCGGATTCTTCCAGATACATCCGGGCTTTGAGCAGTGTCTCAGGCTTGATTCTCCCGTTCTTGAATACCGTCACAACCGACAGGGGAATATTCCACTGCTCGGCCAGGTACGCAGATAGGTATAAACCCTCATCAGCTTTGGCGCTGCCATCATAGGCCAACAGCGCCCGGTTTAACTGTGATGTTTGGCGTGGTGTTGCCAGCACGGGACGAGGGCATCGCTGGACCAGTTCTTGGAAGCCGGAGTCAAGACGGTCGAATGGTTGTGGACCGGGTGGGTGCAGAAGGGTCGTCACCACCAAGTCAGTCCAGACCGCGCGGCGGCATATCTCATCCGTGATATCCCCTGCGGCAACAACCAGACGCCCATGTATTCCCATTTTCTCACAGCGCCGGGCGAACTCCTCCTGAACCGCCAACACGTCTGAATTTCCCCGATCTTCCTCCCATGAAACAACATGCAATCCTTCCAGGTTGGCGTTCTCCCGCTGGGCAATGACTGCCGCCTGTTCCAGCGCGAACCAGCCGGTCTCTTTGCCATCAATTGGCACCAGAATCTCGGGGAACAAGTATTCAATCGGGCGTACAGCCAGAATTTCAGTACGCCACTGACCTGCTTGCGGTCCGGCGATGAACCTTTTAGGAATGATCAGCTGGCGCAGTTTCGTGCGCAGGCGCCTGATTATGCCGGCTTCTTCCGTGTCCAGGGAGGTCGAGAGATTGCCTAGGGCTGTATCGGGACGGACACTGAAGCCTAACAGGTTCTCTAATTCCTGCTGGTATTTCGAGATCCATAGGTAAAGATCAGTCTCTGTTCGACCGGGAAAGTAGCGCAGAAGACCACTTATACGAATGGATTCGACTACCGGGAGATATATATTATCTGCCCAATCTTCCACAGCCTGGCTGAATGGAGGTTCCTGCGGTTGATCGATGCCCATAATATATCTGTGAAGTTGGATATGCTCTTCAAGCAGGGGATACTTGCCCGGTGTGGTGACGGTAAAGTCCATCTCCGGGCGCAGTTCATCAAGGCGGGTATTTTCCAGAAAGTTCACCATTTCCGACTTGTTGATCAACTCGTCAGGTTGGGTATCCGGAGAGAACTCCACGCGTGAATATACTTCGGTCACATAAGCCTGTATGTACTTCGCGCCAAGCTGCCGAGCCACAGACACTCGATGGTTGCCATCGATGACAAAGTATGCCTCACTGATCTGATAGACATCGATGGGGGGCAACCCGGTCATGCCATGGGTGGCAAGCTGAACCTGGATCCAGCGGTCTCTATCTGAATCTCTCAGCGGCAAGAAATCGCGGGTGAAATCGGTATATCTACCTACGCTACCTACGATTGCAGTTAGGGGGATCTCTTTCAGAGTGCGCTCACCGCTACCCTGGGCGCGCAGTTTCTGCCTGACATCCTCATAGGAAAGCAGCTCAATCGATCTACCGGTAATGTGAGCCAACAGCTCTTTCAGGGTTGCCTGGCTTCGTGCCCGGTAGAAATCAGTTATCGCAGAATGGCGCAGTTCTGTGCTGGTATCCATCAAGAAATCCACTTCCAGGAGCCATAATTTTACATCAATGCCACCTGGTTTCCAGGTTAAGGTAGAATCGATTATATTTCATTAATCACGATAAATTCACAACTATACCTAACAAGTCTCGTATATTATAGTAGTATCATCAAAGGAGGAGAATATGGGCCGAGGTACTTTATTCTGGGGATCCCTCTTGGTCATTGTCGGCGGCGCGCTGCTGCTGGACAATCTGGGCTTGCTGGGGGGGATCAGTGTCTGGGGCATCATCTTGCCCGTTGTATTGATCGCGATCGGTGCCTGGATTATCTGGGGGTCGTCCTTCCGGCGCAGGCAGGAGAGCGAGCAGATGAGTGTGCCGATCGAGAGCGCCCAGCGTGCCCGGGTGAAGCTGCAGCACGGCGCGGGAAAGCTGGTCGTAACCTCGGGTGCACCGGAGGGAATACTGTTCGCGGGAGAATTCAGGGGAGGTATTGAGCTGCATAAATCACAGCAAGGCGACCAGTTGGATATCCGGCTTAATCCGGATAGCTTTGCATGGTTACCCGGCTCTACTCTGGATTGGCATATTTCGTTATCGAACGCAGTGCGTCTGGTGCTGGAGGTGGAGACCGGGGCGAGTGATACACGTCTGGACCTGGCTGAGCTTCAACTGGATGAGCTGTATCTGAAATCCGGAGCCAATGCGACGGCTATTACATTCCCAGCCAGCGCTGGTTTCACTCGGGCGCGGATTGAATCCGGCGCTGCCTCTGTTGAAATACGCATCCCAGAAGGAGTTGCGGCGAATATTCGCTCGCGGGCGGGTCTGTCCAGTGTCATGGTTGACCGGGATCGTTTCCCCCGGCAGGGTGAAGTCTACCAGTCAGCGGATTACCAGGAGGCCACGAACAAAGTCGATCTAGACATACAGATAGGTGTCGGATCGGTTGACATCCGCTAAGCCAGGAGAGGTTCACTTTGAACAAAGAACAGCGTGGTATTGCCGAGGGTATTCTGATGACCGATATGTACCAGCTGACCATGGCGCAGCTTTATTACCGGTTGGGGCTGCATGAGAAGCTTGTGCAGTTCGACCATTTCTTCCGCAGTTATCCGGATTATGGCTCGCATAAAGCGGGCTTCTGCATCAATGCCGGTCTGGAATACCTGTTGGACTGGATGGCGGAAGCTCATTTCCGCCCGGTGGAAATCGATTACCTGCGTAGTTTAATGAGCAGCAATCGGCACCCGTTATTTGGTGACGATTTCCTGAGCTGGTTGGGGAAGAATGGCGACTTCAACGGCATCAGCATGCGGGCGATACCGGAGGGACGTGTCGTCCATCCACAAACGCCGCTGACTGTTGTCCGGGGACCGGTGGCTATGGCTCAGATCCTGGAAACTCCGCTGTTAAATCAGCTCAATTACCAAACCCTGATTGCCACAAAAGCAGCCCGTATTCGCGAGATCGGGCGAGGGCAGCTGCTGATGGAGTTTGGGCTGCGAAGGGCGCACGAAAGGGGGGCGATCGCCGGAGCCAGAGCCGCGCTGATCGGTGGCGCGGATTACAGCTCCAACGTAGGCGTATCTGCGGTGCTGGATATCCCTCCCAAAGGCACCCATGCACACAGTATGGTACAGCTTTTCATCGCTTTAGGTGAAGGCGAGCTGGAGGCATTTCAAGCCTATGCGGATGTTTATCCAGATGATTGTCTGCTCTTGGTCGATACGATCGACACGTTGGAAAGCGGAGTACCCAATGCTATTAAGGTTTTCGAGAAGCTGAAGCGTGGAGGTCATAAACCTATCGGTATTCGATTAGACTCGGGCGACCTTGCCTATCTTAGCATTCAATCCGCCCGGATGCTGGATGAAGCCGGATTTGAGGATGTCTCGATTGTATTGTCCAACAACCTCGACGAGCTGGTCATCTGGCAGATCATTACCCAAATCGCTGAGGAGGCACCTCGATATGGTGTCGACCCGGAAGCTCTGATCAACCGGTTGGTATATGGGGTCGGTACCCGGCTGATCACATCCTGGGGCGAGCCGGCTTTGGGTGGAGTATATAAGCTGGTGGCTGTCTGCCAGGATCAGAATTGGGTGCCGGCATTGAAAATATCCGAATCTCCTTCTAAAACACCTAACCCCGGGAATAAGCATGTCTGGCGTATTTATGACCAGCGTGGCAATGCTTCCGCCGATCTATTAAGTCTGGAAGATGAAAACCCGGAAGATATGGACGCGATCATACTCCGGCATCCGATGGACCACACGAAATATCGGACCCTTCCAAAGGAAGAAATATCTGAGATTGAGGCGCTGCATATTGATATCCTGGAAGAAGGCAAAGTGGTTTACGACCAGCCAGGAATTGATGATATACGACAGCAGCGTATGGCAGACGTGGAGCGTCTGGATCCGGGTGTCCGGCGTATTATGTACCCGCATATTTACCATGTCTCATTAACGCAGAGTCTGTGGGATCTAAAACAGGATCTGATCGAGGCAGAAATGAGAGGTGCAAACCAGTCGATACTGTAGTCTAATAATCGTTATCCGTGGGTAGGCGAGCGTTGTCACCCCAAATATATTGCGTATAGCCACTAATAAAGCGGTTAAGTGAGGAGGATGCCTGTGAACAACATACTTCAGTCTAGATTTTTGTGGGGGGGCCTGCTGATCGTAGGCGGGATATTGTTTTTACTCCAAAACTTGTTTGATTTTCAATTTGGAAGTTTATTCTGGTCGCTTGTATTTGGTCTGGCAGGATTGTTTTTTCTCTCAGTCTTCTTTTCCAACCGAATGAACTGGTGGGGATTGATTCCTGGCATAACACTTTTGGGCATTGCCCTAGTCATTGCACTGGATACATTTGCCCCTGCGGTCGGTAACATTCTAGGTGGGACGATCATCCTGGGGGGGATTGGATTGAGCTTCCTGGTGATCTATTTGCTTAACCGCGAATTCTGGTGGGCGATTATACCTTCTGGCGTGCTGCTATCTTTATCGCTCGCGCTGGCCTTCGAAGACATACTCCCTGATACCGGTTTCGTATCTATATTCTTCATAGGGATGGCGCTGACATTCGCGTTCCTGGCGATGGTTCCAACACCTGAAGGGAAAATGCAGTGGGCCTGGATACCAGCTGGCGTTCTGGGTATTATTGGGATTGCCTTCGGCGCTTTCAGCGGCTCCTTGATGGCTTATGCAGTGCCGGTCATACTAATCGGCGTGGGTGGTTTCTTGATCTTCCGCACATTGTTGGGTCGAGAATCAGGTGTCTGAAGAGGTCAATATGAGTGCCAACAGTACCAAACCGAAAAGAAAGAGGATTGGTCTATTTTTTCCCCTGCTCTTAATCCTGATAGGTGTGTTCTTGCTTTTTAGCAACCTGGGTGTTGTCAGCGGGAACATCTGGAACCTGATCTGGCAGTTCTGGCCGCTGCTGCTGATCGTCATCGGACTGGATAGCATATTTAAGCGAGAAGGTCTGGTCGCCTCCACATTTATGATCGGCATCGGTGTGATTTTCCTGTTGGCGAATTTAGGCTACCTGAACGTGAGCATCTGGCAGATGATCTTCACCTTATGGCCGATTCTGATCATTGCGATCGGCTTCGATATCCTGGTTGCGCGCCGTTCCATCTGGGCCTCGATTGCCGGGATGATCGTCATCGCAGCAATCCTATTCGGGTCGTTATGGCTGTTTGGTACCACCTTCGCCAGCGGTACTTTGTTAAGCAGCGATCAATTCGAACAAAGCCTGAATGGGGCGACCAGGGCTCAGCTTATCCTTGAAGGCAGCGCGGGGGAGATGCAGGTGCGATCAACAGACCAGCCGCAGATTCTGCTGACGGGCAGCATCCCGAACGGCTCGAATGATCAAGTCCAGACCAGTTATTCCGTCAGCTCAGGAAATGGGACGTATATCCTCAGAGATACCAGCGTCCAGGGTTTTATACCGTTCACCACCACACAAACAAATGAATGGCGCTTCTCAATAACCGAAGCGATTCCCCTGGAGCTGAGATTGGGATTGGGTGCAGGAGCTATGGATGTGGATTTAAGCCGCGTGCAGCTTGATAACCTGGCTGTCAATACGGCTGTGGGACAGACTCAGATTGTGCTTCCTGAACAGGGTCGTTATTCCGCACAGGTGACCAGTGCGATCGGGCAGATTGTGATAATCGTGCCGCGTGGTGTTGGAGTGCGGGTAAATATGGACACTGCTTTAGTGGATGTGGATGTGCCGGATGAATTCCTGAACCCCGGGGATGTTTACCAGTCATCCAACTATGAATCTGCTGAGAACCGGGTTGAATTATCTGTAGATCTGGCTATCGGGAATGTTGTCATAAGCCAGGAGTAGGTCAATGCTGGACCACGAAGGGTTTAAAGGTTAAGCCATCTGGCTGCCAACTCCGGCAGGTGGGCTATAGGCCCGACTTTGGTGGTACAGGTAGGAATTGAATCCAAGAACAATCGCCCATAGCGTTTGGTGATTATTCGCCTGTCGAGAACTACTACCACACCGCGGTCATATTGGGTGCGGATCAAGCGCCCAAATCCCTGGCGGAAGCGCAGGATCGCTTCTGGAAGGGAATACTGGTAGAATGGGTCTTCAAATGTCTCCGAACGAGCGGCTACGATAGGGTCTGAAGGGACATCAAAAGGCAGCTTGACGATTACCAACACGGAAAGCGCCTCTCCGGGCACATCTACGCCTTCCCAGAATGCGCGCGTCCCAAGCAGGACAGCCCGCTCTGTACTGCGGAAGGTATCTAACAGACTGTGCGGGGAGGCGCCATCCCCCTGCTCGTAAACGATAATGTCGTCCTTTGCCAGCACCGGCGTTATCGCCTTTGATGTGCGCTGGAGCTGGTCATAGGAGGTGAACAGGACCAGAGTGCGGCCTCCAGTTGCCTTGCACAACCGGATCAGGCTGGCTTCGACCCCTCTCTGATGCCCGTGTCGATCGCTTGGTTCTGCGATGTCATTAGCAATATATAGCAGCACCGCGCTCTCATAATCGAATGGCGAGCCAAGGGCTAATTCATATGCATCTTCAGCATACAGCCTGCTGCGCAGGTAGTCGAACTCCCCGGCCGCAGTCAAAGTCGCGGATGTCAAGACCATAGCACCTTTTTGATTCCACAAGTGTTGCTGCATCAGCGAACCGATATGTAATGGGGCGGCATTTACCGCCAGGCGGCGGTTGTTGATATTGATCTCCACCCAGTAAATGCGTTCCGGATCGGGTTTGAAAACCATCGCATTGAGATTGTCGTTGACTTCCGAAAAACGACGGTATAGATTGCTCAACCGGCTGTAAATCTCCTCGTCTTCCTCATGGAAGCTCTCAATAAGCTCAGCGCAGGCCTGAATCAGGTTTGCCAGTGTATCGATCAATGACTTCAATGTACGTTGGGCATCGTCCCAAGCAAGCTCCACTTCCTCCCATGCAGGTTGGGCTCGTGTCGCAGGCAATATCCGCTCTTGATGGGAGTACATACCCAGTGGCCGGCCGTCGCGCTGCTCGAACATGAATTTTTCGATAGAGGCATAAAACTCGTTTGCCAGACTCTCGAACTGAAAGGCAAAATTGGTCGTCTGGTCGACCAGGTGGTTAAGGCTGGCAAAATCTCCCGGTGAGAGGATATCTTCAGAGGCTGCAAGAAGCCAGCCAAGCCCACCAGTTTTTGGGCCTCCAAGCTCACGCAGCATTCTTTCGATAACCGCCTGAGTCAGGCGGAAGCTCAGGGCGTTGGTTGTAGCATCCTCCAGGTGATGGGCTTCATCAACAATCAAGGTATCATACTCTGGGAGCACCCGGTTGCCTGTGGCGACATCGGACAGCAACAGGGCATGGTTGACGATCAGGATATGAGCGCTTTGTGCTGCCTGGCGCGATCTGTAGTAAGGGCAGATTCCCCCGGTGCGTTTGATACAGTTCTCGGTCGTGCAGCCCTCATCCTCGGCAGAAATGCGGTTCCAAGCTTCTCTCTCGATCGGCCCGTTGAGGTTGATTTCAGCCCGGTCGCCGGTGACCGTGCTCTGCAGCCAGACCAGGGTTTTCCCCAGCACACGCATCTCCTCGGCAGTCTCTGGCCCTCGTCTGCGCAGGTTCTCCAGACGGCGCGGGCAGAGATAATTTGAGCGACCTTTGAGCACTGTTGCGCGCAGCTCCAGACCGAGTGCAGCCCGCAGGTCGGGGATATCTTTGTTGATCAGCTGGTCTTGCAGGTTGATCGTATTGGTAGATATTACTACCCGGGTGTTGTTTTCCTGCGCCCATAATGCCGCCGGAATCAGGTAGGCAATGCTCTTTCCGGTTCCTGTGCCCGCTTCTACCAGCAGATGCCGACCTTCGGAGACTGCCTGGGTGACTGCCTCCAGCATGGCTACTTGCTGGGAGCGGTATTCGTATTGCGGAAAAGTCTTTGAGACTGCACCACCCGGTTCGAGGATGGCTGTGACTTCACTGATATCAAGCGATACCGGCTGGGTTAGCGGCTGAAGCGGAGCCGAGGGCTGGAGATAACGATCCTCGAATATAGGTCCGGCATATGAATGGCGCACCTGGTCTGCGGAAACGATCTCTTTGCTGCGCGAGCGCAGTACCTGGCGGAAAAACCAGTAGCCAGCCCATTCGATCGGGTCGCTCAAACGGATAAGCTCTGCCAATATGCTCAACGGAAGGTGCAGCGCTTCTTCGAGCAGCTTCAGGTACACACCCCGTGTGGCATGGGCATCATCCAGTGCACGGTGGGTTGCAGGGAATGGGACGGCAAGCGCCTGTGCTAATGCATTCAGGCTGTACCTCCCGGCTCCAGGGAGTAATATCGAAGCAATCTCATAGGTATCGACAACCTCATTGGCTGAGAACAGGGTGTTGTTCTGTCTGCGGATGAAGCCAAGGTCGAATGCGATATTTTGCCCCAGGATCGGGTCATTCCCAACGAAATGGACAAGATCATCTAGTTTATCTCTGATTGGCGGGGCACGCAGCACCATCTGGTCGGTGATCCCGGTGAGTTGGGTGATGAAAGGGGGAATCGACCGTCCTGGATGGATGAGTGTATGCCACTCATCTTCTACCCGTGATTCATTGAAACGCACGGCACCGATCTCAATGATGGCATCTTTACGGGCATCCAGGCCGGTGGTCTCAATGTCTAGGCCTACCAGGGAACTCATGATCGGGATTATACCATCGGGAATTCCGGCATCACTTATCCTGAACGATGCTGGAGATGAAGGTGGTGGGGTGAACTTTATCCAACGGATGGGGGTAAACATATTATCAAGGGGAAATTGTTTTGGTACACTTGGTAATCGGCTGAAAGTGTATTGATATAAACTAATGCTGAGTTCAGCCGATTACCAAGCAAATTGCCAGCAATTTGCCAGGGTTTGGTTGATCTGCACGAACAATGGAGATAGCAGGCTTTGAGACTGTTCATCGACGAGGAGCGGTATGATCGCTGAGTTTGCAAGCAGGCTGAAGGATAATATTCAACAGGTTATCGTAGGGAAAGATAATGTCATTCACCTGACACTGGCAGTGGTTTTATGTGAAGGTCATATCCTGCTGGAAGATGTCCCCGGGATTGGAAAAACCACATTAGCCCGGGCATTGGCGGCTTCATTGGGTTGTTCGTACCGCCGGATACAGTTCACCCCGGATTTGCTGCCTTCTGATGTGACAGGGTTGAATTGGTTCAATCAGAGAGATCAAGAATTTACATTTAAACCTGGACCGATCATGAGCCAGGTTGTCCTGGCGGACGAAATCAACCGGGCGACGCCACGCACCCAGTCGGCACTTCTGGAGGCCATGCAGGAGCGCCAGGTGACGATCGATGGGGTTACCTACAACCTGCCGAGACCATTCCTGGTGATGGCAACACAGAACCCGGTTGAGCTGGAGGGGACCTTTCCTCTTCCGGAAGCTCAGATTGACCGGTTCATGATGCGTATACCGATAGGATATCCGGACGAAAAAGAGGAGAACAGCATCCTGGAGCGCTTCCGCCAGGCAGATCCCCTGCCCGACCTGGGGGCGGTAATTACGCCTGAGGAGATCATCGAACTGCACGCGGAGCGGAGGAATGTGCGCGTCGTCGAACCGGTGAGGGAATATATCGTCCGGGTTGCCAGAGCAACCCGCGATCATCCGGAAATTGAGCTAGGTGCCAGCCCGCGGGCAACGCTTTCACTGTACCAGGCATCCCAGGCATGGGCGGCGATTCACGGACGGGATTTTGTCCTGCCAGATGATGTCAAAGCACTGGCTCCATACGTCATGACGCACCGCTTGATGATCTCGCCGCAGGCACAGCTGCGAGGGCGGAAGATGGAAGAGCTCGTAGCTGATGTGGTGGAAGCCGTCCCGGTACCGGTAGAGGGATAATATGTCCTTCGAACGCTGGGTTCCGATCCTTATCGGTGTATCTATTATTGGGTTGTTCTTCCGCATACCCTTCCTGGTTGCATTGTCGCTCAGTCTGCTTGTCGTATTGGGTCTCGCCCAATGGTGGCAAAAGAGCGCCCTGAATAATGTGTACTACCTGCGGAAATTCAAGTATACGCGTGCCTTTCCGGGTGAATGCTACCCTGTAAAACTTGAGTTTGAGAACCGGAAGTTATTACCGCTATCCTGGTTGCGAGTCCAGGATCCCTGGCCGAAAATGGTGGGTCCTGAGGATGAGGAGATCCTTGCGCCGAGCCATGTCACCGATCTGGGATATCTGACCCACGTATTCAGCCTGCGCTGGTTCGAACGTGCACAAAGAAGATACCCGCTGATGTTCCGAAAACGTGGCGTATATGCGCTCGGACCGGCGAGGATGGAATCCGGGGATCTGTTCGGAATATTCAGCTCAGGAAAACAGATTGGACCGGTCGAGCAGCTTACGGTCTATCCTGCCCTGATCCCATTGGAGAAGGTCGAATTACCCCCGGAGAATCCTTACGGCGATGAGCGCTCACGGCGCAGGTTGTTCGAAGATCCCAACCGACCCATGGGAGTCAGGGAGTACCACCCGGAGGATAGTTTCCGAAAAGTCCACTGGCCTGCAACAGCCCGCACCGGTCAGCTCCAGGTAAAGGTATACCAGCCAACCTCTGCGCGAGTCGTTGTCTTATGCCTGAATGTATCAACATACCATCGGTATTGGGAAGGAGTCTACCCGGAATTGCTAGAACGGCTGTTGAGCGTCGCCGCAACCCTGGTCACGAGGAGTGTCGAAGATGGATACCGGGTGGGTATGATCTCGAACGGCTGTCTAGCGAATTCCGACCAGCCGTTCCGAATCCCACCCGGACGATCAGCAAACCAGTTATCGCATCTGCTGCAGGCGCTGGCTGGTGTCACCCCTGTGGTTGTTGCGCCGTTTGATCGGTATTTAATGCGGGAAATTCCCAAGGTGCCATATGGTGCAACTCTGGTAGTTCTGACCGCAGTGATGTCCACAGGCCTGGCAGAGACCCTGCTGCGGTTAAAGCGCCATGAGCGCCAGATTACATTGATATCTCTGGCGGAGGATGTCCCGCCACAAATCTTGGGTGTTAATGTTATCCACATGCCTTTTAATGAAGAACTACCTATACAGAATTTGGTCTCGTGAATATGGATGCTAGTTCGGCAGTGCTGGTGGAGAAATCTACTCAGGAGAAGGTTTTCTTCAGACCCTGGCGAGAGATCACCTTGATCTCTATGATATTGATGGAATTGAGCTGGGTGACATTGTGGTTCCTATTAATTACACCCTCCGGGCAGGCAGTGCTCTATCTGCAGGCAATATTGGTTCTGATGGGTATGCTGGCTCTGGTCTATCTGCTGAACCGGCTGATGGTATTCATAGGCGCGAGATCTCTTATCCACCGTACAGCCCTTCTGCTGGCGCTTGTGGTGAACCTGTTCATCGGATTGAAAATGCTTCTGTACACTCGCGAGGCGATCAGCCTGGGGGAAATCTTGAATCGCCCGCTGAGCACCTTTCAAGACATGTCCGAGATCGTGCCGGTAGAATTTGTTGTGATGGTGTTCGTCTTACTGGTATGCTGGCGCGGGATCGTATACTCAGACCATCAGGTCGGCTCGGTAAATGCTCTTTATAGTTTCCGCATGGGTATCGTCATGTTCATCCTCTACGGGTTTATACTGCCATTTTATGGCGGGTCGCCTTTCCCAGCGCTGTATATATTTTTGTTTTTCAGCCTGCTTGCAATGACGACTGCACGCATCTCCGTTCTGTCCCAGCTGCGCGGGGGGCAGAAGGTTCGTTTTAGCCGTCATTGGATAGCAGGGATTACTCTGGTCATTATTGGGATGGTTGGGTTATCTGCCCTGGTGGTCTCCTTTTCTCAAGAGCTACTCTTCAACCTTTTGTCGATGCTTTTTTCATGGCTGGTGTATCTGGTTGTGCTGTTGTTCTCTCCGCTGGTTTTTTTGTTTTTACAATTCTTCATATGGTTGTTTGGATCTATCCGTATTGGTGAAATATTCGAAGTATTTACACAGCTAATGAAGAATCTTGAGACCTTGCTCAACGGCATGATGAACACCATGAGCAGCTGGTTGAGTCAGTTCAACCTCGATAGAGCCGCTGCTTTCTTTGAATATCTTGCCCGGCTCAAGCCGCTGTATCTGTGGGGGATTTTAGGCTTGCTGGTTGCCGCCATATTATTAGGGCTGCGCCGGTATATCTTCAGAGGCGACAGCCTGGATGGAGCCGAGATGCAGGCTGAACCGATAGACGAGGATCTTTTGCAGCTTCTGCGTTCAACGCTGGGCAGGGGCCTGGATAAACTGGCCGATAACTTGGATGATATCCTCAGGCTGCGCCGGGCAAGAAGGCTGCTGGCAGCCGCTCGAATTCGCCGGATATATGCTATGCTGCTCGGTCTGAATGCACGCCTGGATAACCCCAGACCGGCCTCCCGCACACCGTTGGAGTTCCTGCCTCAGATGGAACAGCTATTCCCTGCGTTGTCGAATGAACTGACCATCATCACGGACACATATCTGCTTGTGCGTTATGGTGGAACTCCCGAGTCAGCCGAGGATCTTGTCCGGGTGGAGACTGCCTGGAGGCGTGTATCCAGCGTGGGGAAAGAGCGTCTGAAGGCGAGACGTCGATCCAGGCGTATTTGAGTGATTTCAAGATGTTGGAGGCAGGTGACCAGATTGGCACCCGCCTTTTTCCAAAATTGATTGCGATGCTGCCAGTGGAAAGATAGCATCGCAATCAGTTTTTAACCGCCTTTGCCAAACTCCTTTAAAATCCGCGCGATATGTTTCGCCCCTTTGAGGTATAGATCGAGACGCAGATTCTCGTTCGGTGCGTGTGCCTGCGTACCGGGGTACCCAACGCCAGATGAGACGATCGGGAGATTCAGATATTCGAGAAAAGCGTGGTTTGGGCCGGAACCACCAATCATAGGGACGATCTGCATGGGCTGACCATAAACCGGCTCTGCAGTCTGGACAACGAGCTGAACGAAGGGATCATCCGGGTCTGTCCTGCCGGGAGCTTCCCCACCAATAAATGTAACCTTGACATCCGAGAATCCCTCCGCATCAAGGTGAGCCCTGAGACTGGTGAGCACCTGCTCTGGTGTCTGGTCCGGGACAAGGCGGAAATCAATCTTCGCACTGGCTTGAGCAGGGAGGATCGTTTTCGAGCCTGGTCCCTGGTAGCCAGAAGTTAGACCGCAGATCGTGCAGGTGGGTTCGAAAACCTCTGCGATGCGCAGATCCACACCGCCTGTCAGGTCGTTCAGGAAGTATTTCACCCCATAGCGGCTCTTGTACTCCTCCGCCACCTCGGGGAGGGCTTCCATCAGCTCCCGATCACGTACGCTTGGCGATATTACGTTGTCATAATGCCCAGGCAGGCGGATGCGCCCATCCGGTCCTTTGATCGTGTTCAGCGCCCAAACCAGCCGCCAGGCCGCGTTGGGGAAGATAGAGCCGCCCAATCCAGAATGCACGTCGATATCGGCGGTCTCCACTGACAGCTCCACGTAGCAAATGCCGCGCATACCAAGATACTGTATGGGGATTTCCCGGTGGTCAACTGTACCAAATTCCCAGACACAGGCGTCCGCGGCCAGTTTTTCGCGGTTCTCCCGTATGTATTCTGGCAGATGAACACTGCTGACTTCCTCTTCACCTTCAATTACGAACTTTATATTGCAGGGCAGTTCCCCGTCAGCAGCCAGCAGCGCATCGATCGCAAACAGACGGCTGGTGATATGCGCTTTGTCATCGCTCACCCCTCTTGCGTACAGCTTCTCATTCCTTATCTGCGGCTCAAATGGGGGACTATCCCATAATTCCAATGGTTCTGCCGGCTGGACGTCGTAATGGTTATAGAAAATCAGGGTCCTGTCGCTGCACCCGCTTCGTTCTGCGAAGACAACCGGTGCACCTGCAGTCGGGGTGATCTCGGTTGAAAAGCCGCGCTGTTCAAGCATCTCAGCCACAAGATGGGCACACTCTTCGAGACCCCAGTTCTGCGCAGCCACGCTGGGTTGGGCTGCCAGCCGGGAGAGCTCGGCAATGCTCTCATCAAAATGCTCGGACAAGTAATCGTCAATTTCCCTGTAATCTGTCATTGTTTATCCTTTTCTCTTGTGATTGGCGAAATCACTGGAATAGATTAATCAGACCTGCACCCGCATAAGCAAAAAACAGCATCTTGATCGTCTCACCAAGCCAGACCCAGAATAAGAACAGCGGCAGGCGCATTTTCAGCGTACCAGCTGCGACCCCGGCCAGGTCGAAAAATGGATTGGGTATCGCGGCAAGTAGGAAAACCGTCAATGGGCCGTTCCGGGTCATCCACTTTAGTAAGCGAGCGTAGATGTCTGCCTTCTCGACGACTGCCTGCCCGCTGAACCCTGCCAGGTAGCCGGAGAGCTCGCCTAAAGCAGCGCCTGCCCCAGCAGCCAGCGCAATACCGATAGGGTTAAAAATGCTGCCCATGGTGAATACTACTGCCACCCCCGGCGCAGGAAGGAGCACAGTAGCGTACGCCATAAAGGCGACTATAAAGATACCCAGGTAACCATATTGCGCTAATTGCTCTGCCTGGTCCCGGATGCTGAAGATAAAAACACTGAGCGTGATGACCACAAGCAGAGCGGCAACCCGGAGCAGGGTTAATCTTAATTTATTTGTTTTCATGCGCTGCTTGGATAAAGCAGTTGAGCGCTGGTTACTCTTCCAGGATGGTGATGGAATTTAACTGAACACCAGGCGCGTCTGGTCGCTGCGGGTCGCGGGGAGGGATCGAGAGCAGTACATCCATCCCTTTAGTCACCTGACCGAAGATGCTGTGTTTACCATCTAACCATGGTGTGGGAACATGGGTGATGAAGAATTGAGAGCCGTTTGTATTCTGCCCAGCATTAGCCATGGACAGCACTCCAGGTTTGTCATGCCGCATGCCGGGGTCAATTTCATCTACAAACTTGTAGCCCGGCCCGCCTCGACCGGTGCCGGTTGGATCTCCCCCTTGAGCCATGAAATCCTGGATGACACGGTGGAATATAGTTCCGTTGTAAAATCCTTGCTGGCTCAGGAACACGAAATTATTTACTGTGACCGGGGTTTTGTCGCTGAACAGCGCTATGACGATCTCACCTTTTGCAGTATCCATGACCGCCGAATAGCGTTTCTGCGGATCGATCTGCATTTCGGGAGGGGTTGACCATTGTTTTTGGGGTGATGTCATACATTGCTCCTTTATGTAGTTTGGATTCAGTTATTGCTGTGCCTGGCGCAGAAGCAACTCCAGCCGGGCCACTACCATATCGATCGCCACAGTGTTCAACCCGCCTTCAGGGATGATGATATCGGCATAGCGTTTGGATGGCTCCACAAACTCGAGATGCATAGGACGGACTGTGGTGAGATACTGCTGCACGACCGACTCTGTCGTGCGGCCTCTTTCCAGGATGTCGCGCTGCAGACGGCGGATGAAGCGGATATCCGCATCGGTGTCTACGAATATCTTCACATCAAACAGCTTGCGTAATGTGGCTTCGACGAAGATCAGGATGCCTTCAACGAGGATCAAAGGATGCGGCTCGATACGCTGCAGCTGCTTGGTGCGCCGGTGGGCTTTGAAATCATATTTTGGCAGATCAATTGGCTGGTAACTGGCCAGTTGTTTGACCTGTTCGATAAGCAGCTCGGTATCCAGAGAATCCGGGTGATCGAAATTGATCGCCGCCCGCTGGTTTGGAGGTAGATTGCTCAGGTCTTTATAGTATGCATCATGAGGTAAATAAGCGATATATTCTGCACCCACTCTTTCAATAATCAGCTGGGCAACAGTCGTTTTTCCTGAACCAGAACCTC
>JAQBDA010000063.1:0-3064 GCA_032124675.1 Chloroflexota bacterium
CATGGTTGATACGAACCGATGGTTGGGTGATCCTGGCAGGTATGCTTACTCTGTTTGTCTATCTGTTGGTCTACCATCCAGACCCGGTGCTGATCGATGTCTGGGTTGGTAATTGTATTATCCTGGTTTGGAGATATCGCGACAGCCTGCGAAAGAAGCCGGCTATCCGTTTTCCGCGACCATCTTGAATGGGGGCAGATACTTAAAGGAACAAAAAAGAACCAGCATCACGGCCGTCCTTTTTTGTGGGTGCCAGAAGGGGTTGGACGGGATACAACTACGACCACCGCCATGATGGTCGACAATTAAATTCTCAGGGACATACAGGTCAAACCCCCATCCATCTTTTGAGCTTCGCTGGCGTCCAACTCGATGATTGGAAGTCCGATATCTGCCAACCGCTTCTTTGTCTCCGGGAACCCTAGAGGCATGATCAAGTGATTGTTGATCCATAATGTGTTGGCGGCATAAGCCTCGTAAGGGGGAACAAGGATTTTCGTATAGCCGCTAAGTACTTCTCGTTTATCGAAACTATCAATTACCAGCAGAATCCCCTTACCAACATAATTCACGCTGGACTTCAAATGCAATCCTGCCGCTACTTCAACCGGTGTCCAGGTATTGCCGTAGTTTTCAAGAATACGGCCTAATTGAGTTGCTCCCTCCAGGTTGGTGCGTTCCGAGATGCCGATAAAGAAGTGCCTACCAACCATCAGTACATCACCACCCTCAACTGTGCCGGGCGCCTGGATGCGAACTGTTGGGCGGAATCGCTCCAGTACAGGCTCGATAGAATCCTGCTCGCCTATTCGAGCTTGAGCGCCGGGATTGGTGATGACAGCAACTTCTGGCGTGACGACAGCAACATCTTCGACAAAATATGCATCTGGGTAATCCGGCTCCGCATCCAGAACGATCACTTCAAGACCTAACGATTCCAATGCGTGAATGTATGCCTGATGTTGACGAACTATCCTGTCATAGTCAGGCTTGCCAAGATTAGCAGTGGTGATTCCTTGCGCGAAGTTTAGTCCTGGCTTGCGGACAATGGCGTGAGTGAACATGGAGAGTGCTCCTGTGTAGTTTGCGTAAGTACACTTTATTATTCAAAATGATTCTCAGTATCTGGAGATTACTAAAATATCGTCCAAGTACCTAATTGCTCCCTACGACCAGATATAACTATCCCCCCATTATTCCGCTATATACGATGAGGATACTTATTACACTACCAGCAATCAAGATGGTTACTCCAACTCCAAGTGCTTTTATTACGTTTCGTGTGAGGAGACCAACTGCGCCTCCAATAACAACTGCCAGGATAATTACAAACCAGATCACTCATGACTCCTTATGTCAAGAGGATCCTTACGGTGCTGGCGATTATCATTAGCGCCCGTCGGTAGGTGGATCACCAATATCCATCATCGTCTCAGATGTTCTTATACGCTTCAATCGCTTCTCGAACCCGCTCAGGCGTAAATGGGATCTCCCTTAATCGCACGCCCACGGCATTGAAGACAGCGTTGGCAATGGCTGCGGGTGTTGGTCAAAGAGCAGCTTCACCGCTTCCCAGAACTGGCAGCTCTGGGCGGTTGATCAACACGGTCTCAATCATGGGTATATCAGGGAAGCGCAGGATCGGGTAACTATCCCAGTCCATAGATAGGATTCTAAGTTTATCGAAATTAACCTGTTCCTTGAGAGTCCAACTGGCGGACTGGACAAAGCCGCCCTCCAGCTGATTGCTGAGCCCGTCGGGATTGACGATCTGCCCGGCGTCAGCAGCAATGATAGCGCGCTTCAATTTAATAGCACCACTCTCGGAATCAACGTGTAAATCAACAACTACAGCAGCATAACATTGACGATTCTTGTACTGGGCGAAAGCAATCCCGCGGCCGTGGCCTTCTCCTAGATTTTGACCTGCCCTCCAGCCTGCTTTCTCCGCTGCGGCTCGGATTACAGCCTTGGCACGTTCATCTTCCAGGTGGCGAAGGCGGAACTTTACAGGGTCGAGCCTGCTGGCTTGGGCCAATTCATCCATGAACGATTCGATTGCAAAGACGTTGCCATACGCCCCCAGGCTGCGCATCGCTGAAACTCTCAAGGGACTATCAGGGACAAAATGCTTAACGATGCGTTTTTGCGGGAAAGTGTTTAAAGGATCGGCATTGCGGTGGCTGCCGATATGCGGTGCGTGAATGGGCATGCGTTGGATTTGTTCCCAGGACTCAGCCAGGTGCCAGGCAGCCAGCAGACCGGACTGCCGTCCGCCACCGTGCGGGCGGCCCAGGTGTGGGTAGCTCCACACATCGTGGTTCCAGTCGAGCACTTGACCCTCTGGACCCATGCTGGTCTGCAATTTCATGACCATCGCTGGGCCATAAGGCTCCCAGGTGTGTTCATCAGTACGCGTCCACTTGACGGAAATGGGAACCCCTTCCAGTTTCTGGGCCAGAAGGGCAGCATCCAGGGCAGCGTCGTCGGCTCCATTATGTCCGTAACATCCCGAGCCTTCGACCTGAATCACACGTATATCCTCCTCCCTAACACCTAAGACCGGCGCAATCTCCTGACGAATGGGGTAGACCCCCTGGCTGTGCACCCAGAGTGTCAGCCTGCCATTCACATATTGAGCGACGGCCGCTGAGGGGCTTAAAGAAGCGTGCATCTGGTAGGGCCGGTGATACGTTGCGCTTAGGGTTTGCACTGCCCCGGCGGGCGCGGCGATGGGTGGAATGCGATCATCTGTTGAGGTGCCATCCACCACGAGGAAGGATTCAGCAGGACTATTGAGAAGGTGATTGTACAGCTCCTGAGCGGGTGGGAAGTCGGATTGTCCTTCCCATACAGCGCTGGACTGGAGAGTCTGCAGGGCGTTGATCGCTTGGTTTTCACCCTCAGCCACCACCGCCAGGAAACTTCCATGACGTTTATGCTACGATCGGACGAGGTCGAAACGGTCAAGGTTCATGATTTTGTTCCACACCGCTACAAAGTCGTGTAGGAACTTCTCCTGGGAGTCCTCACATGCGTAGACTTCCGCCAAGGCTCGGAGCTG
>JAQBDA010000064.1:0-6671 GCA_032124675.1 Chloroflexota bacterium
GGGCATTTACCCTTGTATACTCTACGCTGGATCGCAGGACGATGGCAAAGAATATCCTGATCGTCGATGATGATGCATTGATGCGCCGTAGCCTGGCCTACAACCTGGAGCAGGCTGGCTACCGCGCTACCAGTGCAGCCAGCGCCGAAGACGCCCTGGGGATAGTACAACGCGCCAGACCCGACCTGGTGCTGCTGGATATCGGCCTGCCCGGCATGGACGGGCTGGATGCTGTGCGACGCTTCAAAGAGCAGTACGACCTGCCGGTGATCTTCCTGACCGCCCGGCGCCGAGAGCTGGATGAGGTGCTGGGGCTGGAGCTGGGGGCGGATGATTACGTCACCAAGCCGTTCGATTTCGACGTCTTGCTGGCGCATATCCGGGCTGTGCTGCGCCGTTTCGACGCCACCCCCGCGGCTGCCGAGAGGAGCGCGCAGGTGACCGCCGGCGACCTGGTCATCGACCCCGCGGCGCACTCGGTCACCGTTGGCGGGCGCGGCGTAGACCTCACCCCGCGCGAGTTCGACGTGCTGCACACCCTGGCATTGGAGCCGCGGCGGGTGTTCTCGGTGGACGAGCTGCTCCGGCAGGTATGGGGCGCAGAGTTCATCGGCCAGCCGCAGGTGGTGTACGTGCACATCCGCTGGCTGCGCGAGAAGATCGAGAGCTATCCAAACAGCCCGCAGCGCCTGGTCACAATGCGCGGGGTGGGCTACAAGCTGGAACCGCAGGGGGATTGATGTTCCGCTCGCTGCGCAACCGCCTGATCCTCAGCCACATCCTGCCGCTGATCGTCGTCAGCCTGCTGACCGGTATGGCGTTGGTCTATGTGCTGGAGACGCGCTTCCTGCTGCCCCGATTGGCCGATAACATGGTGGGAGATGCCCGCCTGCTGGCGGAGATCAGCCGTTCCGAGTTCGATCTGTGGGGCAACCCGGTCCTATTCGGGCGCATGCTGGACAGGGTGGGCCTGGACCCGGCGGTTCGGGTGATGTTCCTCGACCCCGAAGGGCAGATGCTGTATTCCAGTGAGAGCGGCGATGTCGCCCGGCTGGGGGTGTACCTGGAGCCGGTCGGCCTGCGCAGCGCCCAGCTCGGGGAAGAGGTCGTGCTGACCAACTATTCCATCTGGCGACCGCACAATGTCCTGCTGGAAGTGCTGCGACCGGTGATCGACCCCCAGGGGCAGCGGGTGATCGGCATCGTGAGGCTGACCTACCGCCTGGCGTCTGCCTTCGAGCTTTTCATCCAGTTCCGCTACCTGATCGTCTACGTTCTGGTATTTGGGCTGCTGATGGGCGCTTTGCTGGGTTCGCTGCTGGCTTTCAATATCAGCCGCCCGGTGCGCCAGGTGACCCAGGCGATCTACGACCTGGCGCAGGGCACGAGCAGCAAGCCGCTCACCGAAGAGGGACCGGAGGAGATCCGTGCTCAGATCCGGGCGGTGAACTACCTGGTTGTGCGGCTGAACAGCCTGGAGGAAGCCCGCCGCCAGCTGCTGGCAAACCTGGTGCATGAGCTGGGCCGCCCGCTGGGCGCGCTGCGTTCGGCGATCCAGGCCATCGGCAAGGGCGCCGGGCGCGACCCGCAGCTGCTGGACGATCTGGCAACCGGCATGGAGGCGGAAGCCGTCCAGCTGGAACACGTATTGGGGGACCTGGCTCACCTGCACGGGCAGGTGCTGGGGCCGCTGGAGCTCAACCGCCAGGAGATCGACCTGGGGGAATGGCTGCCGCGCGCCCTGCGCCCCTGGGAGGAGCTGGCAAACGAGAAAGGGCTGGGCTGGCAGGTCAGCATCCCGGCCGGTCTGGCGCCGGTTTACGCCGACCCGGTGCGGCTTTTGCAAGTGGTCGGCAACCTGACCAGCAATGCGATTAAATATACCCCTGCCGGGGGCTCCGTCGCGGTGGAAGCCGGCCAGCAGGAGGATATGCTTTGGGTGCGTATCCAGGATACCGGTCCAGGCATCCCGCTCGATGAGCAGGAGAAGATCTTCGTCCCCTTCTACCGCGGCAGCCAGGGACGGCGTATCAAGCAGGGCATGGGCCTGGGTCTGACCATCGCCCGCGACCTGGTGCAGGCGCACGGCGGGCGCATCAGCCTGGAGAGCGCGCCCGGAGAAGGCAGCCGCTTCACCGTCTGGCTGCCAGCCGCTGGGAAGAGAAACATCATTGAGGGGGATATCAGTTGATAACTATATTGGGTGTGGGAGCCGGTCTGGTGTTTGTTTGGTGAGGAGGCATATAGCTCGACGAGACAACGAAAATTATGCTCTATGGATCAATCTGTCTAACCTATAATCTGTAAAATTCTTCGGTCGAAGCAAAATTAGGAGATAGTAGGTGAAGAAAATAATTCTGATCGTTGGGATCGGTGCGATCGCGCTCCTGATCTTGATTCAATTAGTGCCGTTCGGGCGTCAGCATACCAATCCACCTGTGATCCAGGAACCGAACTGGGATAGCCAGCAAACCCAGGCACTGTTCCAGCGTGCCTGCGCCGATTGTCACTCTAACAACACCAACTGGGGCTGGTACACCAATATCGCCCCCTTCTCTTGGCTGATTCAACGCGATGTCATTGAAGGACGCTCGCGATTGAATTTATCTGAGTGCGGCGTAGCACGACAGGCCCGCGAGGGTGGTGAGGGCGGTGAGGGTGGTGAGGGTGGTGAAGGTAGAGAAGGCGGTGGCGAGGCTGGTGAAATGGTTTTGAGCGGCGAGATGCCACCCATTCAATACACCCTGATCCATCCTGAAGCCCGCCTTACGACCGCCGAACGCCAGGCGCTCGCTCAAGGACTGGCGAAATCTCCGTGCCAGTGACAAGCGGATAGTTTGTTTTGTGGAAGGATTCCAGCAATATAAGGTAGAATAAATCGAGATAAAAAACTAATCGCCGGGCAGGGTTAGAGCACTCCCAGCGATGGCTCAACCGAGCGGGCGGCTTGTTTTCGCAAGCCGCCCTTTTCTATTCCCGACAGGCATAAGGTTGCCTTAAGGTTGCCTTAGGGCATACATAAAGACGCCCAGGGCGGATTTGACTATGATATGCAAAGCTCCCATTCTATCCAAGGGAGGACTTAAGACCGATTATTTGGAGGTACCTTATGAAGAGAACCAGTTTAGCTATGCTTGCCCTTGCAGTCATGGCTGCCATGCTGCTCACAGCTTGCGGTATTTCGATGCAGCTCCCGGAACAGGTCACAAACCTGCTGGGTTCACCTGCGGTCGCAGCTGAGCAGGTCGCGGCACCGACCGCGCCTGCCGCCCCAGCCGCATCCGCCCCATTGGTGGATGCGGATACTACCGGGCTGCTGGCTGCCTATCAGGAGACACTCACCAGCCTGTACGAGCAGGTCAGCCCGTCGGTGGTCAATATCCGCGTGCTGGTCAAACAGGACGGGTTATCCTTCCAGGGGCAATTGCCCCAACTGCCCGGTCTGCCTGACCTGCCCGGCCTGCCGGGTGCCCCGGAGGACAATGGGCAGAACCCCATGCCCGAGCTGCCGCCTTTTGGCCAGGGCTTAGGCTCCGGTTTTGTGTGGGATAAAGAAGGTCACATCGTCACCAACAACCACGTGGTGAGCGGCGCGGAGAAGATCGAAGTCATATTCTCGGACGGCTCCACGGTAGAGGCCGAGCTGGTCGGGGCGGACCCGGACAGCGATCTGGCTGTGCTCAAGGTGGACATGCCGGCGGATGACCTCCAGCCGGTGCAGGTAGCCGACTCCGATCTGGTCAAGGTCGGCCAGCTGGCGATCGCCATCGGCAACCCATTCGGGCTGGAAGGCACCATGACGGTAGGCATCATCAGCGCCTTGGGGCGCACACTGCCCGCCAGCGCGGATGGCTTCAGCGCCGGACCGGTCTATTCCATCCCAGACATCATCCAGACCGACGCGCCGATCAACCCCGGCAACTCGGGCGGTGTGCTGGTGGATGCCAATGGGCAGGTTATCGGCGTGACCGCGGCCATCGAGTCGCCGGTGCGCGCCAATGCCGGCATCGGCTTCGTCATCCCGTCCAATATCGTGCGGGCGGTGGTGCCCTCCCTGATCCTGGACGGCAGCTTTGCCCACCCGTATATCGGGATCAGCGGCACCGACCTCAACCCGAGCCTGGCTGAGTCTATGGATCTGGACGCCGGCACGCGCGGTGCGCTGGTGATCGAGGTGATGCCGGACACCCCAGCGGATAAGGCCGGTCTGCGCGGCAGCGACCGCCAGGTGGAAGTGGATGGACAGGAAGCGCGCGCCGGTGGGGATGTGATCATCGCCATCGACAACGAGACGATCAACGATATGGACGACTTGATCGCTTACCTGTCCCGCAGCACCGTGGTCGGACAGACGGTGACCTTAACCGTGCTGCGAGATGGCGCCGAGACCCAGGTCGAGCTGACCCTGGAAGCCCGCCCGGGCAAGGAAGCCCTGCAGGGTGAGGCAGCCCCGCTGCGCGGCAACGTGTGGCTGGGCATCCGCGGCCAGGCGCTGAGCGCTGGGTTGGCGGAGGCGATGGGCCTCGATACTGGGCAGCAGGGCGTGCTTGTGCAGCAGGTGGAATCCAGCAGCCCGGCGGATGAGGCCGGACTGCGCGGCAGCTTCAAGCCGCTGGAGGTCGACGGCCAGCAAGTGCTGGTGGGCGGCGACGTGATCACCGCGATTGACGGCCAGGCGGTCTCCTCGGTCGAAGAGCTGGCGGCAGCCATACAGGAACACAACGCTGGCGAGCAGGTCTCCCTGACCATCCTGCGCGCCGGCGAGCAGATCGAACTGACGGTAACCCTCGCCGAGCGGCCGCAGTAAGTATCGGTGCATCATGTCATTTGGAGGAGCGGAGCGACGAGAAATCCCTATGATGAATCGTGAAACTGTATCTCAATAGGGATTCCTCGCCACAGAAAGCGTGGCTCGGAATGACACCTTCAATATACGTAATTTAGCGGTAGTAAACAGCAATGCCCCCGGTTCATCCGGGGGCGTTGCTGTTTTAATTCTGGACACGGATCAAACGGATATTCACGGATTATTTCAATGTTTTTGATCCGTGTCTTTCCGTAAAATCCGTGTCCCAACATTAAATTTGGTCCGCCGCGCGCAGCATGGCCCTCAGGCTGCGCTCGACGTCGGCGTCGGTGGTCGCCCAGGAGGAGACGCTGATGCGCATGGCGGTGTGCCCTTGCCAGACCGTACCGCCGCACCAGCAGGTGCCATCTGTCTGTATGCCGTCGATCACCCTGTGGGTGGTATCGGGGTCGCCGAAGGAGACCAGCACCTGGTTGAGGACCACCTCGTTCAGGACCTGGTATCCGGCCTGCTGCAGCCCCTCGGCAAAGCGGCGGGCATGGCGGCAGGTGCGCTCGATCATCTGCCTCAGCCCGCTGCGCCCCAGGGCGCGCAGCACCGCCCATACCTCCACCCCGCGGGCACGCCGGGAAAGCTCCGGGGTGAAGTCGGAGGGGTTGCGGTACTGGCTCTCGCTGGGCAGGTATTCGGCTGAGATTGCCATGGCGGCTCGCAGCGCATCCGGGTGGCGCACGAAGGCCAGGCCGCTGTCGTAAGGCACGTTAAGCCATTTGTGGGCGTCGGTGGCCCACGAGTCGGCTTGCGGCACGCCTTCGTACAGGTGCGCCAGGGAGGGAGCGGCCGCGGCCCACAGCCCGAAGGCGCCGTCCACGTGCACCCAGGCACCGGCCGGGTGGGCGACGGCGCAGATCTCCCCCACCGGGTCGAAGGCACCGGTGTTGACGTTGCCGGCCTGTGCGCAGACGATGGTCGGGCCGGAGATGGGCGGCAGCGCCTCGGGGCGCATGCGCCCCTGCTCGTCGGCGGGCACGCGCACCACCCGGTTGCGGCCCAGGCCGAGCATGCCCAGCGACTTGAGCAGGGTGGGGTGCGCTTCCTGGCCGACGAGCACTGTGATAGGCAGCGCGCCGAACAGGCCATCCGCCTCCACATTCCAGCCGGCCTGGGCCAGCACATGGTTGCGGGCGGCCGCCAGGGCCGAGAAATTGGCAACCGTAGCGCCGGTCACGAAGGTCCCGCCGCAGACGGGCGGCAGGCCGAAGATCTCCAGCAGCCAGCGCAGGGCGACCTGTTCAAGATAAGACGTGCCGGGGGCGATATGGTACAGGGCGCTGTTCTGGTCCCAGGCTCCGGCCAGCCAGTTGGCCGCCAGCCCGACCGGCTGCGAGCCGCCGATCACATAGCCGAAATAGCGCGGCCCGGCCATGGCGAAGGTGGCGGGCGAGCCGAGCTCGTCCAGCAGGCGCAGCACCTGCTCCGGGTCGGTCTGGTTTTCAGGGAAAGGCTCGTCGAAGCCCTCCAGGCGGGCCAGCGCCTCAGGGGAGGGGGCAACAGGGCGCTCGGGCAGGCCCTCCAGGTAGGCTTGAGCGCGGCGGGCGGTGGAATCGAGCAGAGAGTTCATGGGTGGGGCTCCTTTGGAATGGCGAGTTAGGATTGGCGAGTTAGGAGTGGGGGAGTGTTATGTGTTCCGGTGTCAAGTGTCAGGTGCGGTATGCGGTGTGCGAGGGGATGTAGGTCGGGATTATATCCCAACAAATCGTGGTAGTGGAGGCCTCAGGACTGGCAGTCCTTCCAGATTTTTTTCTATCAACCTCCCTTTGCAGGACTGCCAGTCCTAGAACAGCCCAGCCGGTGGAAGGCATCC
>JAQBDA010000065.1:0-3316 GCA_032124675.1 Chloroflexota bacterium
TGTCATTGGTTTTCTCCTTTCATCTATAGAAATAGTAATATACAGTTGGTAAGAGAATGGAAGCGATTATAGAGCAGGCCGCGATCGGCGATCTTCTGCATGGCGGGCATATTGCAAGGTCCGCCAGTCACGCTTGGTGCGCTAAAGCCCATATCGTCGATCAAGACGATGACCACATTGGGCGCGCCCTTGGGCGGGCGTAGCGGCTTGATGGCTAGAAACTCGGTATTTCACGCGTCCAGCGACATCTTTCCCTTGGATGGAACATCTGAGATGGGAAGAATCTCCAGTCCGGTTACTACAGGATCTTTGTGCCATAATTCGTTCTCATTTCTAAGGTAATTTAGTAG
Source organism: Chloroflexota bacterium (assembly GCA_032124675.1). Classification (GTDB taxonomy): domain Bacteria; phylum Chloroflexota; class Anaerolineae; order Anaerolineales; family UBA4823; genus JAQBDA01. Next base: position 351 of record JAQBDA010000065.1, read on the forward strand.
CTGACCACTCGCGGCAGTTCCTTCGCCTGGTTCACCCAACCCTCGATTTGAGATTGGGTTGGCGTCTGCCGGACAAGGTTCTTCGCTTCGTTGACTTCAACTACCTTAGCGAACAGGTTTTGAGGGTTGCGTTGCGCCAGCTCGACGACGGTGTCAACTCCAGAGGCTTCCAGCAGGTCAGCGTACTCCGAACCGACACCTTTGATGCGGTAAAGGTCCACGTGATTGACCCACTTAAGGATGAGGTGCTCACTGATCCCTGTCGCCTCTGCCAGCTCATTGCGACCCTTCGGGGTCGCGCCTCGCTCGAGCAACGCTTGTGATGAATCGACTCCCGCCTCATTTAGTTTGCCCCCGTAGACTTCCCCGATCCCTTCCACGTAGGACAGGTCGTGGCTGGTCGCTGCTGCGCCGGTCACCATGGCTGCGGACGGATCTTCTGCTCCTGCATCCGTTTCCAGGATACCGAATGAGACATCATCCGGCTCGGCAGGTGCAAGCTGGATCTCTTCGACCGCGGGCATCTCCTGCTCAGAAGCCTGCTGCAGTACGGCCTCCACAGGTACGGCAGGTGCAGGTACAGCCTCAACAGCCGCAGATACCTCTTGTACGGCAGCTTTTTCCTGGGCGGTCGCAGCAGCCACAGCCGGGACGGCACTCACAGGTGCTTCGGTAGAAACGCCGAACGCTTCCTTCGTACCTGGCAGCAGGGTGTAAACCAGGATCAAGCCATTGACAATGATGGCCGGAAGCATGGCCTGCCAGGTCGATTGCCCTAGAATGGAAATTACTGCCAGGATCAGGTTGAGTGCCGATAAGGCTGCCAAAAAGACCCAGCCCTGGGGGTCCAGGCTCAAGAGCTTATTCATCACCCAGATGTAGATGAGTGCCATGATGCCCCACAGTAATGCCCCGAGCAAGTCGAAGGTGAAAAAGGAAAATACGCCGAAGGGGCCGCGTATTGGGAATAGATGCAGCATCTGCATGGTGTGAATGAGGGCGATAATTGCACCTATAGCCGCCAATACAGCCAGTATAGTCACTCCGAGTGGACGCTTTTTAGTCATGATCTCCTCCATTTTATAGAATCTATGCTCAAGAAGCGTCTTCCTGAGCATAGAGTATTAAAGCAAAGCGCGCGTCTTTGGCCTACTTACCACCATGGGCCATCTGGTCGATGCAAACCGCCACCGCCAGGATGATCACGTCATCCTGCCCAGGATCGATGGCCACGCCGTAGCTGTCGCGCAGGCGGAACCACTTCTTGGAGACTTCGGCCACCTTGTCGCGGCCTTCTCCGATGGTGTACTCGTGATCTAATATGTTTCCTTTCACCTCCAAATCTGGGCCGCCCTTGATCTTGACCACCCAGCGATCGCGCACAGGGGTGATCAGGGCTTTCTTGACCATGGCGAGCTGCTCGCCACCCGGCCCTTCGATCTCCATGCTGTCCTTCACCCGCAGCATGCGCTCCTGGATCTTGCAAAGCTCTTTGCCATGCGCATCCTCGAAGACCAGCGTCTGGCGCACTCGTAATGCTTTACCGTCTACTTTGAATTCCTTTTGCCCGGCGCTGTTTTCGATCCAGAAATCATCACCGATGGTGACCATCTTCTGACGCATCTGGTAGCGATTGTCACCGCTGCGTCCTGAAGGGCCGCGATCTTCACGCCGTTCTTGTCTTGCACCTCGTCTCATGTTTTTATCCTTTCGTATTTACGCCTGATCTTCTGGATCAGCCTGAGATTCCATCACAGCGGCAATGCCGAGATCGCCAGCACCCGCAGCAATCTCGCCAATACCTTCATCCGCCAGGTCGCGGGCCAGCTCTGCGGCTTCGGCGGCTGTTTCCAATTCTTGGATACCCTGCTCGGCAAGTCCAAGCCCTGCCTCTGCCAGATCTGCGCTGCGCTGGCTCATTGCTTCTGAGGCGGCTACGCGCACCAGCCCTTCGGCGATCTCCTCCTCACCCATATCCTCCAACTCGCCGCCTTTCATTGCCATCAACTGGGCTAAAGAACGGGTGCTGGCAGATCGCAAGATCTCCTCCACAGCCATGCTTTGCAGGCGCTCTCCGCGATTATCCAGAAAATCAGCCAGGATCGGCATCTCCAGCATTGCCACGACGTCACCGACCGTCCATAGCTCACCCGCCAGGCGGGCCAGCTCCAGACCGTGTTCCAAATCCTCCACGCTCATCAAACCAACGATGGCTCCAAGCGTTTTGATATCATCGGATGCCGCCAGCATCTGGGCGCCTTCGGCGATATCGGTGATCCCGGATACAGCGACCACTTCGCTGAGATCGGACAGCCGACCGGCGACCAGTTCTGCATCAGCTGCCCGGGTAAGGTCGCTGGCACCAGCGGCCAGCTCTTCAGCGGCGATACCGGCCACCATTCGAGCAGCTTCCACGGTTTCTACTCCCTCTACCATCTCTTCCGTGGCCGCTTCTACCCATTGTTGCTCTATATCCTTCATTTCTTCCGACATGATCATTTTCCTTTCTAAAATATGAGTTTGGATTTACGCAGTTAGTGTGGGGGGCGGGGTGTTTGAGCGGGTGATGCCCGCCCAAACACCCTCATTTTCCATTTAAATGCGCAACTTCTATGAGTAATGAATATTCTCCGTCTGTGGCTATGCCACAGCCAACGGTCAACCAACCAACGCCACTCGCATATCACCAATCTGCTCGTTACAAATTATTATTATAGTCGGGTAGGGTTTCTATTAACTTTAAAGGGATTATTTGGATGCTAATGGAGTCAATATTTTACTATATTTTATCCATTCAATCTAGTTCGCAGATGGGAAATCTGCACAGTGTCTGTAACAAAGGCGGTGGGTTTTGACAAAAAGAGCAAGCTCCGATTAAGATGGTAGTTCTCACACAACCATCGCCAGGAGCTTGCCATGTCGATTGTCGTTCTAAAACTGCCAGATGTCAAGCACAGCAAAGAAGA
>JAQBDA010000066.1:0-4656 GCA_032124675.1 Chloroflexota bacterium
TGGAGAACTTCGGCGCTGCCGTCCAGGCACTGATCGCCGGTGACGTGGACATGGTGCTGATGGACGCCGCTTCCAGCCGGGGCTATATCGGCGCCAATCCCGACCAGCTCAAGATTGTCGGCGACCCGCTGGGCACCGAAGAGTTCGGCTTCATCTTCACCCCCGACTCCGACCTGGTGGCTCCCTTCAACCAGGCCATCGCCCAGATGAAAGCCGACGGCTATCTGGATTACCTGAACAATCGCTGGTTCTTCCTGTCCGACCCCAACGCCGAGGATGCCTACGACCAGCTGCCCGACCTGGACGGCATTACTGTAGTGGCGGTGACCGGCAACGATTACACCCCGCTCAACTTCGTCGACCCATTGACCGGTGAAGCGGTCGGCTGGGAGTACGACGCAGTCAACGAGATCTGCCGCCGCCTGAACTGCGCCGTCGACTGGCAGGTCACCTCCTGGGATACCATGATCGCCGCCGTCCAGGAAGGCCAGTTCGATGTCGGTATGGACGGCATTGGCATCACCGACGACCGCAAGGAACAGGTCGATTTCTCCGACCCGTACCTGGTCTCGCAGATGTTCATGCTGGTGCGCGCCGATGAAGAGCGCTTCTCCACCCCCGAAGAGTTCTCCGCCGACCCAGAGCTGCTGATTGGCACCCAGACCGGCACCACCAACTTCTACGTCGGCGTCTACGAAGTGCTGGATGGCGATGAAGCCAACCCGCGCATCATCTCGCTGGAGAACTTCGGCGCTGCCGTCCAGGCACTGATCGCCGGTGACGTGGACATGGTGCTGATGGACGCCGCTTCCAGCCGAGGCTACATCGGCGCCAATCCCGACCAGCTCAAGATTGTCGGCGACCCGCTGGGCACCGAAGAGTTCGGCTTCATCTTCACCCCCGACTCCGACCTGGTGGCTCCCTTCAACCAGGCCATCCAGACCATGAAGGACGATGGCTTCCTGGAGCACTTGAACACGCGCTGGTTCTTCCTGTACGATCCAACGCAGTAAACCCGTCATTCAGGACTGGCAGTCTAAGCATCCAATGGATGCCGACTGCCAGTCCTTTGTCGGAGGCCTCATTGAGCAGCGGACAAACCCGGGTAGAAAACCCTGCGCCTCAGGTCCAGTCGCATCTACTGCCTGCCAGCGACAGGCTGTCGCGCTTCCCATACTGGCTGCTGGTGGCGCTGTTGCTGGCTGTGCTGGCTTTCTGGACCATCTCCCGCAGCGATAACTACCAGATCATCTTTGCCGCGGTCCGCAAGGGGGTTTGGACGACCGTCTATGTCTCGATCGTCGCATACAGCCTGGCGGTGCTTCTGGGGCTGGTCTGGACGCTGATGCGCGTTTCACCTATCCGGCTCCTGCAGGAGGTCTCTTCATTCTTCGTGGAGATCATCCGCGGCATCCCCATGCTGGTGCTGCTGCTGTACATCTCCTTCGTGGGCGCGCCGGCGATGGTCGATCTGGTGAACTGGCTGGGGCAGCCGCTGATCGCGGCCGAGATCATGGAGGCGGTCAGCATCCGGCAGGTCGATTTCACCGTGCGTGCCATCCTGGCGCTATCGATCGGCTACAGCGCCTTCATCTCGGAGATCTTCCGCGCCGGCATCCAGTCCATCGAAAAAGAGCAGACCGAAGCCGCGCAGACCGAGGGGGCGGGCTACTGGCAGACGATGCGCTTCATCCTGCTGCCCCAGGCAGTGCGCAATGTGCTGCCCGCTCTGGCCAACGAGTTCGTCGCCATGCTGAAGGACTCGGCGCTGGTCTCTGTGCTGGGCGTGCAGGATATCACCCAGCTGGGCAAGGTGTACTCCGCCTCGACCTTTAAATTCTTCGAGACTTACAGTATTGTGGCTCTGCTTTACCTGGTGATGACGCTGGGTCTGGCGCTGTTCGTGCGCTGGATAGAGCAGCGCATAAAATTGAACTGATATTACCCAATTCAAGGGAAAATTGCGGTTGGCTCAGCCGCCAAGGTCGCCAGCCTGCACAATATTGACTGCCGCTGCCAGGCACCTGGGGATCATTGAAGTAGACCTGGCTGTGGCGCTATCCATGAGTGTCAGTCACAAAAACATCTTCTTCGACAAGAAAATGCCGGAGGTCAAGTTTGACGATAAAAGCGGGCCTGAGTCTATCTAAAGATGGCCGCATCCTGTTCGGCACACGCATCCTGCGCCTGTTTGCATATGGGTTCGTATCGATCATCCTGGCACTGTATCTGAGCCAGCTTGGTTTGAGCGAAGTCAATATCGGGCTGCTGTTCAGCCTCACCCTACTTGGGGATACGGTGATCTCTCTATGGATCACAACCCATGCAGACCGAATCGGCAGGCAGCGGATGCTGATTGCAGGAGCGGCCTTGATGATCCTGGCTACCGTGTTATTCGCAGCAACTCGCAATTTCTACCTGCTCCTGCTGGCGGCAATGATCGGCGTGATCAGCCCCAGCGGGAATGAAGTCGGTCCATTCCTGCCTATTGAACAGGCTTCACTTTCCCAGATGGTGCCGGACCGCATGCGTACCAAGGTGTTTGCCTGGTATAACCTGGTGGGCTCCTTTGCCACAGCCCTGGGCGCGCTGGCCGGTGGAGGATTATCTCAACTGCTGCAAGGGATGGGTACTACGCCGCTGTTGAGCTACCGGATGGTCGTACTGGGCTATGGATTAATAGGTATGCTGTTGATCGGTCTATTCATCCGTCTTTCACCGGCCATCGAGGCCACAACCGAAAATATGCAGGGTATGCCTGCCACCAACGCGGTGGAAAATCCTGCTCCGCGCCGCAGGCTGGGTCTGTACCGTTCGCAGAAAGTCGTCTTCCGACTGGCAGCCTTATTCAGCCTGGATGCCTTTGCCGGGGGATTCGTCATTCAGAGTCTGATGGCTTTGTGGTTCAACCAGAAATTTGGCGTCGAGCCAGCTGTGTTGGGAGCGATTTTCTTTGGAGCCAATATCCTGGCAGGGGTCTCCGCCCTCAGCGCGGCCTGGGTAGCCGGTAAGATCGGCTTGATCAATACGATGGTCTTTACCCACCTGCCTTCGAATGTGATGCTGATCCTGGTGCCGTTCATGCCCAGCCTGGGTTTAGCGATCGCCCTGCTGCTCATTCGTTTCAGCATCTCACAGATGGATGTGCCCACACGGCAGTCCTACACCATGGCGGTCGTGGCGCCCGATGAGCGCTCGGCTGCTTCAGGTATCACCGGCGTGGCGCGCACGATTGGCGCCTCCCTTTCACCAGTTATTACCGGCGTGTTCCTGGCCAACCCGGCCTTCCTGGGATTGCCCTTTGTGATCTCTGGCGGGTTAAAAATCGTCTATGACCTGGCATTATATTTCAACTTCCGTACGGTAAAACCGCCAGAAGAGGTGCTGCAAACTGTTAAACAAGGAGAGTAAACCATGAAATGGGTGACTCGTCCCACTATAAAGATCTTGATATTCACTGGCTGGCACAACTTTATCTTGTTTGACAGTGTTGAAAACAAATACCCCCAACCGATGTCGATTGAGGGTATTTGATGATTGCCGGAATTGACCACGCCAGATTAGCGGCAGGCCTCGAACGCCGGTAGGTGGTTGTTCAGCGAGGCACTCTGCAGGTTGGTGTACACCCGCAGCAGGTCGGCATGGGTAGTGACCGCCATCAGCTCGTCGTATAAGGCAGCGTCGGCGATCTCAGCCTGCACACCGGCCTGGCAGGCTTCGCTCAACGAGCCAAACGTGGGCAGGTTTGACGAGTCCGGGTAGGCGGGGACATCGATGCCGTACTTATCCGCCATCCGCACCAGGGCGGCTGTATGCTGCGCCTCGGCTCGTGCGATGAAATTGAAGGGTGCCACATTTCCGAAGGCTTCCAGCACGCCCTGGTACAGCGCCTGGGCACCAACTTCCTCCTGCACCGCCCGCACCAGCGCCTGAGCTTCGGCTTCCGAGAGCGGACCGAGAGCGATGCCTTGTGAGGCAGCGCCGCCCCAGCCCCGGTAGCCCATGCCATAAGCCTGCGTGGCTCGACCATTCGAACCACCCCCAGCTGCACCCCCGCTGAGGCTGCCATAGCCTGCGCCCCAGGCAGGCCCTTTTGCTTGAGCCTCACCGAGCGGGAGGAATGCCAGCAGCCCTGCGACCAGCCCTGCAGCAATCGTCAGTGTAATCAAGGTCTTAATCCTATTCTTTAACATATCAATTTCTCCTTTTATCGATTTTTGGCTTGGTGTCCGGTCTCCCGGGTCCAACCGTGTATTCATTATCTGCTTAGAAGTGATACTTCTAGATGATATCGCCCGGATTTGAAGAGCAGGTGAAGGCGATGTGAATAAAATATGAAACTGCCAGGGAGCGTCTGGTATAATTACAGTTTGTCGATTGCCGCCCAGACCGGCATCGTAAGTAGTAAAGTATAGAACGTACGCAATTGATGGATGGGCACATTTTCACCCGAACCGTGCAAATTCTAATAATTAATAAAACAAATGTGCTATAATTGTTAATGGGAGCGGGCAGATTAACGCCCCCCCAGTCTTTATATAAACAACCGATCACGAGTAAGCTATTCTCAAAATTCCTATGTCTTCTAACGTTATCCGTGTCGCCGGGGCTCGGGTCCACAACCTGAAAAACATCACCGTCGAAATCCCGCGCGAC
>JAQBDA010000067.1:0-9386 GCA_032124675.1 Chloroflexota bacterium
GGGGTGTTTGGGCGGGCATCGCCCGCCCAAACACCCCCATTTTTCCCGAACTGCGTAACTTCAACTTGAGATATCATTGATACAAAGGACTTAATGGTGAATAAAGATTCAAGAAAAACATTCCAACTAATCTCTTTGGGCTGTGCCAAGAATACCGTCGATTCGGAATCGATGGCGCAGCTGCTGGTGGGCTCAGGCTACCGCCCGGTGGATGAGTCTGAACACGCCAGCGTCTTGATCGTCAATACGTGTGGATTCATCGGTCCGGCTAAGGAAGAATCGCTGCAGGTCTTGAGCGAGCTGGCTTCCCAAAAGAGGAAGGGCCAGACACTGATCGCCGCCGGCTGCCTGACCCAGCGCTATGGGGCAGAGGTGGTGCGCCAGGTTCCGGGTATCGATGGCATCCTGGGCACCCGCCGCTGGATGGATATCGTGGAGGTGGTGGGTCAGCTGCGCAGCGGGGATCACCCGGAGCCGGTCTACCATCTGCCCGATGCGCCCACCGTTGGTGTCGACGAAATGGGTGTTCTGCGAGCAGCCATTCAGGGTGCCAGCGCATATCTTAAGATCGCAGACGGCTGCCGCCGTCCGTGCGCGTTCTGTGCCATCCCGCTCATCAAAGGAACCGCAGTCAGCCGCCCGCTGGAGGCGATCCTGAACGAAGCGCGTGCCATGCGAGAGCAGGGTGTTCGTGAGCTGATATTGATTGCCCAGGATACCACAGATTACGGGCACGATCTGGGGCTGAAGGACGGGCTGGCAGCCTTGCTGGAGGCGATCGTGAGTGCCGTCCCGGATATGGACTGGCTGCGCATTATGTATGCCTATCCCGGCTATGTCACTGACCGTCTGATCGAGGTGATGGCGACACAGCCGCAGATCGTGCCCTATCTGGACATGCCGCTGCAGCATGCACATCCTGCGGCGCTGCGCCGCATGCGCCGCCCCGCCAATATCGACTGGGTGCACCGCACCCTGGAGAAGATGCGGTCTGCTATCCCCGACCTGGCCCTGCGAACAACCTTCATCGTCGGCTATCCGGGAGAGACTGAGGCTGAGTTTCAGACCCTGCTGGATTTCGTCGAAGAGATCCGCTTCGACCGGGTGGGAGCATTTCAATTCTCGTTCGAGCCTGGCACCACCAGCGAGCCGCTGGGTGATCCGGTCTCGTCTGAGATTAAGCAGGAGCGCTGGGAGCGGTTGATGCAGCTTCAGCAGGGTATCTCCCTGGAGCGCAACCAGTCGTTTGTCGGCAAGACTCTGCCTGTGCTGGTTGAGGGGCACGGCGAGGTGGAGACCGAGGATGGCATCCCCCTCCCGGATGAGGTCATTTCGCTGGGGCGTTCTTATCGCGATGCGCCAGAGATCGACGGCATGGTGATCATTGAGGGCGAAGTCCCAGCCGGGGAGATGGTGCCGGTGCGCATCAACGGCGCGATGGCATACGACCTGACCGGCGTTGTTGATCGCCAGCCGCCGGTTATCATCCTCCCCGATATCCAGCTTCACAGGTCGGAAAACCCATGATAGACACCGCCAGTCCTGAGATCAGGTTCGCTCTGGATGCCGTGCGGAGCGCATCCTTGCTGGTGAAAAACATACAGGCGGAGATGGTCTCCCCTGCCCTGACCAAAGATGACCGCTCGCCGGTCACTATGGCCGATTACGCTTCGCAGGCGCTGGTGGCTTACCTGTTGGAAAGATCTTTCCCCGCAGACGCGCTGGTCGCCGAGGAGGACTCGTCCGGTTTGCGATCTCAACTGGGAGCCACTGGGGGGGGCGAGGCTTCGCTGCTCGGTCAGGTTGCTCGTTTCGTGAGGACCAGTATTCCCCTGGCTGACCCGGAAGCCGTCTGCGACTGGATCGACCGCGGCGCAGGAGAGTCAACCGGCCGTTTTTGGACGCTGGACCCGATCGATGGCACCAAGGGCTTCCTGCGCGGTGACCAGTACGCGGCTGCCCTTGCACTGCTGGTGGAGGGGGAGGTTCAGCTTGGTGTGCTCGGCTGCCCGAACCTGGCTCTGGTCAGGAATGCCTCTGCCGGCACTGGATCTCCACCGCTGGCTGTTGAGATGGGCGGCGCCGGTCTGCTGGTGCTGGCCCTGCGCGGGCAGGGCACCTGGGTAACATCTCTCACGCAGCCGGGAGAGTTCCAGCAGCTGCACGCATCCAGCCGGGGTGATCTGCAGAACGCCTGCCTGCTGCGCTCCTTCGAGGCCGGGCACACCAATCTGGACCAGATCGGTGAGTTTGCCCGCGCGGCGGACATTCAGCCACAGCCGGTGCGGATGGACAGCCAGGCCAAGTATGCCCTGCTGGCAGCAGGCATGGGAGACCTGCTGCTGCGCCTGCTCTCGCCCGCCAAACCGGATTACAAGGAGAAAATATGGGACCAGGCAGCAGGATCGCTGGTGGTCGAGGAGGCCGCAGGCATGATCACCGACCTGGACGGCAAGCCGCTGGATTTCTCCGCCGGTCGCACGCTGGCGCATAACCGCGGGATCCTGGCGTCTAATTCTCTGCTGCACCCAGCCGCTCTGGAAGCCCTGGGGGTCATCCAGGCATAGTCCAGGTGCAATCTTCAATCATCTGATCCCATGTCTCGCCCCGATCGAATTGCCCTGCTCCTGAGCCTGCTGGCTGTCCTGGCTGGCTACTTGATCGCGGTGCGCATCTATGAAGGCATGGCGCATATCGAGGATGAAGCCGCTTACGTCTGGCAGGCCCAGGCGGTCGCCAAAGGTCGCCTGACCCTGCCATCGCCGCCCCACCCGAAGAGCTTCCTGGTGCCTTTTGTGGTCGATTATGAAGGGCAGCGTTTCGGAAAATACCCGCTGGGCTGGCCGGTCACGCTGGCGCTGGGGATCCTCCTGGGGATCAGACCGCTGGTCAACGCCCTGCTGTCGGGGGCGGCGGTCTGGCTGACCTACCGTTTGGGGCAGCGCATCTTCGGCGACACGGTAGGGCTGTTGGCGGCAGGACTGACCCTGACCTCACCGTTCTTCTTAATGAACACGGGTACGCTTCTCTCACATCCGCTGGGTCTGTTCCTCAGCGCGGCGTTCGCATTGGCGTGGCTGGATGCCTGGGATGCAGAACGCACCAGGTCAAGGCCGGATTACTGGCCCTGGCTGGCGATCACCACAGCCGCGCTAAGCATGGGCTTGCTGATCAGCACCCGCCCGCTGACCGCGGTGGGCGTGCTGCTGCCGTTTGCTCTGCACGGGCTGTACCTGCTGTTCCGCACGGACAGGCAAGGGCGCTGGCAGCTGGTGGTCTTCGGGCTGATCGTGCTCTTCTTCGTCGCCCTGCACTTCCTGTGGCAGTTTGCGGTGACCGGTGATGCAGCTCTGAACCCATACACCTTATGGTGGGAGTACGACAAGGTCGGCTTCGGCCCCGGAGTGGGGCGCAGGGAGGTGGGTCACACCCTGCGCCAGGCGCGCATCAACACGGAGTTCAGCCTGGAAGTGGGCTGGTACGACCTGTTCGGATGGGGGAAGTATTCGTGGCTGTTCCTGCCGTTCGGCGTGCTGGCAATCCTGCGTCAACGCCTGTGGCGGGGTTTGCTGGTGGGCAGCGTCTATCCCAGCCTGGTTCTGGTTTACCTGGCGTACTGGATCGGCTCGTGGCTGACCGGGCCGCGCTACTATTACGAAGGGCTGTACAGCCTGACGCTGCTCAGCGCGGCGGGCATAGCCCTGTTAGCCGGCTGGCCGCTGACTCCCGGACAGGTATGGCGGCAGTACCAGGGCCGGCAGCGCTTCCGCCCGCTGGCTGTCACAGCCCTGGTGGCCCTACTGGTCAGCATCAACCTGATCTATTACACGCCTTTGCGGGTTGGGGGGATGCACGGGCTGTACGGTATCTCGCGCCAGCGCCTGGAGCCGTTCCTGACCCAAGGTGCGCAGGAGCTGATCCCGGCGCTGGTCATCGTCCACCCCGACCACTGGACGGAATACGGAGCCTTGTTGGAGCTGCAGGACCCCTTCCTGGATACGCCCTTCATCTTCACCTTTTCCCGCGGCCCGGGAGCGGACGCGGCCCTGGCGGCGGATTTCTCCGAGCGCACCATCATCTACTACTACCCAGACGAGCCAGACGAGTTTTACTTCTCCCCCCGCAGTGTGGTTGATAGTGAGTGATCGTATATCCAATCAGGCTGTTGAAATTGTCTTTGACATTGGGGGAAAACGCCTGGTAATCGATTTCTCAACATGAGTTTTACCTAAAGTGATCATTACTTGGTTTAACAAGATCCATCACCACGTGGGAGGTTGAGAACAGCATGGTATTATATACCCAAGCCGTATTCGGACATTTATGACCGAGTAACCAAAATTAAAGACTTGTTGTAATGATGAAAATTGCTGTCATGGGAGCCGGGGGATGGGCGGTTATATCGGCGGGCGGGCGGCGCTTGCCGGACGTGAGGTGATTTTCATTGCCAGGGGAGATCACCTAAGTGCAATTCAAAAACGAGGACTGCGAGTAGAAAGCCCTGCAGGTGGTTTTGTGATCAGATCTGCCCGTGCCACAGACACCCCGCGAGATATTGGAGAGGTCGATCTGATTCTCTTCTGTGTTAAATCCTACGACACTGTCGTGGCTGCAAAATTGATTAAGCCTCTGATTGGCCCCAACACAGCCATCCTTCCGGTGTTGAACGGGATTGATCATATCGAGCAGCTTAAAGAAATATGCGGCACTGAACACGTCCTTGGCGGGGTCGCGGTGATCGGTGCAAACATAAGCGAACCAGGGGTGATCAAGCACTTTGCTTTTAATTCATTAACATTTGGCGAGATATAAGGCGGCATTTCACCCCGCTGCGAAAAGATCCAACAAGCTTTGGCAGTGGATGGAATTGAGGTTGAAGCCGTGCCCAATATCGTTGAGCGAATGTGGTGGAAATATACTGGTATGTGTGGAGTCGGAGGTGTCTTTGCCGTAATGCGCGGGGACAAGGAAACGATTTTTAAATTCGAAGAAACCCGCTCGCTGATCCGTCAAGCGATGACCGAAGTTGTACGGGTAGCTCAAGCAAAGGGTTACCCGCTAGCTGATTCCATTCCAGATGATATCTTATCTGAAATTGCGAGCAATGCTCCACCCCACTATAAGCCTTCAATACTGGTTGATCTGGAAAGGGGAAATCGTCTGGAGGTCGAAGCCTTAAATGGGTCCTTATCCCGATATGGGAAGGAGATGGGGGGTCAAGTGTTCCGGTGTCATGTATCATGTTAAGTGCGATCTGTAGGGTGCGAACTGCGAAAAGTGATACCTGAGAAATCGGATTGCAGCTAACACGCTTCGGTGTGTTTGATGATACCGGTCCGCAATTCATTCGCGAGGATAGGCGTCAGGTAGGGACGCAGCTTTACGATACCCTTGCGATCGCTGTCAGAGCCAGGACGGCCACTCCCAGGATCAGGTTAAGCCGCAGCAAGATTGTTTCCCGGCGCTGCAAATGTTCTGCTTCCGGCGCCTCCAGGCCGCGCGACTGCCGCAGGGCGACCCGCCCCAGGCGGGGCAGGAGACCCCAGGTGAGGTAGGCGCTCACGCCGACCATAATGAAGAATACCAGGTGTTTGACCAGAATGGCAGCCGCCCAGCGGTTGCTGATCGCCAGGAAGCCCTGGTAGTTTGGGTTGGCACTCATCTGGAATAGACCGGTGCCGACCAGCAGCAGCAGGCAGGCCCAGCCCAGCGGGTCTAGGCGGCGCTGGATGACGGCTAATAGGGCGGCGTACCCGGAGGCATCCAGCGAGCTCCGGGCTGCCGGCAGCACCAGCAGCACAACGGCGGCGAGCCCGCCGATCCAAACAACCGTGGCGAGCATGTGCAGCCAGTAGACCAGGCTCAACGCCCAGATCGGCGGGGTCATGGACTCTGGGTAGCGGTGGCCTCGGGCGGTGGTTCTTCTGTGGGAGGCGGTTCTGTTGGCAGGGCTTCGGTTGGAGGTGGGGCTTCGGTCGGCGCGGGCTGCGCGGCGGTCGGCTGTACTGGTGGAGGGGCTGTTTCAGCCGGGGGGATAGCCGTGTCAGCCGGCTGCGAGCTGGAGTCTGACTCTCCATCGTCGTCCCTATCCCCGCCATCGCAGGCTTCGAGTGCGGAATTCCACGCTTCTTCGACCAGCGGGTCGGTCCCCAACTGTAGGGATAATTCGAACTGCTCCACTGCCGCGCAGGAATCTCCATTCTCCGCCAGGAAATCGCCATACCCGGCATATGCCAGCCGCAGGCGTTCTGTCGCAGTCCAATCGGAGCCGTCGCGCAGGTTGGGTAGCGCTGGCTGTATCTGGGCAAAGTAGTAGACCACCTGCGCCCAGTCCAGCTCCCAGAAGCTTGCACCGGTGATGTACAGGCGCGCCCAGGTCTGGTAGCTCTTCGAGTCGGCGTCCAGCGGACCGATCTGCTCGGCCTGGGTCAGGTCGTAGATGCCGCCCTCCAGGTCCCCGTCGCGCAGGATCTTATCCCGCCCGCGGTTGATATAGGCCACGTACAGGCCTCCATCCACCCAGACTGGCTGGAAGAGCAGGTCGGCCTTGCGCAGGGCGAGCAGCGTGTCGATTGCCAGGGTCCACTCGCTGTTCGAAAGGTGTTCCTGCGCTTGGCTGTGCAGATCGTCGACGCCGCGCGTATCCGGCGTGGGGGTGACGGTCGGCGTAGGGGCAACTGTGGGTGTGGCGGTCGAGTTCATACTCAGCAGAACTTCGGCCAGCATTTCGGTCACGCCGGGATAGCTGGGGTCGTGCTGGATAACGTACTCGAAGCGCTGGCGCGCCAGGTCGAAGCGCCGGGCACCCATATCCTGCACGCCCAGATCGAACTGCTCCTGCACCTGTTGGGCGATCTGCAGCGACTCAGCGCCAGTGCGCTGGCTGATGCCCGACGTGTAACCGGCGTAGGCGCTTCCGGCGGCGATCAGCACCAGCAGCAGCACGCCGATCAAGGCGATCCAGCGCAGGGGGGAGGGGCGCTTGGGCGCTGCCGGTGGGATTATTGTTGGATCGTCGGGCGGCGTGGGTGGTGCTTCATCGCTGGCAGGGGTTTCCGCCGCGACAGTGGCTGCCATCAAGGCGCCAGCCTGGAGTTCTACCGGCAACTCGCCGGCTGGCGGCTGGTCGGATTCTGGGCTAGCGCTGGGCTGCGCCACGCGGGTGGGGACGGTCATCTCTGCCGGGTCGGGCTCGTCCACCAGGAGGAGCGGAGGCGGGATGGTCTCTTCGAATCCAGATTCGAGCCCGGCTTCGGGTTCGGAAGTAGACATATCTTCCAGGTGTACGGGCATGGTCTGTGCCGGGTCGCCCGCTTCGGGTTCGGGCGGGCTTACCCGCGTGGGTAGGGTGCTTTCTAAGTCTGGACCGGCGTCCTCCCCCTCGGGGGGCACCGGGTAAGGTCGTGTTTCATCGAACTCGTTATTTTCCATGCGCCGCATTATACCGCAGGTGGGGATCAAGATGGGTTTGCAGTTCCTTGATTCATCTGCTGCTAAGGAATCCGGATATAATCCTTTTATGCCCGAATTCCGCTTTTATCATCCCATCGAAGTGCGCTATGGTGACCTGGATCCGCAGGGGCACGTCAACAACGCCAAGTTTATGACTTATATGGAGCAGGCGCGCGTGCATTACATTAAGAGCCTGGGTTTGTGGGATGCCAGCTCCTTTCTCGATACTGGCTTCATCCTGGCGGAGGCGAGGGTCACTTTCCTCGCCCCAATCCGTTTCACCCATCAGGTGCGGGTGGGGGTGCGCGTCTCGCGGCTGGGCAACAAGAGCCTGGATATGCAGTACCGGCTGGAGGAGGCCCAGACCAGGCAGGAGCTGGCGACCGGCTCCAGCGTGCAGGTGGCGTATGATTACCGGCAGAGCAAGACCATCCCTCTTTCGGACAGCTGGCGCCTGGCGATACGGGAATTCGAGGGGCTGGACTGAGACCTATTTGTGAACCTTCGAGAATTCTTTGTGGTCTTTGTGTTTCAATATATCAGAGGAGCATAAATGCCTATCCCTGACATCGACACGGATTACCTTCTTCGCATGTTGTCCGACTTGCTCAACATCCCCAGCCCGACCGGCTACTGCCAGCGGGCGATTGACTACAGCGAAGGGGCGCTGATGCGGTTCCCCGACCTGGAGGTGCGCCAGAACCGCAAGGGCGCGCTGGTCGCCACCTGGCCTGGTGAACTGGAGGTTGCACCGCGCGGCCTGACCGCCCACGTCGACACGCTGGGGGCGATGGTCAAGGAGATCAAACCCAGCGGGCGCCTCAAGCTGAGCAAAGTGGGCAGCTTCCCCTGGAATACGGTTGAAGGCGAGGGTTGCACGGTCATCGCCAGCGGTGGCGAGGAAGTGCGCGGCTCGCTCCTGGTGACCAAGGCCTCTTACCACGTGTACGGCAGCGAGCTGGCGGACACCAAGCGCGACGATGAGCATGTAGAAGTGCGCCTGGACGCACGCACCACCAGCGCTGCTGAGACGCGCGCCCTGGGCATCCAGGTAGGCGATTTTGTGGCTTTTGACCCGCGGGTCGAGATGACAGAGGGATTCATTCGCTCGCGCCACCTGGATGACAAAGCCTGTGTGGCCTGCCTGTTGGCTGCGGTTAAGGCGCTCCATGACGCTGGTCTGAAGCCCACCCAGACCACCACACTGCACATCAGCAATTACGAGGAGGTGGGGCACGGCGCCGCGGTTGGCTTCCCGCCCGATATGGCTGAGCTGGTCACGATAGATATGGCCGCGGTCGGTGAGGGGCAGACCTCGGACGAATTCCACACCACGCTGTGCGTTAAAGATTCCGGCGGGCCTTACCACCACGGCTTGAGCCAGCGCATGCGCGATCTGGCGGAGGCGAACGGCATCCCCTACAAAGTAGACATCTACCCCTATTATGGCTCGGACGGGGAGGCATACTGGCGGTCAGGAGGCGATGTGGCGGTGGCCCTGATCGGTCCGGGTGTGGACGCCTCGCACAATTACGAGCGCACCCATCTGGAGGCGCTCAGCGCTACAACCCGGTGGTTGGTGGCGTACTTGGTGAGCAAATAATGTACATCGACGCCACCTTACCCCCGGTGCCGCTGAAAGAGGTACCTGCCATCGCTCAGGCGGCGGAGTCGACCGGCTTCGACGCAGTCTGGTCGTCCGAGACGATCCACGACCCATTCTTGCCCGGTGCGCTGATCGCCGAGGGCACCCGGCGACTGCATTTTGGGACGGCGGTGGCGATCGCCTTCGCCCGCAGCCCGGCTACGCTGGCCTATACCGCCTGGGACCTGGCGCAGGCCTCTGGCGGGCGCTTCATCCTCGGATTGGGCACCCAGGTGAAGGCGCATATCGAGCGGCGCTTCGGCATGCCCTGGCCCGGCTCGGTGGTGGG
>JAQBDA010000068.1:0-3638 GCA_032124675.1 Chloroflexota bacterium
CACGTATTCTGTTAGGGTGTATGATGAGTCACATGAACAATATGAAATTAGAAATGTTACCGGTGTGACACATTACAATCTTGTGGGTGGTATCCATATACACAATACTGGCAGCCGACCTAGCCGCAAACCGCGAGGACCACGAATAAGGACAGCACAGACAATGAGTAGTCAAATATTTATGGAGACAGATGGGTCGCTGACAATTCTTGGCATAGAAACTCCGAGTGTTTATGACAATGTAGCAAATAAAATTAATGCTGGTCTTATACCTACAAATGTGGCTTCATTACGGCTCAATGGATTAGGTTTACAAAAAGGGTCATGGTTTAATAATCGAGTTTAGACAAAAAGTAGGGCAGAACCCTTGCGGGGAACTGCCCTTGGGTAGAAACTTGAAGTGTGAACCAACAAGAAACTACCCAAGAGAACCTTAACAAGATAATCGAGTTTCGTCAAGCGATTTACCAGAATGGAATGGGCAAGCGCTGTGACAGCCTGTTTGAAGCCTGGGATGCCTTGATGCTGCAAGGGATGAGAACCTCCTTTCCCTGGATAAGCCTGAGTGGCGTATTCCGGCGCAAGTGGCACAGTTTGTACAAAGCCTTAGAACAGGGTGAAATCGATGCCAACTGGTTGACGAGCTATCTGGCGCAGCAAGTGTCACAAGCTGGGATCTGCCATTTCTCACTGGATGGAACGGGCTGGCCCCGATCACGAGCACGCACGATGGATGATCGACAATACCTGTATCTGCCGACACAAGCGGTGAATGGTGGCTCGATCTGTGTAGGCTATCCTTACAGTCTGCTGGATTGGGTGCCAGAGCCACAATCCAGTTGGTCGCTGTCAGTAAGCGTGCGCCGCATTCCCAGCCACAAGAGCGCCCAATGCGTGGGTATGGAACAAGTCGTGGCACTCAATGAAGCCAGAAAAGACTACCAAGATGCGCTGGACATCGTGGCGGGTGATGGCAAATACGGCAACGCCAATTTCCTGCGTCCACTCAGAGGCCAACGCTGCGGTATTGTCGTGCGCCTGCGCAAGGATCGGGTCCTGTATCGCAAGTCCGAGGAGCCCAAAGCCAGGAAACGGGGACGACCCAGAGTTCATGGCCAACGCTTCGCTTTCAAAAAGCCAGACACCTGGGATGACCCTGATGAAGTGATCGAACTGGAAGATGTGCATTGGGGACAGGTGCGATTGGAGCGTTGGCGTGATCTACATGGCAGGTTGGATGCCGACGTGCCTTTCGATGTCATCCGAGCCAGCGTACATCTGGAACGAGACAAACCACCCCTACCCATCTGGCTGGCATGGCAAGCACCTGCCAATATTCCACAAGACATCCTGGTCGACGCAGCTACTATCTGGCAAGCTTATGTCCATCGCTGGCCTGTTGAGCCCAATATCCGCTTTCGCAAACAACACTTGGGATGGTGCAAGCCTCAATTCCAGGACAAGGATACCGGCGATCGGTGGAGTTGGTTGATTGCCTTGGCGGTGTGGCTGTTGTATCTAGTCCGTCCGATCGTTCAAGATCAGCCCTTGCCCTGGCAGAAACCGCAGACCCGCTTGACGCCTCAACGGGTTCAGCAGGGTCTACCGCTGATTTTTGCGCAGTTTGGCTCGCCAGCTCGGAGACCCAAAGTGCGAGGAATTCCGCCAGGATGGCTCAAAGGCCGACGTAGAACGCCAAAGCCACGTTTTGCGGTGATCAAAAAGCTGCCTAACCCGGCTTAGTTCGTTGATACTCGATTATTAATGTGCTGTTTTTCAATCCCGATCCAAGATCGGGAGTACATCATTTGTCTAAATACGATGTAGTGGTAAGAACCATAAATTCTTCACTGGTCAATCCACCTCCGGAGCTGAAGTATTTGCTCTGCAGCTCCAGGTATCGTCTGGAAAGTACCAGGTGCGAGGGCTAGTACTATTGAATAGCGGAAAGACCCAGGCTACCAGCTGGTACACGATCAGCAATACCGGCCACCCGATCGAGATGTCGTGGCAGGCAGCATCTTCCTCCAAAGGTAATGATGGCTCTTTCAGCCTGTGGATTGATGGGGCTCTGAAGGAAACGCGCAGCGGGATCACCAATGGAACATATCGCCTTGAAGAAATTCGGCTCGGGCCACAGGGTCTGGCTTCCGGGATATCCGGTACGGAATACTTCGACGCATTTGCTTCAACCAGGCTCAATTACATCGGTCCATGATTTGAATTTGAAGCGATGCCAATCTGTAGTATCCATCAAACGCATGGCGTAGGAATGTTCACCTCGTTAATTTGTTGTTTTGAGAGAATAGATTATGGATATCGGTCCAACTGAACTGGTAATAATATTAGTCATTGTAGTCCTGATTTTTGGGCCTGGTCGCTTAATTGGCCTGGGCAGTGAATTAGGACGGGGTATTCGCGAATTTCGCGAAGGATTGCAGGGTGATTCTAAGAAAGCAAGCTCGGATACCAATAAATCGATTGATAACGGAAAAGAAGCTCATTAAGTACTATGGCAATATGATTCTGATAGACTTAAACTTGTAGCCTTCAGGGCAAAGGAGGCCCTGAATTTGCCAGAACAAAATATAATTTGTCAGCCTGACAGATAAGCGACAGTTCGAAAATAACCTCAGTTTAAGCAACGGTCTGCTTGCACGGCTTCAAGATAACTCTCAACCATCCCGGCAGGTCGTCTGTCGCGAATCATAAACCAATTTTCTAGTGGAATGGCTGGTAGCCACGGCGCTTCCATCGATTGAACTATGGATTACAATAATCTAAAGAACGTCAGGAGAGCCAGCTATGAACGCCATTCAAGACTTATTAAAATACAGCAAGGCGCTGTACGACCGTCGTTTGGTGCATGGATCTGGAGGCAACACCAGCATCCGGGAGGGGGAAGCGGTCTGGATCACCCAGACTGGCACCGTGCTCGGCGAGCTGACTCAGGCTGACCTTTCTGAGGTCGCGCTGGATGGGCAGGTGCTGTCCGGTGGCGCACCTTCGAAAGAGCTGGGCATGCACCTGGCAATGTACCGACTGCGGCCTGAAGTACAGGCTATCATCCATGTCCATCCTACACAAGCGATCGCCTATTCGACCTTGCTGCCTGAGGGTTCCCTGGATGCCGTCCCGGCTTATACCGCCGCCTTCTACCTGCGTGCTGGCAGGGTTCCGGTGACAGATTATTACCCATCCGGCTCGCAGGAGCTGCACGACGCCGTCGCAAGGCTGGCACCGCACTACCATGTCATCCTGCTGCGCCAGCACGGGGTCATCGTCGGCGCGCAGGATATGTGCACGGCGATGGGCACCCTGGAAGAGATCGAGCAATGCTGCCAGATCGCCCTGCTGACCAGGGGTAAAGGCGCCACCATTACCGAAGGACAAAAAGCCGCCATCGACCGCAAGCAGGGGCGTACGTGGCAAAAGTGAACGACCTGCTGCTGACATTTTACGGGGACGACCTGACCGGCTCGACGGACTCGATGGAAGCCCTGGTATTGGGTGGGGTGCCAACGGTATTGTTCCTGGAGCAGCCATCGGTCGAGCAGCTCTCCCGCTTTCCCGGGGTGCGCGCTGTCGGGCTGGCGGGTGTAAGCCGGACCATGACACCGGATGAGATGGGAGAGATG
>JAQBDA010000069.1:0-3193 GCA_032124675.1 Chloroflexota bacterium
CCTAATCGAAGGGTACCAGTTCCTGCTCGAACACCTCGAGATCCCTGATCAGAAGAAAATCGCCCCGGAGCTCCACCAGGCCACGCTTGTCCCATTCCCGGAAGATACGGTTGACCCGTTGACGGGAACCCATTGCGAGACGGGCAAAATCACTCTGGCTCACCTTGATATCGAGAAGAACTCCCTCGTCCACTTGCTGTCCATGCTCCTGCACCAGCGCCAATAGCCGGCCGGCGACCCGGGTTTTGAGCGGATAAAACAACATACCGGATAACAGCTCGTACAAACCCCGGCTGGTTACCAAAGCGTGCGAAAAGAGATTGCGATACAGCAGTGGCCAGTGGCGGGCCACGTCTTGCAAAACCTGTCGATGGATGACCAGAATATCTGAAGGCGTCAGGGTACGAGCGCCAATGAGCCGACCCAGATCGTCCTTCAGGCAGGCTTCTCCCAGCCAGGAGCCCTCTTCACGATCTACCAGGGCGAACTCCTGTCCGTTGGAACTGGCGACATACATACGCACCCGCCCTGCGACGATGCCAAATACTTCAGTGTTGGTCTCGCCCATGGACCACAGGTAACTGTTGGCATGAAAGGGCTTTAATGTGGCGGCATCAACCAACTTGTGCAAGACATCCTCTGGTGCCTCTTCGAACCACTTCGAGGAAGCAATGAAGCAGAAAATGGCATCCTTGTCCATTACAGCGGGCATCTCCCGAGGACGGGCAGATTCAGGTTCCCGATATAAAGGCCGACACCACACTCAGTAGCGCGGGCGATCATGTCAAACCCATCAAGCGCAGTGCTCTGCAAATTGCGTTTCATTGCGTCTCCAAGACCCAGAGCCACTATAACGAGGCACGGATTGATTTGCATCCGATGTATTGGCAAGCTGACCTCCTCTAGTCAGCCAAAAGTGACCATCCATCCTTAAGCTACCGCCCTGCTCCACTCTTCAAACGCACTTACCCTCAGATCCCGATAATGCTGAGCCCCAACCAGGTGCCTGCCAAGATTGAATGTCGGCGGGTGTGATCAGCGGTTCTAAGCTTCTGAATAACTCAAATCCCAAGGCTGGGTCACCACCTAAACTCGTGACGAGGGGACAGCAAGACTTGTCAGCACAACTTCGACCCATTAACTTGTCAGTATTGGACGTATAGATCAAGGGAAGCATGTGATGTTATCGGTGATAAAACCACAGGTACTACTAGCCAGCACCCTATGGCTGATTGCCTGTGCCAGCATAGAACCCCAGCGAGACCGGCCCGCTGAACTCGCACTGACACCAGCTTCTTCAGCTATTTGGGCTGGCCTGGGAAACCATGATCGGCATGATAATCTGGTGCCACTAAACGTAGGTGCGCAAGCTCTGTTGTGGCGTTTGCGGGCAATGCGCTCGGCCACTACCAGCATAGACCTGCAAACATTTATTTGGAAAGACGATAGTGTCGGACTGGCACTAGCACGAGAAATCGTCGCGGCTGCCGAACGCGGCGTCCGTGTGAGGATTCTACTGGATGATAGCTTCCTGATACATGCGGACGACGCCCTCAAAGCCCTGGCGAATCACGCTAATATCAGCTATCGCATTTATAATCCAGCCGCCCACCGCGCAGACAACCTGATAATGCGCGAACTGGAAAACATAAACGACCTGTCACGCATAAATCACAGGATGCATAACAAGTTGCTGGTTGTAGATGGCCGGATAGCCATCTTGGGGGGGCGCAATCAGGCGGAGGAATATTTTGGTTATGAGTCGACCCAGAATTTTCGGGACTTCGAACTGGTGGTGGTTGGGCCGATCCTGCCGTCACTCAGTGAAGTATTTGATTTGTACTGGAACAACCCCTGGAGCCTTCCAATCGAAGATCTGGTTGATGCCACAGAGGGGCAAGATTTTTCCTCCATACAAAGCTGGCTAAAGGATAACGCGATAGCGCATCACCAGCTGGGTGATCCGACCGCGCAGGATTGGTCCGATTTGTTTGCCAATGCATACGTCGCCGACCTGGAGTTGGTCGTTGATACTCCACCCGATGTCGCCCCGGAGCTGGATGCACCGACGCAACTCGCAGAGGCTTTGCTACAGCGAATTGATGCCGTGGAGCATGACCTGATCCTGATATCTGCCTACTTCATCCCAACCAAAGAACTCACCAGTGCTTTGGAACGTGCCATCAGGCGTGGCGTAAGAGTCCGCGTACTAACCAACTCATTGGGCTCCAATAACCACGTGAGTGCCCATGCTGCATACACTGCACACAGGAAGGCTCTGCTAAGTTCGGGCGTAGAACTGTATGAAGTGCGCGCAGATGCGGCCAGTCGAGCGCATTACGTTGACTCCTCCGTGGTGCAGTCTTTATTTGGCCTGCATGAAAAGGGCGCGATATTTGACGATTGCTGCCTGTTCGTCGGCAGCGCTAACCTTGATCCGCGCTCTCTTCGCCTTAATACGGAAATTGGTCTATTAATCCAGAGCTCTGCCCTGAATAACCGGGTACGCGCTCTACTCGCGTTGGACTTTCTGCCTGAGAATGCCTGGCAAGTGGAACTGGACTCCGAGGGCGAAATCGAATGGACAGGAAAGGATGGCACTCAAAGCCACACCCCCCCGGCATCCTTTTTCATGCGAGCTGAGTCCTGGTTCTTTGGGTTACTGCCTATTGAGGAGCAGATGTGATTTTGATGGTGGTGATGGAAAATGTGCCCGCGGAAGGTGAATTAATGGCTTATCAACAGGGTCAGATAGTTAACGCTCCGTCACTACACAAGTGAGAATAGTGCTTCGGCTCATAGCCTCCCGCATACTTGTTATTACAGCCTACTAATGGGGACTTATTTATCTATGAAAAAACGACTCTTGCTTCCTGCTATAGCCACACTCTTTTGGACTGTGCCAGCGGCTGCCGATTCCACCGAGGCCCGCTGCGATATTTATCCGGCCGGTTCCGACCATGTAAGCAAGATGATCGCCTGCACCTTCGGCCAGCGGCAAGGGTACATCACGATCAGCCGCGATGACGGTGTGATGCACGATCTGTCACCGGATGGCAACACCACTGGCAATTTCCGCGACCAGGACGGCAGCACCGTCTACCGGGAGAGCGGCTTGGGCGCTCAGGGGCTTATTTTTCGTTTCCCCGATGAGAGCGTATACGTGTACTGGAATACTGCGGCGCTACATCCG
>JAQBDA010000070.1:0-3892 GCA_032124675.1 Chloroflexota bacterium
TCCCTCCCAGGCGCTGATCGAGAGCTATGAGAGCCCGTTGTACTTCCTTCTCGACCGGCGCTGGCACTACCCACCGGATCAGGTTCACGTACAGCTCAACCAGCGCAGTCTGATTGATCCTGGCATTCCAATCGAGTACGACCCATTGGCTGCCGACCCGGATTACCTGGTAATAGGTCCATCCGCAGGCGAATGGCGCCTGTACAATAGTGTGCTGGAGAGCGGAGATTTCCGGCTTGTTCAAGCCTACCCGCCGTACGAAATCTATCAACGGGTGCGATGAACAACCGTTTCCTGAAATCTCTGCCTTATTTCTTCCTGCTCACCAGGGCCATACTGCTGCTCTCCCTGCCGCTCGAAGGTCTGCGCGGCTATGGGGATTTTATCCACTTCTACCGTCTGGCGGGTATGGGCTGGCCGTTTGTCGATATATGGATCGAATTTCCCCCGATCTTCCCCGCGGTTTCAGCCCTGCTCTACCAGTTCGTCGGGTCACGCCAGCATGCCTATGATTACCTGCTTGTAGTGCTGCTGACACTGTGCGATGCGGCGAATATTGCCATATTCGTGAGGTTATTCAACCGCCTGCACCCATCCGGTAATCAATGGCTGCGGGCGCTGGTCTATACCGCCATCCTGTCGGGTCTGGCGTATGGCTGGTGGTTCTTCGACCCGCTGGCGGTGCTGTTCATGCTCCTGGCAACGCTGTGGTTCTTCGAGCGCCACGATGGGCGCACGGGTCTGGCCCTGGGTTTAGGGGCGCTGACGAAATGGTTTCCAATCCTGTTCCTACCCGTAGTGTGGAAGGTTCGTCCACCTCGCCAGGCGTTTAGGATTACCATAATTGCTCTGCTCATGCTGATCGTGGTCTATGGTGGTCTCTACATCCTATCTCCCCACATGACGAGCGCCTCATTGAGTGCACAAGCCAGCAAGGGCTCCTGGGAGACGGTTTGGGCGCTGCTGGACGGAAATATCCAGACCGGCAACTTCGGTCCGGAGATCGAGCGATACGATCCACAGGCTGCGTTCACCTTGCGTGGCAAGCCGGCACGCATACCCAGCTGGCTGACGCTGGTCCCATTTGTCCTGGTGGGCGGCTGGCTGTGGTGGAAGGCCAACCTGAAAGGCCAGGATGGAGAACACCAGATGCTCGCTTTTTTTGGGCTTACCTGGTGCCTGTTCCTGCTCTGGTCACCAGGCTGGAGTCCGCAGTGGGTGCTCTACCTGCTGCCGCTTATCCTGCTTGCGCTGCCCGAGCGAGAAGCACTGCTCATGGCACTGGCGCTGGTGTTTATTAATCTGTTGGAATGGCCGCTGCTGCTCTCGCGCGGGTACAATTGGGGGTTGTGGCTTACCATACCGGTGCGTACCCTGCTGCTGGTTTTGCTGGCGGTTGAATTCTGGAGAACCACCCAGAATCCATTGGTAGACCAAGCAGCTGGGAATGCCATAAATCAGGAGACTACTTGAGCGGACAGCGCAGCACAATTCTAATGCTGATTACCATCCTGGTAGTGATCGCTGCCCTGGTCGGGTTAACCTGGGCGAATTACCAGTTTGCCGTCCAGAATCCGGGCGGCAACGATTTTCTGGCACGCTGGATGGGAGCCCGTTTCTGGGTCATGGATGGTATCAGCCCGTATGACGAACGCGTCAGCCTGGCATCCCAGCAAGTGATCTACGGGCGCCCGGCGGATATCTCCAAAGGGGAGGATAAGAATCACTTCGTATATCCGCTGCATTCGATGCTCTTCTTTGCCCCATTTGGACCGCTGGATTACACCCTGGCACGTGCGCTTTGGATGACTCTGGTCGAGGTCAGCACGGTTTTGCTGACTGTCGTCAGCCTGCGCCTGGTAGACTGGGAGGTGCGACCGTTCAAGCTGGCCGTGCTGGTCGTCTTCACCCTGCTCTGGTATCACGGTTTGCGTACGGTGATCCTAGGACAGTTTGCCGCCATCAATGCCCTGCTGGTCGCCCTTGCGCTTCTGATGATCATTCGCAGGCAGGATTTCGCCGCAGGTATGCTGCTGGCCCTGTCAACTACCAAGCCGCAAATGGTCTTCTTGCTGATACCTTTCGTTTTCCTGTGGGCGGTATCAGTACGTCGCCGGGATATCATCGGGGGATTGCTGATCGGGCTGGTGGTTATATTAGGGATCTTTCTGGCATTGATGCCTGATTGGCCGCTTCAGTGGCTGCGCCAGCTACTGGATTATCCATCCTATACCCTGCAGACTGGCTCGCCCCTATCGATGATTGCCAACACCATGCCAGGGATTGGTCGCCAGTTGAGTATTTTCCTGCACACAATATGTATTGGATATATGCTGTTGGAATGGGTGCTCGCGTGGGGCAAAGATGAGCGTTGGTTCCGCTGGACGGCGTTGATGACGATCGTGATCACCAACCTGGTTGCCTACCGCACAGCGACGACCAATTTCATGATGATGCTGCCTGCGCTCTTCCTTGTGTTTTCAATATGGGAGCAGCGCTGGCGTACCGGGGGGCGTGTGGCGGTCTGGGTCTCGCTGGTCCTGCTGGGTTTTGGCTTGTGGCCTCTGCACCTCTCGACCATCCAGGGCAATCAGGAGCAGACAATCATGTACCTGCCGTTCCCCTTCTTTTGCCTGATCGGTATGTGGTGGGTGCGCTGGTGGGCGATGAACCCGCCGCGCGTACCGCTGCGGGATTACACCGAAAGCCTGGGGTGAAGCCTATCCGCAGGGATGCCTGGCTCGGTGTGTTGGCGCTGCTCTGGCTGGTGATCGTTATTGTTGTTTACTTTACAGCCCACAAGCCAATTACATCCCAGTCTGCAATCAGCATTGCCCGCTCTGCTGTCCATCTGGCGGCAGCACTGGGAATCATCTCTCTGGGGGGCGGTCTGGGGACGCTGCTACTGCCCGAGACAGGTTCCTCGCCTCTGGTGCAATTTGCCCTGCGGGGGGCTTTTGGCATTGGGCTGCTATCGATTGGCGTATTACTGGTAGGTTCTCTAATTGGCACGAGCCCCATCCTGGGTTGGGTGGGGCTGATCCTGCCGCTGGTACTGCTCCACCGCGCCATCCTTCGCTGGTGGCAGGGGCTTTGGGAGCTGCGGGTGCTCTGGACAGAGGGCAGCAGATTGGGGAAGACGATTGCTGTCCTGATCTGCCTGATATTTGCCGCTGCCTTGCTGGTCGCCCTTGCGCCGCCATTGAAGTTCGATGCCCTGGTCTACCATCTTGCTCTGCCGAAGACCTATCTATCTGCGGGCAGGGTGGGGTATGTTCCCGGCAATTTATTCTGGGGTATGCCGCAGATGGGGGAGATGCTCTACCTTTGGGCGATGCCCCTGGCGGGCGAGCCGTCTGCCGCTTGTGTTGGCTGGGGAGTGGGTTTGATGGCGGTACTGGGCCTGCTCGGTTACGCCAGGCGACAGACCGGTGTCGCCGCAGCCTGGGTGTCTGCTGCCAGTCTGTTGGCAGGTTATACACTGGCTGCAGAGTTGAGCTGGGCGTATGTCGATTGGTTCACCATCTTATATGGTCTGGCATTTTTAGTCTTACTCCACAGGTGGATTGATACGGGGCGTACTTCGCAGATCGTTCTAGCGGGCATTTTTGGCGGGTTCGCCCTGGGCAGCAAATACTCGGCCGGCGCACTGCTGGTTGCTGGAGCGGTTCTGATCGCCTATTACAGCTTGAAAGTAAGCACACCGCGCCTGACTCTGCGCAATCTGGCCGTCTTCACGCTGGCAGCAGGAGCCGCATCCGTCCCGTGGCTGCTGAAGAACATCCTCGCGACTGGGAACCCGCTGTACCCGTTTATCTATCCCAGCGGGGCAATGGATGCGTTCCGGCTCGAGCAGTACCAGGGCTACCCGATCTGGGGCGACTGGCGAGAG
>JAQBDA010000071.1:0-23163 GCA_032124675.1 Chloroflexota bacterium
GCCTTGAACCAGCGCCAGGCAGTACGATAGGAGACACCAAGTGAACGGGCATAGGCACTCAACTTCATGCCCGGATACTAGCACAAATGTTCTTGTTTGTCAACAGATGAACACAAAACGAATAATCAAATTCAATACCTACAAATAGAATTATGAAGCTGCTCAAAAATAATATTACGAGCTGCGAATTGGTTGTAGCCTTAAGCATTATCAACCTCCGGCGTACGAATGCCCTCAAATAAGTCTGTCTCCACATTGCGCCCGCCATTTACCAGACTCAACACCCGGTAGAGCGTCTGGGTACCCCATAGCTGCTGGTGATATTCTTCCGGCAGATCCAGCAAGGATTGGTATCCAGGAAGCTGGCTGCAGTGCTTTGCTATGGCATCCCAGACCGTCTGCCAGTAAGTAGAGGTATCGATACGGGTGGTGATCGCCCAATCCGGCCAAGGGGTAGCACGGCGTTCGACGCCATCGATGGTCATCACCAGCTCGCCAAATGCTTTCTGGTAGGCTGCCTGCTCGGCTGCATTGGCAGCCAGGTAGTACACTTTGCTCACCTGGTGGGGTGGGTGCTGTTCTGTGCCGTTCGATACAGCATCTGACTTGGCTGCCGCTGCGACGGCTGCATTGGTGAATTGGGAGATGGCGATATGGTCGGGGTGACCGTAGTAGCCAAGCGAGTCAAAGGTCACGACAACATGCGGGCGTATCTTGCGGATGTAGTAGACTAGCTTTGAGATAATTTCCGCTGGATCTGCCTCGTCCAGGTTGCCATCCATATAATCGAGTAGGAAGAATTGTTTGATTCCCAGTATATTGGCAGCGTCCGCCAGCTCACCCTCACGGATCCGACCAAGCTCCTTCGCTCCCGGGTAAGCGGATTCTTCGCCAAACCAGCCACGCTCGCCGCGGGTGGCAGTCACAATATATGTATCGACGCCTTCTGCGGCGTATTTCGCCATAATTCCACCGGTACCCATCGATTCATCGTCGGGGTGGGATAGTATTGCCAGCAGTCTCAATTTCTCGGTCATGATATTTATGTTTCCTTTCGAAATATTCGTTGAAGTACGATCTCAATTATTGCAGGTTAGCTTGCAACTGCTAAATCTGTATGGGATGAGGTTGCGCTGAGCCACCCATGGACAGGATAGCCTGCGTCCACCCAATCTTCCAGCCCACCTGAATACCGTCGGACTCTCGTATAGCCATTGTTGACCAGTAAGTGGTATGCATATACACTGTCCCGGCAATGTGTGTTCGAGCAGTAAAGAACGATATCATCGTCTTTGTGCAGGAGCTGGAGCGCCTCTCTGATCGAAGAGAAGTGAATCGTTCCCGGGATGTGCATCGCCCGGTAGTACCAATCACCCTTCGTAAAAACCAGTTTTATATTTGGATTGATCTCTAATTCTTGTTTGAGTTCTTCTCTTGTTATTGTATTCATGGCGAATTCCTCATCTGCCGATAGAAATAAGAATGTTGTTACTTTGAGTAAAATATCAGCCAGCCATCACCATCTCTGGCTGATTGCGTCTGGATTTGATATCAATCTCACCGGTGCCAGTTATGCTATCATTCGACATCTCGCTGTAGGGATAGATCTCCTCTGTGTTGTCATCCATTTCTGTCACGCTCCAATCCCACTCCTTTGAAACTGTAGAGTGCCAGAGCCTGCCGACCTCCTGGCCCAGCCTGCGTTGGAATGCTTCGGCAAGGCCATCCAGGCCGGTGATGCCGCTGTCCACCTGCTCATTCAGAGCCCGTTCGAGTGCCTGGCTGCCGACTGCTGCTGCGGTCATCCCTTGCGCGTAGACTGGGTTCAGTGTGTAGACAGCATCACCCATTACAATGAAACCCTCCAGATAACTTGGGAGCCGATCATAGCGGCGTACCCGGTTCTCAGTGCGGCGGAAGCCGGCCGGTTTACCCAGCGGTTGTGCATGCTTGATGGCCTCATATAAGCGTCTAGATGGTAAGCTGCGTGCAAATTCGAGGTATTCTACATCACTGGTCGGAGGGTAATCGCCAGCTTCCCCGATCAGGGTCACGTGCCAGAGGTCATCTTCCACTGGCATGATCAAGCCGCCACGTGTGCCTTCTGGTGCATTGGGTCGGATATAGAGCTTTTTCCAGTTTGTGGCGAACCCGGCTGGTTTCTGGTACAGACGGGTCGAATAACCGGCGAACGAGTTCACCTTCCATTCTTCCGGGGGAGTAAAACTGAGCTCCGCCAGCCACCGGGGTGCCTGTGAGTTCCGCCCGCTGGCATCCACAACCAAATCACCTGCCAGGAAGACCTCAGCCTCTGAATGATCGTGGCGATGCTTCAGGTTCACGCCCGTGATCCGTTTTTTGCTCTCTTCGGTTGCCAACCCGGTTACCTCATAACCATTCAAGGTGCTCACCTTTGGATTTTCCACAACCCGGCGGTAGATCGCAGCCTCCAGCAGCGGGCGGCTGGATGAAATGGTCGTGTTTTTCCTGCGGGTGTTGGGAGCCTGCCAGTGGCCTTCATTGTAGAATGCGATCTCGTGGTTGTTGTCGACCAGGATTGCGCCATTCTCTATAAGCTCATCGATCAATCCGGGGAATAATCTCTCCAGGATCGTTTGCCCCAAAGGGAGCAGAGTGTGGGCATGGCGAGCCTGGGGAACCCCACTGCGGAACTCCCTGCTGCCACTCTGCTCATCCCGGTCGACCAGAGTGATTTCCTCGAAGTAAGTTGTCAGCACCTGTGCCGCTGCCAACCCGCCGATCCCTGTGCCGATCACGACTGCATGCCCATAAGTTTTAGTGGAGTTCTTAGACTTGACTGTTTTGGCTTGCATGCTGAATGCTCCTTGGTTTACGTTTCTGGTGTTCGTTTGTTGTTCTCGTTTTTTCGATTATGTTGCTATTATAGGAAGATGGCGTACCGTAGATATCCCGCCGGGCGTCCCTCAAAACGTCCCTCAGTACGAAAATTTAAAAAAACTCCGAATATTCCGGATAAGATGGGTAAAACCGGTGTAAAATAGTGCAATGGTGGAAATGAAAATTAATTTGTTGGGAGCTCCCAGGTTCGAGCGCGATGGAAAAAGCATCTATATACAGCGGCGAAAAGCATTAGCATTATGTGCATATCTGGCTGTGACGGGAAAACCTCACAGCCGCGATACATTGGCTGTAATGCTCTGGCCCGAGCACGACCAGTCCGAAGCGCGCGCCGGTTTGCGGCGTGAGCTATCCCGCTTGAAAAGAGATTTAGGTGAGGACATTCTGCTAATCGAGCGGGAGATTGTCTCAATGCAGCCTGGCGAACAGGTAAACCTGGATGTCAGGCGTTTCCAGGAGCTTGTGAAATTCGCCCAGACACATGCCCACGTGCCAGAAGCATTCCGGGAGAAATCGATATGCTCCGAGTGTTATCCGTCCCTCGCTGAAGCGGCTGATCTGTATCAAGGCGATTTCATGGCTGGTTTCAGCCTGGGGGATAGCCCTCAGTTCGATGATTGGCAGTTTTTCGAAGGTGAGGGCTTGCGCCAATCCCTGGCAGAAAGCTTACAAAAGCTTATTGAATGGCACCGGAACCAGAGTGAATATGAAAGAGGGATAGAATATGCCCGCCGCTGGTTATCCCTTGACAGCCTGCATGAAGAAGCCCATCGCCAGCTGATGGAGCTGTATGCCCGGGCGGGACAGTTTGCGGCTGCCATACGCCAGTACCAAGAATGCGTGCGCCTTCTGCGGGAGGAGATTGGGGTCGAGCCGGAGCATGGTACTCAGGAACTGTATGAAAATATTCGCAAGAGAAATTTCGGTGCTTCGGCGGCTTCTCCAAAGACTTCCGGTCTTACCGATAGTGCGTCTGCTGCGCCGGCCGTTTATGAGCAGAAAATCGGCTACTGTACTGGATTTGATGGGGTCAGGATCGCCTATGCACATGTCGGTGAGGGACCGGTCCTTGTCAAGACTGCTACCTGGTTGAGCCATCTGGAATATGATTGGAACAGCCCTGTCTGGAGGCATTGGCTGGTTGGACTTGCACATGATCATACCCTGGTTCGTTTTGATGAACGTGGGTGTGGACTGTCCGATTGGGATGTACAGGAATTCTCACAGGAAGCCTTCATACGTGATCTAGAATCAGTCATCGACCATATCGGACTAGAGCGCTTCCCCCTTTTAGGGATATCCGGTGGGGGACCTGCAGCAATTGCCTATGCAGTACGTCACCCGGAAAAAGTAAGTCATCTAATTCTTTATGGCACATATGCCCATGGTAGATTACACAGGGGCTACTCCAGAAAAGAACTCGAGCTGGCTGAAATGGTATTGAACATGATCAGGCTCGGCTGGGGTCAGGATAACCCAGCATTCCGCCAGTTCTTCACATCGATGTTCATGCCAGAGGCCTCCGCTGAGCAGATGCATTGGTACAATGACTTGCAGAGAATGTCGACATCTCCGGAAAACGCTTACCGGCTGGAGAAAACTTTTTTCCAGCAGGATGTTAGCGATATTGCCGCTCAGATAAAAGTCCCAACTCTGGTGCTTCATGCTCCGGAGGACGGCATTGTTCCATTCGAAGAAGGTCACTGGCTGGCAGAGACGATCCCCGGAGCGCACTTTGTCCGTCTTGATAGTAAAAACCATATTCTTCTGGAAGATGAGCCGGCGTGGGGCGTCTTTATGAATGAAGTGCGCAGCTTTCTTGACACAGAGTCACCTATGATCAGCAGTTCGGAACCCCAAGCCGGGTCAATTGCGGATGTCGGGCTCCAGGGAATTGCAGAAGACCGAGACGGGAGCAAACCGGCTTTTGTGTACCTGGACGAGGACCCACGCTTCCGGACAGAGCGTTCCAGGCGGGTGACAGCGGATGTCGTTCCAAGTCTTGATGAAGGTAATGCTGTCGTGACGGCTCAAAATTTGCCCAGGCAGCAAACACCGTTCATCGGGCGAAATTTAGAGCTGATGGAGATTCAGCAGCATTTGCTCGAAGACCCCGACTGCCGGCTGCTCACCATCCTCGGGCCTGGGGGAATGGGGAAGACACGCCTGTCTGTTGAAACAGCTGCAAGGCTGGCGGAGTATTTCAAGGATGGTGTGTATTTTATCCCCTTACGGTCCATTTCCGACCCTGAACTGATTATCCCGGCTGTAACGGATGTGCTCGAGATCAGCCCTTCCGCCAGTGATGACCCGCTGGCGAAGTTGCTGGATTACCTCCAGGATAAAGAGATTTTACTGATTCTTGATAACTTCGAACATGTCCTGGATGCCGCGCTGGTTTTGGTAGATATACTGGACCATGCCCCCGGGATTAAATTGCTGGTTACTTCCAGACATGCACTGAGCGTGTATGGAGAGCTGGTTTACCCCCTGCGCGGGCTGCCTTATCCTGAAGATACAGAATTTATTCAGAATGAGTCTTTTGGCTCCGTCCAGTTGTTCGCAGAGCATGCTAGCCGGGTGCGTAAAGGCTTTTCGTTGAGCGAAAACCTGCCCGCAGTGATGCGGATCTGCCGGCTCGTCGAAGGCATTCCATTGGCGATCGAGCTGGCAGCCTCTTGGTCGCGGACACTCTCCCCGGATCAGATCGCGGCGGAGATTCAATCAAATATTGAATTCTTAGCCACCCGAATGCGCAATGTTGAGGAAGGTCATCGCAGCATGCAGGCGGTCTTCGATCAATCCTGGAGCTTGCTTACTCGGGCTGAGCAAAGTGTATTCATACGCCTTTCTGTTTTCCGCGGCGGGTTCATGCCGGATGCTGCGAAACAGATCGCAGCGGCCTCTCTGATGGTGCTTTCATCGCTGGCAGATAAGTCTCTGATCAGGATCGAAGCCAATGGACGGTACCAGATCCATGAGCTGTTGCGGCAGTTTGGTGCAGAGCGGATGGCATCCGCTCGCGAGGAGTTCGAACGCCTTAGTGATCTGCACTGCTCCTATTACTCGGATTACGTACACCAGCGCCTACCCGGGCTCGTTGGCGGCAACCAGCAGCAAAACCTGTTGGAAATTAAGGATGAAATCCATAACATCTATGCTGCCTGGCAGTGGGCCATCGACCAACATAATCTACCTGCCATCCAGGATTTGCTTCACGGCCTAGATGCTTATTTGCAATATCAAAGCCGTTACCTGGAGGGTATGAAGACCTTCGAAAAAGCCGCTGACAGAATACAGTCTCTTGAGGAATCTACCGATAGAGATTATGTCATGGCTCAATTGCTGGACTATCAGGGCTGGTTTAACGTCCGTCTGGGACGGCTCGACCAGGCCACACGGGCTTTCGAGATCAGCCATTCGATCTACAAACAGCTGGGTCCGGAATTAAGCCCGCCGCTGGGAATCGCCACCGATCCCTTGATCGGCATGACCTTGGTAATTACAATGAGCGGCAATTATGACCAGGCTATCTCTCTTGGTGAACAGGCACGGGATAATAACCTGGCAATTGACGATCGACGCAACCTGACCTTCACCTACTATACACTGATCAGTGCGTATCTGGCAAAGGGAGAATTCGAGCTGGCGCTGCAGAGCGCAGAGCGAGCGTTCAAACTGGCTGAGGAGTACCAGGATAACTGGTTCATGGCGTACGTGCTCAACGAGTGGGGGAATGTCTCCAGGGCAATGGGGCGCTACGCTGAGGCAAAAGATAGATATCTTGCCAGTTATGACATACGCGAATCATTCAATGATCCGGAAGGGATGGCGGTCGCGCTGTACCACCTGGGGCGGATCGCTGCGCTAGAGCAGGAGTACCTGGAAGCCAAAGGGCTTTACCAGCACAGTCTCTCTATCTACCGCGAGATCAGCGACCGGGGAGGGTTGGCAAGTTCGTTAGCCGGTCTTGGGGAAGTCAGCTGCCATCTGGGTGATATCGATAGTGCACGTCAGCATTTAATAGATGCCTTACAGATCTCCGGTGAGATCCAGCACATCCCGCTGACCCTCACTATCCTGATCTGCATCGCAGAGGTATACTTGCAAACAGAAAATTCAGAGCGTGCAATTGAGATCCTGTCATTTGTGAACAGCAGTGATGCAAGCGATAGAGAGACTCGCCAGCAAGCGAGCGCCCTGCTTGACCGGTACAAGAGTGGTCTGCCTAGTTACCAGTATGCGAACCTCCAAAAAAGAGGGGAAAGCTACAATCTGGATGAATTAGCGCAGGCGGTATTCAAGGAATTAAGTCTGGTAGATGCTGTCGAGGTTGAGCAAAATCCCATGCAGTGATCTTCACCCCCCAAATTCCCCTGAACTGCACAGCTTCTAATAGATAAATCATAGAGCCTGCATGCACTGGCTGGCATGCAGGCTCTATGATTTTGGTGTACCCCTAAGGCGACACTTGTCGAACGGTCTCAAGTAGAAATCGAGCAATTTTTAGCGATGCTGCGGTTCGAAAATCGCAGCAAATTAGAAGAACTGCCCGATGTTCTGAAGTGAGGTCGACATGAAAGATTCGGGGTTAGAAATTCCCATTGTTTTCAATAATTGTATATCTGTAAAAGGTGCTGCATTCCACAGCGGATACAACGTGCAATACCTGCGTCGGTTAATCAGAAACGGCAAGTTACCTGGCTTGAAGCTGGGGCAAACCTGGTTGATTGACAAATACACATTTGAAGCCTATTTGGAGAATGCAAATATTAGTAAAGACAAGCGTTTTGGACCCAAATAATTTTTTTGCCTGGGCATGTTTACGAACGTAAACACCCCCCGTATACATTCGTAAACACCCGGGTTGGAAGGAGCAAAAGAGATGAGTGTCATGGTTATTGATATGGGAAATTCCATCATAAAGGCAAAGATTGCTCGGAGAGACCGGAGTGAGATTTCCTTCCCACATGCCATCCGGCAACTATCTGAAAGTGAATATCAGAAAATTCTTTCTCGCATTCAAGTCAATGGAAACTCACAAGATTACTTCCGCGTGAACGGGAAATCTTATGTTGTAGGAGAGAGTGCAGAACGGCATGGAATCGTAACCCAACGAACTGGAACTGCCCGTTACACCAAGGATTACTGCGGTGTATTAGCAGCTATCTCGTTGTCCAAGCTGTATGGTCGGGGAAGGGAAGTGGCTGTGTTTGCCAGCCATCCCCCTGGAGATGTGAAATATCGGCAAGATTTGATGGAATCTGTCATCGGTGAATGGGAGATTGAGACAGTACAATCGATGGCAAAATTCCGAGTGATCTATGCCAATACCTTCGATGAACCTGTGGGGGGATTGATGAATGTACTCCTCACAGAAGATGGTCAGCATTACCAATATCCGCAAATTGGCGATGGACGATCATTAGTTATCGATATTGGGGGATTTACGACGGATTTCCTGGCAGTCAACCAGGGTGGGGAAGTGGACTATGCTCTCGCACGAAGTGTCCCCCTTGGTATTCAATCTGTGATCAACGACTTTGAAGAAAGTTTTAGGGCGAATAATCTGGAAGTCGTGAAAGATACATCAGTGCTACCCCCTGAGCGTGTTCGTATAGCCGTTTCTAGTGGGGTATTCACAGGTGGAGGACGAGAGTATCCATGCCAGGAAGATATAGATGAGGCTACCAGTGTATTCTTGAACCGCTTTGCTGATACCTATCAACGGTTAGCTGGTGGAGCATTATCCTGGGACAATATCATCCTGACTGGTGGTGGTAGCGCTTTACTCCACCATCAGTTGATCCCCATACTGAAACACAATAACATCATTCTTGCAGATTCCAAAGATAGCCTTCACCTGGCGAATGTGCGAGGTGGTTTGAAGTTGTGGCGATTGTATGATGCGTTGAAGGTGCTATGAGTAAAGTCTATAGCTTTCGATTAGGTTCAGAAAATCCCCGAGAAGCCCAGGCCAAAGATGTGATTGAAGTTTGGTTGGAGAAAGGGTATTCGCTGCGATATTTGGTAGTGGACGCTCTAATCTCATACAACAAATTAGATGTGGAGCACAATGAATTAAACTCAATTGTGGATCAGTTACGGGAGTTGATCTTTTCTTTTGATAAAATTTCAGAAGACCAATCTTCTGATACAGTACTTCCCAACTCATTTCTTATGGCGGTGAAAAACTCAGTTAAACTGGGTATTACCTCACAATAGTCGACCACCTATCGATTCGAAGTTTTGCGTATAGATAATTTTCCCATAAAGTTGGTTTTTAGTGTCTATTGATTGTAATATGTGGGGGAATGATCCTATGTATCCATTATAGGACTTACGCAAAATTAGCCAAAGACTTGACGAGAACAGGGGAAGGCGAGTATGTTTGGGAATTATGGAAAGGGACAAACAAAGAGTAACTCGTCTGGATTATTGTCAGTATTTGCTGATCAGCCAGATCAATTATACGTTGACCAATTTTGCTGATCACACCGAGAAATTCAGTCATGATGCGATCAACCGGTATTTGGCAGGCGAAAAAATCACACCCCACCTGGTATGGGAAAACGTGAAAGGACAGGTGGCACAAATAGCGGAAGGATACCTGGTGTTTGATGACACGGTCGTGGATAAGAATTTCTCGTTCAATATGGAATTGGTGCGGCGGCAATGGAGTGGAGATGCGCACGGGGTCATCAAAGGCGTTGGGGTGGTGACCTGCGTGTATGTCAACCCTGCTCTGGACCAATTCTGGATCATCGATTATCGCATTTATGATCCGCAAGGGGACGGCAAGACCAAGCTGGACCATGTGCATGATATGCTGGCAAACTGTGTGTATCAGAAGGAACTTCTGTTTCGGTTCGTATTGATGGATAGCTGGTATGCGACCAAGGAAATCATGCTGTTTATTGAGAGCTTGAAAAAGATCTATTATTGCCCGCTCAAGGATAACCGCCAGGTGGATGATTCGGGAGGGGTTCAGCCCTATCGGCGAGTGGATGGGCTGCAATGGTCTGAGATCGAAAGAGCGCATGGCAAATTGGTGAAGCTCAAGGGCCTTCCCAAGGACCACAAAGTGAAACTGTTCCGGGTGGTGCTGTCTACCCAGCGCACGGATTATGTCGTCACCAACGATTTTACTCAGGACAACACGCAGGCTGTGCAAGAGGTGTGCGGCTTGCGCTGGAAGATTGAGCAGTTTCACCGAGAGACCAAACAACTCACCGGTTTGGAAGGTTGTCAATGCCGAAAAGCAAGAATTATCCGCAACCATATCGGCTGTGCGATCTTGGTGTGGGTCAGACTCAAACAAGTTTCTCAAGAAACTCAGCAAACGATTTATCAGGTCAAACATGGATTATTATCCGATTATTTACGCCAGCAGTTGAAATCACCGGCTGTCCGTATGACGCTTGCGTAAGTCCTACATTATTTCCATTCTTTCTATTCGGGTTGCACCAGATATAGGAAGGAAAGGCAACTCGATGCATGTATACTAGAATTGGTGGATACACATCCAATATTAGGGGCAAGGCAGAAACGACCTCATCTGTGTAAGTAAGGTCCAATGGCTATCTATTATGTCTACACCTTGCATATGGTAGCATTATTTCTCCTCTAGCACCATATACAGGTGTCAACTTGTCTACTATTTCCATAAAAACCATGTTATGGTACAGCATTTGCACCGAAACAGCACATCCGAAGGTCAGTACGTATAAGACTGTAAGTCCTAGAAAAATGTAATAATTAATATTTTATTGCAAAAATAAAGCATATTTCGTTTAGCTCTACCCCACTGATTGGAACGAACAATTACTCCGCTTATGAAGCCTAGTGATCAAATATAACGAAGTACTAAACATAGAAGTGTAACTATGTTTGAATCACTATTTCCGGCATTACACTCCAGGTTTTACCATCAAAACTTCTTCCACCCCAGGCCCCATTAATTTTTTTTGTTCCACCATTTTGTTTGTGGAAAAACGCAATACCTGATTTCATACACTGATCTCGAATTGATCGAATCCAGTCTATTTTCATTGGGCGGGCATTCGGTCCACTTTCACCCCCAGTAATTATCCAGTCTATACATTCTAGGTCACCAAAATCAATTTTCCCTAACAAAGGTTCCGCGCTAATAAATCTCACCGTAGAAGGGATTTCACAGAGCAATTCTTTTCTATATACATATTTTTGGTTCTCAATACTTACTCCTATCCACACATGTGACCAACCATCTCCCCAATCTTTGGGAAGAAAATCTTCCACCCTTTCAGGGTGTGTTTTAACTTTGAAAAACCAGCCACCTGGCTAGAAAATTAACTTTGAAAAGTCGGCCACCTGAGACCCACTCCGGTACCATTAAGGGTATTGGAGGTAAGGAGATGAAAACGGTGGAAGACTATGAAAAAATCCGGAAAGCATTTTTTGTAGAAGGGTTGAGTATCCGGGCGATAAATCGCAAGCTACACGTTGATCGAGAGACGATCCGTAAAGCAATCATTCAGCCGGTGCCTCAACCCTACCAATTGGGCCAAGGACGTCCTGACCCGGTATTAGGACCTTACAAAAAACGGATCCAAGAACTGCTGGACGAGAGTGACCAATTACCTCGCAAACAGCGATACACGGCCAGAACGATTTATCGTCTGATCCGAGAAGAGGGCTATCAGGGATGCGAAGGTAGCGTGCATAACTACGTCAGTCGACAGCGTAAGGATCGCAGGCGTAAAGATGCCTATCTACCGCTGGAATTCGATGCTGGACAAGATGCCCAGGTGGATTGGGGAGAAGCCTGGGTACGCATGGCGGGTAAGGAGATCAAGGTCCAGTTTTTCAGTATGCGGCTGAACTATTCCAAGGCCCGTTTTGTGATGGCTTTCCCTTTTCAGAAACAGGAAGCTTTCTTTGAAGGGCACATCCAGGGTTTCCACTTTTTTGGCGGTATCATGCGGCATATCACGTATGATAATTTGAAAACCGCCGTCTACCGGGTCCTGGAAGGCAAAAAGCGTCAGGAACAGCAAGCTTTCAAGGAATTTCGCAGCTATTACCTGTTCGAGAGCCGCTACTGTACACCCGGACAAGGGCATGAGAAGGGTGGCGTGGAGAACGATGTCGGCTACGCCCAACGCAACTTCTTCTCTCCGATTCCGGAGGTGGACACCTATGAAGAATTGAACACCTTCCTGCGCCAGGCTTGTTGGCAGGATGCGAAACGGCGTACCCGTGGCCAGAAAGAGCTGGTCATTGATCTGTGGAAAGCAGAACAAGCCTTCTTTTTGCCACTGCCCGCCACAGATTATCGGGCTTGCACGACCAAGGTGGTGAAGCCCAATACCTATCTTCAGGTGGATTACGACACAAATCGCTATTCGGTGCCTTACGAGTATCGCGACAAGCAATTGGTGCTGCGCGCTTTTTCTTTCCGCATCGAACTGCTTTACCTGGATAAGATCATTGCCAGCCATGCGCGTTGCTTTGAGCGAGAACAGGATATGCTGGATCCCTTTCACTATCTGCCGCTCCTTCAGCAGCGTCCAGGCGCTTTCGAGCATGCCAAACCGATGCGTCGCTGGCGGAAGCAGTGGCCCGCCTGCTATGAGCAGCTCCTGGCTGAATTGAGGCAGAGCAAACCGGATGGGCAAGGGGTGCGCGAATTTCTGGAGATCCTCAAACTGCACCAAGCCTATCCACAGCAGCCGATCGAACAGGCCGTGAAGCAGGCATTAGACTGCGGGGCAGCCCATCTGGATGGTGTGCAGCTTTGCCTGCGGCAGTTATTGACCCCGAAACCGGCGATCCGTTCTCTCAATCTGGATGTTCGGCCTGAGTTGAACGGGATTGGCAGGCAGCCGGTGGATCTGGAACAATATAACCAGTTGTTGGAGGCGAGGTGAGCCATGAAATCTAATGAATTGCTCGACAGCTACCTGCGCCAACTGCGCTTGCCGACCTTCCTCAGGAACTATCCGACCTACGCTACCGATGCGGCTCGCAGCAACCTGGATCACACTCGCTTCTTGCTGGCTTTAGCCGAACAAGAAGTGAACCAGCGGGAACACAATATGATCCAAGGCCGGATTAAAGCTGCCCATTTCCCAGTGTTCAAGGAATTGGCTGACTTCGATTTCTCGGCGATCCCATCCTTGAACAAAGCCCAGATCCTGGACCTGGCCCGCGGAGAGTATTTGCAAAAACGAGAGTCAATTATTTTCATCGGCAACCCAGGTTTGGGAAAAACTCACTTAAGTATCGGGTTGGCCTTAGCCTGCTGCCGCCAGAAACACAAGGTGCGCTTCTGGACAGCTGCCAGCCTGGTGAACGAACTCTTACAGGCCCAAGATGAACACCGCTTACACCGCTTCATCGCTCAGGCGCTCAAGCTGGATTTGGTGGTATTGGATGAACTCGGCTTCATCCCCTTTTCGGCCGATGGCGCAAACGCTCTCTTTACCTTCTGCTCTGAACTTTACGAACGGCTATCGTTGATTATTACGACCAATTTGAAATTCGCTGACTGGGTACAGGTCTTTGGCAGTGAACGCCTGACTGCCGCACTATTGGATCGCTTGACCCATCATGCCCATGTTCTCGAACTGGTCGGCGAGTCGCATCGCTTTCGCCAGCGTATGCAGCAGGAGGTGAGCTATGAATAGCTGTGGACAGCCTGGACAACTCTGGCGAGTTGCCCACCCTGACCACAGTCACTACTACGACGACGACGAGATCGGTTATCATTCAGCTGTCAAAATGCAAGGTGGTCGGTTTTTCGTTATTAAAATGGGCGACTTTTCGAAGTTAAAATTAATCTGGCTAAGGCCCCAGTGGTCGGTTTTTTAATGTTAAAGTGGGCGGTTTTTCGAAGTTAATTCACACAGGGCGTTTGGTCAATATTTGATACGTATGCTCGGGAGTTTTTCTGATGACATCCCAAGCATCGTCTCGCCAATCATCAGCTTCCTGAATAAAAAAATCTGACCATGAGCATGTAAAAATGGTTTTGGAGCTTTTCCATCCCAA
This sequence comes from Chloroflexota bacterium, assembly GCA_032124675.1. Classification (GTDB taxonomy): domain Bacteria; phylum Chloroflexota; class Anaerolineae; order Anaerolineales; family UBA4823; genus JAQBDA01. Next base: position 13,915 of record JAQBDA010000071.1, read on the forward strand.
AGGCGCCTTAAATGTTGTTTTACTTTTCGTTACGTTATGAGGATCTTGCCCATAACGTTTCTTTTCTCTATACATATAACAATTCTTGCATCCTGGAGAAATCTTTTTACAGCCATGCCAAGGATTCCAGGTTGCCTCTGTCCACTCAATCTGGCTTTCTTTTCCCATTGGATACTCCAATATAACAGAACTAATGTTCGGCATTCCGATTATATCATTGATTATTGGTTCTCTGGTCTTGTCGGAGGAAAAATAATTTGCGGATTTTTATTAAACGCGAATCTTCCCTGATACTCTCGAGCCTCAATAACTTTTTTATTGCGAAGAGATCTTAATAATTGATGTAAATGGGATTTACAATATAACTCCCCTACTAACCAGGCATATAACTCTTCCATATATACTTCTCTTCCAGCAAAATTCACCCATAAGTTATTCTCTAGTGGTGAAAGGTTTGGTTCAAGCTGAATAAGAATCAACTGTTCTGGTCGATTTCGTTCAAAAGCAGTAAAACTACCATCTGGAGTGATTCTCCAGATAGAGTCTTTCATCAATTCGCGCCCCTTTTGATTGTTTGTGGCATGAATTAGCACATACTTCAATGCATTGTTCTTTCCCCTCATATACATTGGAGTAACGTATTTTGCATTTAATTGCTCTGCATAAAAGCGTATGGTCATGTCCGATCGTGCTTGGGGATCAGCAATCGCAACTAGATTGGTCCAATCCTGACAACCAAACAATTGATTCATATTTTCTTTTTGCGCTTCGATATGTATGGCCATATCAACATATCTATACATGAAATTGATGAACAGCTCACAAGCGGGAAAATCCAATAACCTGTTCATAAGATCCATTGGGATTGTAAATCCATACGGATCGATAAAAGCAAATGTCGGTGCCAATCTAGTACCTTGATCGGTAAGGTTAGTTATTGTTTCACGAAGAAATGCTTCATAATCTTCTTGATAGGGTGATATTATGATATTGTCAGGAATTCTCCCTAGCTTTTCTACTTCCTGACATAAGTATTCGAAATTCTCTTCTTCAATTTCACAAAAAAGAAAAACAACTTCGGTTCCCTTGAGTATGCGATCTAGGTGGGAATCTAGCACAGCAAAAATTTCCCTTGAGTAGCTGAATTTGCACTACCCTATATGCTGAGGCTGGAAGCCTCAGCATATAGGGTCAATTTGACTCTAGTCCTATTTTGTACTTACGGGTTGACCGCTACCTGCACGGTAGCCGTTTGAGAACCACTGAATTCGGTGCTTACGTTTAGCGTGTAAGTGTAGTTACCGGCGGTCATCATCAGATCTTCGTATTGTCCCTGCAAAGCTACATCGTCACCCCCATACAGCGGGGTTTCGGTGCCATCCGGATTGGTGCGGGTAAGGCGTGCCGAGGCCAGATCCTGACCTGAGAACGACCAGCTCACCACCAACAGATCACCCTGATTAACTGTCTCTGCACTGACATTCAGGTAATCGATGATCGGATCAGGCACCTTGGTTGCTTCTGGAGGGGCAGTAGTGGGTTTCGCATTTCCTTCAACCGTGATCTTCACCCAGATACGTGCACCGAAGGGTGTCTCATTTTTGTTCACCATTTGCCAAACGCCGGTATAATTTCCGGGCTCTTGTGGTGCTGTTTGATCAATGATGATGTCGAAGGTTTCCCCTGGCTTGACTGTTGTCGTCACTGGGGAGGGGTTTCCACCCATGCGATCACCCTGCACAAAGACCAGCTTATAGTTGGTATCCCAATTGCAATTACCTGTATTGCGGATGCGCCAGACTTTATCGAAATCCTGTCCGGGATTCATTACAGTACCATCAGGCACTTTCACATCCGCTACAAAAGCCATACCGTCATAACAACCTGCAGGGGTCGCTGTGGGACCAGGAATGGCTGTCGGCATGGGTGCCGGGGTTGCAACCGGCATCGCGATCAGCAGGAACTGGTTGGTTAAGCGGGCAACTGTGCCGTCGTTTTGCAGATCCGTCAGCACCGCGTTCAACTGCGCTTGCAGCGTGGGGGCACCCTTGGGCAACGCAATGGCGAACAGCTGCGCATTCAGGTTTTCTCCAGCAGATATGACCCCACCCGTCAGGATGTATTCTTCTGCCGCTAGTTTATCCATGATCACCAGATCGTTGCGGTTCTCTTTCAAATCACGCACTGCATCTTCGGCTTTAGCGTATTGCAGCAGGTTGGCCTCTGGCATTATCTTGGTATCTACCAGGGTTTCCTGCACCCAGGCTGCATAGATCGAGCCGCTCTGGACACCGACACGGAATTGCGACAGCTGTTCTGGGGCTGTGATGGATATGGTTCCCGCGGCATCGCGTGCCAGGACCATATCATCACTGGTGAAATACACATTGGTGAAGTCCATCTGTTCCTGGCGTTCAGGACTGACCGAGATGGCCGCGATGGCGGCATCGATCTGCCCGATTTGCAGCGCGGCCGGCAGGCCTTCAAAAGCGATATCTACTAGTTCAACCTTCAAGCCAAGACGAGCCCCAATTTCACGCGCCAAGGCGATGTCAAACCCTGTTACCTGGTAGTTTTCATCGTAATATTCAAATGGCTTGTAATCTGCTGAGGTGCCGAACACGACCTTACCGGCAGATTGCACGCGATCCCAGGTCGGATCGCCACTGGTTGTGGGCGCCTCGGTCGGGGGCGCTTCGGTGGGTGGTGCCTCTGTCGGCACTGCTGTATTCGTCGGTGCAACGGTAGGTAACGCTGTGGGTGTTCCCGATCCGCACGCAGCCAAAAGCAGCGCAAACATGATCACGAACGGAAATATTTTTTTCGATTTCATATGATGGTTCCTTTCTTGTATCCTTATTATTTAGGTTGTAGAAGCTTAACTCTTCTAGTTTAGTTTTCATTGCGAAATGGGCGTAACGAAAGGGCATCCTGAAGGTTTGTATTTGTTGGACGACAAAGCAAACCCCAGGAGGCCCAGCCCAATGCTAATCGAGAAACACGAAAAGGACAACATATTTGCCCACATTCCCGGTCTCACCTTTCGGCTTAGCCCTGAACTGGCAGCCATCGACCGGGTACTGGAAGATGAAGAGCTCTTCTGCATGATCTGCAACGACCTGGCCCAGCGCTATCCCCAGACCCTGACAGCGGGACGTTACTCCACCCCGGTGGAAGTGACACTGCGGATGCTGGCCGTGAGGCATCTGTACGACCTAAGTTATGAACACACCGAGCTCCAGGTGGCCGATAGCCTGGTGTTGCGCCAGTTCTGCCGGGTGTACTTTCAGGCGGTGCCGGACCACACCACGCTGTGGAAATGGGCGGCGCAGATCCAACCGGAAACCCTGCAGGCCTTCAACGAACGCCTCCTGGCCATCGCTGTGCAGGGCAAGCTGACCCGGGGACGCAAGCTGCGCATGGATGGCACCGTGGTAGAGACCAATATCCACTATCCCACCGATAGCAGTCTGCTGGCTGACAGTGTGCGGGTGTTGGGACGCACACTGCAGCGGGCCAAGGCGCTGATCGGGGAGCAGAGCGGGTTGGCCAAGGAAACCTTTCGCAATCGTACCCGCAGTGCCCGGCGGGTCGCCCGCAAAATCGGGCGCCTCAGCCGGCGGGGCAAGCAGCACCTGCAGGCCACCTACCGCCAGCTGGTGCGCATCACCCGTACCACCGTGCGCCAGGCGGAGCAGGTCTTGGCCGCTCTGCAGGAACAGGCGCCGGCTGCCGGTCAGGCAGTGGCCGCAACGTTGACTACCTTCCTGCCCCGCACCCGGCAGGTCATTGAGCAGGCTGTGCGCCGGGTCTTCCAGGACGAGCAGCTGCCGCCCAGCGAGAAGATCGTCAGTATCTTCGAGCCGCACACGGACATTATTCGCCGCGGCAAGCCCAGAAAGCCAACCGAGTACGGTCACAAGGTCTGGCTCGGCGAAGTCGAAGGCGGCTTCATCTCCCATTGCCAGGTGCTGGCAGGCAATCTATCCGATGACAGCCAGTGGCAGCCCACTCTGGAGCACCACCTCGAGCAGTTCGGTCATCCCCCCTGGCAAGCCAGCGCCGACCGGGGTGTCCACTCCGCCGACAACGAAGCCCTGGCCGAGAAACTGAAGGTCGCCCGCATCATCCTGCCGCAACCCGGCCACAAGTCTGAAACCCGGCAACAACATGAACGCCAACGCTGGTTTCGCCGGGGGCGGTGCTATCACGCCGGAGTTGAGGGCCGCATCAGCGTCATGGACCGCAAGCACAGCTTCAAACGCTGTCGCAACCGGGGCGAAAAAGGCTTCGCCTGCTGGGTGGGTTGGGGTGTGATCGCCAATAACCTGACCAAATTGGGCCAGGGGTTGGCAACTGCCGGATAAGTTTATTAAGGTTCGGTCAGGCCCAGGCAGAAATCCGCCTGGTTTTACAAATCGCAATGAAAACTAGTTTAGGGAAATATAATGAACTTTATCAAAAATTACTGAATATTACATCGTTTTTTTAGATGAATTACGATGTATTGAATCTCATCTTTTTGTATGAGATCAATTTGGTTTTTGAAAGTTGCTGTCAAACCCAGTAATTTGAAAAGGATCAACAAATTTATCCATCTCCAGATTCCCAAAAAACTCGGGACTTTGTCAACCAGCAAAGTCCCGAGTTTTTCACTTTTCGAGGAGATTGCGCGCTGCGCATTTATGATGCCTGGTATACAGCTGGCAGGAAGGGCATCACTTTAACTGAGATCTCTTATTTCCTTTCGATTGCCTCAATAAATTTCATGGTGGCTTCCAAATCCGGCGCGACACGGGCCTGGGTGGCCTATTCGTAGGCATATCCCACCGCCAGCAGCTGCGGCTCTGACAGATAACCGCACACCAATACCACATTCTGCTGCGCCCCCGCTCCCGTTACTCCATTTACGACCCGTCGTCGTCCGGCAAGACCCACTGCGGCTAGCGCGATTCCAGGCAGTTCAGATCAAGCGCTACCTCCGGATCTTGGAGGAAAGTAGCGGCGATCTGTCTACACAGCTGTCAGCAGAGTTCCAAGTCCCATGACCTTGCTGTTGTATGAGGACATAGGTGCTGTTTTCCAGCTCGCGAGTGCCCCCTACAAAAGTCAGTTGCTCAACGACATCATCAAGCGTGACTGTCTCCCCGTTCGTCGTGAGCGGCCCTTCCTCGAGATTGTTCAGCAACGCGGCGAGCCGCTCTTTTAACTTGGGATAAGCTTTGTTACAGGCGGCATCTGCCTGGCACTCTTCCAACAGCTGCAGGATGAAGTCGTGGTCACTGCGCACGATTGTTCTGATCAAATAGACAGATGGCGGAAATGCCGAGTCCAGGACCACAGAACGCAGTTCTGGCGCATCGTTGTATCCGGGTAGCTCATCCAGTGAGAAACTGAAAGATGAAAATTTCACCAAGATGATGGAAGGCAACCAACAAATCGCTCGTGAAGGAATTGATGGGTTGCTCCCGACCGGGAGGCCACGATGAACTTGATTGGAGCTCTTGGTGAATAATACTTGAAGCAATACCCCAGGTAACCGATGATACCTCAGATTCACAGAATGAGGATTGCAAAATGATATTTAGAACGCTAAAATTGATCTTTGCTACTTAGCCACGACAAAGATTACCTTCATCCCGTCCGTACAACCGGGATCCACTGCCGCGTCAGGGTTCACTAGAAACTGGAGCGTGATGTCCGTGGGACAGGGGCCGTTGTTGCCCATGATGCTATGCCAGGCATTTGGAATCAGCACATACTGGGCTTGGGGAATGGCGGCAACGGCCGTTTCGGCCCACGCAGGCGGGGTAAGGGAATCGAATTGCCCGTTGAGAACAAGCGTCGGATAGTCGCCGTAAACCTCTGGAGTGGGCGCCGTGAGGGCATCCTGCCACACTTGGCAGCCGTCGGCCCGGGCCTTTATTGTGTCAATCGTTTCTTCAATGAAAAACTCCGGCATCTGCACTTTACGTAGATTTGCTTCTATATCGGCAAACTCCTCGCGGAAGGGGAATCGTTCCGTGCAGTTGAGTTTTCTATTCAGATCGGGGTTGAGACCGGGAATGGCATCGGTGACAAAGCGGATGATGACGTAATTGAAAATGCGCGGGTGCTCATCCGTGATCTGGATGGCCGCAGCCGCTGTTGCCTCCCCACAGGCCTCGGTCAAATAGTCTGCAACCTCCTCCGGTTCCGCGTCCCACAAACCTGTTAATCGGGATTCAATGTCCTCTCCATCAGCCAAAGAGCCCTCGCAGTCCAGGTACAGATCCAGCAGGTCTTGGGCGATGGGCGGCTCTGGCGGCAGCACCGAGGTACGTGTGGCTTGCTCCGGTATGCCCCCGGAACCGATAAGCTCCAGGGTCGTGGTGATGCCCTGTTCCAGTTCCGCGATCAGCTGGGGCTGGTAGGGGATGTTCTGAACGGCGGGGTTGTAGGGAAAGGTGTAGCGGTACAGCGAATCACCATCGACAATGGTGTACTCATCCAGGGTAAGGGGAGTCTGGTTTAATTGCTCGACCAGTGAGCTAAAGCGTGCTCGTAGATCAGGGTAAGCTGCAGCACAGGCCGGATCTGCCGCGCATTCGTCAAAAACAGACTCGAAAAGCGCTTGCTGTAGGAGCTGGGTCGCGGTGAGGTACTCCGTGCCGATGTCTTCTGGCAGCGTGTCAACCGAATCCAGAACGATGCTGCGCACCAACGGCTCGTCGGGGAAATCATGCATCAACGACATAAGCAGGCGAGAACCATAGGAGATGCCGTACAGATTGTATGCTGGATAATTCAGGGCGTGCATCAGGTCAACCAGATCGGCGGCGGAAACGGCCGTTGAGAAGATCTCTGGCGGGTAGCCCTGGTTACGCATCCCTTCCTGGCAGCGACTGTAGGTGTCGGCAACTGACGGCACGTCATCGCCGGGATCAGCCTCCGTGAAATCAACGCAATTCATTACCGGCAGGCTGTTGCCGATGCCTCGTTGGTCGTAGAGAACAATGTCCCGCACTTTGCGCATGGGCGCATACCGGTTGATGAATTCCACGACAGTGGTACGGGAAGTGGAGGCAATGCCTGGTCCGCCGGAGACATGGATGATGGGGTCTGGGGATGGATTGTCTCCTGTAGCCTTGAGAATGACGTAGGCCAGCTTGACATCTTTGCTTTCTGGATCATTCCGCTGGGCTGGCACGACCAAGTATCCGCAGAGAATGGTTTCGCCTGCTACATCGCCAGCGGGAATAAAGAGATCGCATTCGCGTTCGGCGAGAGCGGGGGGGTGAACAGCCGTTTCCACTGCGGGCGCGTCTTGTGTGACATCTTGCTCTGAAACAGCTTCCTCACTTGGCACAGCTCCCACTACCGGCGTGCCTTCTGTTGTCGCTGTCTCTGATGGAGCTGGTGTTTGTTCGGCTCCAATACTACAAGCAGTCAGAAGCAACAACAACACTGAAACACAAATTAGTTTAATGTATGCTTTCACGTTCTCAATTCTCCCATGTGGCTGACCGCAATGGCCCCGTCTAGACGGCGACAATCTGGTAGACGCCCACATTCGCGCCAACCAACGCGCGTAGAATCTCTGGAATCATCTGGGCAGGAGTGGAAACACAGATTGACCGCCGATACGCCACCGAGCCTCCGGGTACCGGCCCAGGTTCGATGGTTACCGGCGCATGGCTCTGCATGTCCAGAAAGACCTGCATGGCCACCTCGTCGAGCGCACCCAGTACAAAGATTATTCGACGGCATGTCTCGGTATAATCACGGGCAAGTTCTTCAAGCCCATGGATATCCAGCATTTCCATTTGCAGCTCCTTTTCAGAAACCCGATATTCTCCTGGAAGCGAATGAGCCATTCTCTAAAAAGCCAGATTTGCCAAACCGGCGGCATCATAGATTTCTGAAAATCTCACACGAGGTTCTCTCACTTCTTGAACTGGCTACGGCTCGCCATCGCCGGGCAATACCCACTGCGGCTGGCGTGCTTCCAGGCAGCTCAGGTCGAGTTCTGCCTGCGGATCTTGGACGAAAGCGCTGGCGATCTGTCCCACGCAGCTTTCCGCGGTCCTCCAGGTCCAATGACCTTGCTGCGGTATCAGGACATAGGTGCTGTTTGCCAGCTCGCTGGCAGCAGTTTGGCCCATGTAGATAGGCGTAGGTTTATCGTAGGCACCCTGCAAAATGAGGGTGGGCACATCGCTGGTCACTGGGTCTTTCACCTCAATGGGCGCCGGGTTAACCAGCCAATTCTCGCAACGACCAGCCTGCACTTGCGACTTGTCTAGGTTCGTCAGCTGCGGGAACGCCAGAGAATTGTAACTGTTAACTGCATCCTCAAAACTTTCATGCAGGATATCATCAATGCAGTGAATCGAACTAAACAGCAAATGTGCGTCTAATCTAGCATTGCTCTCACGCATTGAGGCCAGCTGAGCCTGCGGATCACTGGCAGGAGCAGCCTCGGCTTGTAGTTGGGCAACATAGGGAGAATTGGCAAAGTCCTCGGGGGTCAGCGTCCCCGATATCTCCAACAATTGGTCTGCGCTTTCGCCTGGGAAGGTATCCGCGATGAACTCCGGCAGCACAGCCAGTGGATCTTCCTGGGCCACTAAGAGTTGAAAGTATCCTGGAAATATCAAAGCCTGCTCAGGGCTCAAAAGATCGAGGGCAGCGGCGACAAACGCCTGCACCGGGTCATTTGGATCCAGCTCCTCTGCTGCCGAGGGTTCAGCTTCCACTACCGGTTCGGCTTCCGGACTGCCGGTGCCGACTTCGCCGTCACGCAAAGCGAGATAGGTATCTAACACACCCGACTCCAATTCGGCGATCATTTTGGGCAGATATGCGGCGCGAAGCTCCGATACATCTCCCAGCTGCTTGACAACATCCTCAAGTGTGACCGTCTCCCCGTTCGTTGTGAGCGGCACTTCCTCAAGCTGGATCAGCAGTGCGGAAAGGCGTTCACTCAGATCAGGATATGCTTCGTTACAAACAGCGTCAGATGCGCACTCATCCAGCAGCTGTGGCAGGAAGTCGTGGTCAGAACGCACGATCGTTCTGATCAGATAAACGGAAGGCGGGAATGCCGAGTCCAGGACGACGGAGCGTAGTTCCGGCGCTGCGTCGTAGCCGGAAATATTGTTCATAATCGTCATCGCCAGGCGCGTGCCGTAGGAGACGCTGTTGATATTGAAACTTTCATACCCTAATGCTTTGACGAGCTCCACCGCATCCCGGGCATTGGATGCC
>JAQBDA010000072.1:0-3450 GCA_032124675.1 Chloroflexota bacterium
ATCATTGCCCTTTCAGCAGGCATGCTCATCGCCGTAATCCTGGCGCTGGTAGCCTTCCAGCAGCGCCAGGTCGCCTTAACCCAGGTACGCATCGCTTCAGCGGGTGAATTGACCCTGGTATCCCAGAACAAACTAGAGGTCGATCCGCAGCTGAGCATCTTACTGGGTCTGCAATCCGCCTCGATCTGGGATGCCCTTAACCGCCCCCTGCCCAGCGATTTACAGTATCTCCTGCACCAGGCGATCCAGGCCTCCCGGGTGCGCCTGACGTGGCCCGCGGGTGAAGAAATCATTCTTTCCGTCGGCTTTATTCAGCCTGGCAGTCTGCCGCGGGTCGTCACTGCTGATCCCCAGACCAGATCAATTTCCATTTGGGATCCAGAAGCGAACCAGAAATTAACCACCATACCCGGTGCAGACAATGCCTCTTTCCTCAGCCCGGATGGCAGCCTGATCGCCGTTTCCGGTGAGGATAATACCGTCAAACTTTTCGATATTACCAGCGGTCAAGTGCTCTCCAGCCTTTCAAGTCACCGCACTGGGATCGGCACTGGTGTCTTCAGTCCAGATGGTAAGCATCTGCTTACCGGGAGCGAATCGGAGTATATCCTCTGGGAGGTCGTATCCGGCCGAAAAATGCTGGAAATCCCCGTCCCCATAGGTGGCACACGAGGCGCCGCCTTCAGCCAGGATGGGAAATCCGTTGCAGCAATAGATCAGGAAAAGGCAATCAAAATTTTCGAAATCGCATCTGGTCATCAGACACTCGCTATCCAGCCGGGTTTAGATATACTCGCAATTGCCTTCAGTCCAGATGGGACACAATTGGCCGGGGCCGGTCGCACCACTGAGGCAATAGTTTGGGATACCGCCTCCGGTGAAGCTGTAAATTCCCTGGATTTGTCACAATTACCCATCAGTGCAGCACAACCCCAGTTTGAAACAATTGCCTACAGCCCGGATGGCAGCCACCTGGCGCTGGAGGGCGTCATTTGGGAACCTGTCACGGGTCAGGTGCTTTTTCCACTCCTCGGCCATACACAGGGATTGACCGCTCAGGTATTCAATGCGGATGGCACCCGCCTGATCACCGCCAGCCGCGACGGGACGGTCAAGATATGGGATCTCACCCTCCCGCACGAAGTATTGACACGCTCGCACCCTTCTGGTGGATATGTATACGACGTTGCGATCAGCCCGGATGGGAAATGGCTGGCAACGGCTGGAGAAGACCAGGCTGCCATCGTGTGGGATGCACTCACTGGTGAACAGCTCGTCACTTTGAGCGGTCATTCGGATGTCGTCAACGGGGTTGACTTCAATCCGGATGGCAGCTTACTGGCGACCAGCAGTGCGGACAGAACGGTGATCGTTTGGGATACCCATTCCTGGCAGGCTCTCCATACTCTCACGGGACATGCTGAGGACAAACCTAATCCAATCTCAGCAATACGCGGTATCGTTGACCTCGCCTTCAGTCCCCAGTGCATTCCCCCATCCGGCGTATCTGACCGCTGTCCGCTGGCAGGTGTTGGCATGGACGGGCAGCTAATCGTTTGGGATGCCTATGATGGTCAAATTCTCTTCACTTATCAGGATCCGATCGGTGGCTTGAAAAGCGTCGCCTTCAGCCCGGATGGGGAGCTGTTAGCCATCGGCAGTACCGGGGAATTGAACAATCCCGTCGGATCGACCACCATCCTGGATGCCGTCTCAGGCAAGGTATTGCACGATTTATCGGTTGAACAGCAGTCCGGGTGGGTATGGGATTTGGCTTTCAGCCCGATCGGAGGGCAGTTAGCGGCAGTCACCTGGTCGGGGGATGGAATTGTGTGGGATCCATCAAGCGGTGAGATCCAATACTCCCTCCAGGGGCAGGGGGATGGAACATCGGTCGCTTTCAACCCGGCTGGAACAATTCTGGCAGCGGGTGATGGGGCTGGAAAAATCACCCTGTGGGAGGCGGGTTCTGGTTTACCTCTCTTTTCTTTGCCGGGTCACGGCTCACTTCTAGTAACAGGTTTGGCATTCAGCCCCGATGGGAAATACCTGGCCTCCGCCAGTGTTGATGGGACCGCACGCCTGTTTGTCATTCCCCCCGACGAACTGCTTGCCCTGGCCCGCTCCCGCCTCACCCGCGCCTGGACCGTCGAGGAATGCCAGCAGTACCTGCATACAGAAGTCTGCCCTGCACCGGCAAAATAATTTAGGAATTAGATAAAGAGCATAATTACCCGGCAGAGTACTTCAAACCGCGATATTCATACATCCACATCACTGTTTCTATCCCCGGGGCGTTTGTATTTACAACCGGTATCCATAGGTAATTCATGAATCTGGTTTCACGAGCTGACCAGATCCTTCATGGCGAAGGTTGCAACACGGGAGTCCTTTCGCCAGTTTCCTGCACGTCCTCCGTCTCCTCCGGCTCATCGGGGATCGCGTCTGGGATTTCCTCTTCCAGGTTGCGGATGCGTGGGTTGGTGAAGGCATAAACACTCGTCACCCACAAGGAGATCCCCGAAACTATAAAGATCAGCGCGATCCCTCGCCCGGTACCCACTCCGACCAATCCAGCAACGAACGACCCGCTCAGTGCTCCCCCTTCCTCGAGCAGCGGCTCAAATATATTATCCGCCAGCGGTCCTGCAACCAGGTTCGCCAGCGGGATGATCAGGTAGGCGATCATCGCCCGTATGGCGAACACCCGCCCCTGGATATCCGCTGCCACTTTCTTCTGCCACACCGCTTGGCTTAAAGCTGCCGATATAGGGATAAAGAACAGGATCACGAATTGCGCCGCACCGATTACCCAGGTGATCGGCCGCAATCCTGCCAGGAAATAACCAAATCCGCTCAGCGCGATCGCAGCGATAACACCCCATATCAGGCGGCTCTTCGGCCCCCCCCACACGCCCATCACCAGGCCGCCGATCAGCATCGCTGCCCCGCCGGCCATCTGGATCACACCAATATCCGTAGCTGCTCCGTATGATAGCACCAGGGGGAGCATCAGCACGCCGGACAGGCTCAAGAAGAAATTGACTGCAGCGAAATACCACAGCAGGCCAAACAGCCCCGGCCGTTTGCGCAGGTAGCGCCAACCGAAGAGCGAATCCTGCCACACCGATTGCTTCTCGCCCTCTTCTCCGGTCTCGGTGGTCGCTTTCGGCTGTGGTATGCGCACCACCAGCAAAGCGCCAATGGCAATGAAGAAGGTCGCAAAATCGATCAGGATCACTCCCTCAAGGCCGACTGACAGGTACAGCAGGCTGGCGATCAGCGGTGTCAGGATCGACTGGATCGCGAAACCGATCTGCTGTATGCCGCCTGCCCGCGCCAGGTCTTTCTTCGGCACCAGCATCGTGATCGAAGCCCTGTATGCGGGTTCCTGGAAAGCGCTGAATGCCGAGCTGATCGCCGTCGTCAGGTAGATGTGCCACACCTGCA
>JAQBDA010000073.1:0-3906 GCA_032124675.1 Chloroflexota bacterium
ATCGCCAAGTATCTCAACCACTGCTGCCACTACAACACCCTCAGCACCGGGTTCGGCTTCGATATTGCTACTCGAGATATTGCTGCCGGCGAGGAGATCACCCAGGATTACGGTGCGTTCAACATGGACGATCCGCTAGTGCTGGAGTGTAAGTACGCAGATTGCCGCATCAAGATCAACGCCAACGATTTCGATATCATGGCTGGTCAATGGGACCACGATATCCAGCGGGCATTGAGGTCCTTCCGCTCCGTGTATCAACCGCTCCTACCGTACCTCGGGGATGAAATCTTAATTGGATTATATAACTATTTGGATACGGGGGAAAGCTACAAATCCATCAACTTGCTGCGCTACAACCCCTGAAATCACTCGATTCCACTTGACGAATAGCATATCCTGATATATAATCTTGTAATGACAGGATTACATATATTCCGCTTTATCTTTGCCAAGGAATTGCGATGTCCAATCCAATAAAAGTATGCCTGGTCGGAGCCGGTAGGGCGGCAAAAGTACACGCCAACTCACTCGCCAACTACCTCCCCCAGGCTTCGATTGCCGCGGTAGTTGATCCGGTCCCTGAAGTAATCCAAGCGACTGCCGCGCAGTACGGTATCAGCGACGCCTTTCCCAGCCTTGTTCAAGCCATCCAAAAGGTTGAGTTCGACGCTGTAGTGATCACGACGCCTACCTTCACCCACCACGATCTGGCTGTCACTGCTGCCGGTGCGGGCAAACACGTCTTCCTGGAGAAACCGATGGCGCTCGATCTGGAGCAGTGCGATGCGATCATTAACTCCTGCCGGCAGAATAACGTCTTCCTGCAGTTGGGTTTCATGCGCCGCTTCGATCCGGAGTTCACCGAAGCTGCTCGCCGCATCCAGGCAGGTGAGATTGGCCAGCCGATGCTCATCAAGTCTCTTACCCATGGGCCGGGGTTACCTCCACCCTGGGCGCGCGACCTGAAGACCTCCAACGGCATGCTGGCTGAGGTCAACAGCCACGATTGGGATACAGTCCGCTGGCTGATGGGCTCGGAATACCGGCGTGTGTATGTCGAGGTGGCTAATTTCAAGGGCGCTGCCCGGGGGGTTGACACGCCAAACTTCTACGACAACACTTTGGTCAGCATCAGCTTCGAGAATGGCGGTTTGGGCAGCATCTCGGGCGTCTGTCCATGCGATTACGGATACGATGCCCGGGTTGAGATTATCGGCGAGAAAGGCATCATGCAGATCGGCGAGCTGCAAGGGCAGGCGGTCATCATCTGCACAGACCGGGACCAGGGTCTGGTTACCCCTATCTACCGCACCTGGCCCGAGCGATTTGCCTGGGGCTACATCCGGGAGATGGAACATTTTATCAGCTGCGTACAAACCGGCGCACATCCTATGGTTGGTGGGGCTGATGGGCGCTGGGCTGTTGCCGGCGTCCTGGCTGGCACTCGCTCGTTCCTGGAAGAGCGCCCGGTATACCTGCGCGAGATCCTGGATAATACTCAGGTCGAGGCATAACAGGTCAGAGCATGAGAGCTGTTGTATATCACGCACCCCACGACCTGCGCCTGGAGCAGGTCCCGCGCCCAGAAGTGCCGCCAAACAGCGCCCTGCTGCGCGTCGGCAGCTCCAGCATTTGCGGCACCGACCTGCGAATCTATCACGGTGCACATCGCATGTACACCGCCGGCACTGTCCGCATCCCGGGTCACGAAGTCGCCGGTGAGATTGTCGAAGTCGGCTCCCTGATTAAGGGGCTGCTGCCGGGTCAGCATGTATTCGTCGCGCCTAACATGGGCTGCGGTCACTGCCGGGAGTGTGTATCCGGGCGCAACAACCTGTGCGCAGATTTCACCGCATTTGGCATCAACATGGACGGCTCGTTTGCAGAATACATGCTCGTCCCACCAGCTGCTATCCGCCAGGGAAACCTGATACCGATAAGTACAGACCTGGATCCGGCTGTAGCAGCACTCATCGAGCCCTTTGCCTGTGTCCTGCGCGGTCAAGATGCAGTCAATGTCCAGGTTGGCGACAGCGTGCTTGTGATTGGAGCCGGCCCGATCGGCATCATGCATGTTCTGCTGGCGCGCTTACGAGGTGCGGGCAAAGTCATCCTCAGCGAGCTGCTGCCAGAACGGCTCGAGCAGGCAAGGCGATTCGACCCCGACAGATTGGTAAACCCGGCAGAAGAGAACCTCGCTGCTGCTATCGCCGAAGAGACACAAGGTCGCGGCGTTGATGTAATCCTGATTGCTGCCCCTGCTCATCGCGCCCAGGAAGAAGCACTGGAGCTTGCAGCCATCGGTGGACGGATCAACTTCTTCGGCGGGCTGCCGAAAGATCGCCCTAACATCGCCTTCAACTCTAACACCGTGCACTACAAAGAGCTGCTCGTTACAGGCACCACCGCTTGCAGCACATCCGACTGCCGGCGGGCAGCAGAAATTGTGCTCTCCGGTCGGGTCGACCTATCCGGGCTGGTCAGCGCCCGCTTCACGCTCGAGGAAGTCGACGCAGCATTTGCACTCGCAGAGGCGCGTGGGGTGCTGAAAGTTGTTTTCGATCCAGATAGATAAGGAGGGTGTATGCCAGAATATACTACCGATCCATTTACTTTCGACATCCTGCATGGCGAGGACATATTACTCAGCAAGTACGATAAACACATTATACGGCGCCTCTCGGCGATGACAGATCAGTTCCTTGACCATGACGCCTTCCAGGCTCTGCTGGCGGAAGAAGATTCCGTGCTATACGAAGTCTACGAGATACGACGACCAGAGAACCCTGGCGAGCTGCTGCATGGGATCTCGATCATTCACCCAGGCAAGGTTGGCATAGAATACAACATGACCAAGGGTCATTTCCACACTGTCCTGGACACGGCTGAAGTATATTACTGCTTGCGCGGGCAGGGGTACATGGTGATGGAAACACCCGAAGGAGAGTGGGCAGTCGAACCGCTCGCTCCCCAGAAAGTGCTCTACGTCCCGCCGCGATGGGCGCACCGCTCAGTCAACACCAGCCAGGATAAAGACCTGGTCACATTCTTCGTTTACCCCGGCAACGCCGGGCACGATTATGGCTCGATAGAAATCCAGGGCTTCCGCAAGCTGGTCGTCCAGTCCGGGGATGCTCCGCAGATCATCGACAACCCACGCTGGCTGCCGCCCGAAGAACGATAAATGGATACAATCCTCAAGACCATGCGGGTTCTGGTCACACCTACTTCGTTTTCAAATAGCGATCCATCTATGCGTCTCGCCCTCGAAAACGCAGTTGGGGAAGTAATCTACAACAACAGCGGGAAACCACTCGATTCCCACACCCTGGCAAGCCTGCTGCCCAGGGTGGATGGGTATATCGCCGGTCTGGACCAGATCGACCATTATGCCCTGATGCTGACCAGCCGCCTGAAGGTCATCGCTCGCTACGGTGTTGGAGTAGATGCGGTCGACCTGCAAGCTGCCCGGCAGAAAGGGATTATCGTCACCAACACACCCGGGGCGAACTCCAGGTCGGTAGCTGAACTTACAGTCGGTCTGATGCTGTCGCTGGCGCGCAGCATTCCCAGCGCTGCCAGCGCCACCCGTTCTGGAGGTTGGCCGCGCCTTTCGGGAATCTCATTGCAGGGCAAGGTCATCGGTCTGCTCGGGTTTGGTGCTATCGGGCGAACGGTAGCCAGCCTGCTCTCCGGGTTCGAGACAACCGTCCTGGCATATGATCCGATCGTCACACCAGAGCAGGCGTCAGAGCTGGGCGCAGCGCTTACCACATTAGAGGAAATCATCCGACAGGCTGATATCGTATCCCTGCACTGCCCGCTGACCGCCGATACCAGGCACTTGGTCAACGCGGGTTTCCTCGGGGCTATGAAGCCCGGTGCTTATCTAATAAACACTGC
>JAQBDA010000074.1:0-2625 GCA_032124675.1 Chloroflexota bacterium
GGCGAGCACTCCTACGGATATCCTGGTGGCTGCATTGGAGGGGGTCGCGCTGCGTATTGGGCAGGTTTACGAGCTGCTGAAAGCGGAGTCCCCCGCGGGGCATACCGTGCTCGCTAATGGTGGGGCGCTGGTAGGGATCCCGGCATGGGTGCAGGTTATGGCAGATGTGTTAGGCTGCCCGGTAACCCTGCCCGCTGATGAAGAGGCTTCGGCATGCGGGGAAGCCATGCTGACGTTGCTCGGTCTTGGCCTGGCTGCCGGGTTAAACGAGTTTCCGCCCATTTATGGGCGCGAATTCGAGCCAGATCCCGTAAGGCAAAGGTTATATCTGCTGGCACTCTTTAGCCAGCAGAGGCTATACGATCTGAGTTGATCAGGTGAAGTAATCCCACTTGGTGCGCAGCACCCAGCCTACAATAGCCAGCGGCAGGACCATGTAAAAGACCGACCAGGCGCCGACCGTCAACAGACCTATCACCAATGCTATGACTGTGGAAGCGGCGTAGACATATAACGCCCATTTCTTCCAGTACCATATCCCCACAGCGGCGATCACGTTTGCCAGTGAATGCACTACCATCAGACTCAATATCATCGGTCTGTTCAGGTCGGCTTCCTGGGTGCGAACCGTGTAGTAGAAATAGGTGGCAAAGACCCCATGCAAGGCCATTAAAACCAGCACAATGGTCACAGCGGTCCCGCGTTCTTTGTGCTGGATAGATTTTGATTTCCCGCCTTTACGAGCTTTATTTTGTTTGGATTTAGATGTCATTGAGTAAAGCCTTGAGGTGATAGGATATGTTATCGGTATTATAATGCCATAAGCGATCGAAAACCAGCACTTATTTTACCATCTGATCAAATTTACTGAGCACCAGACATGCGTTTTGCCCACCCATGCCGAAGGAATTGGAGAGCACCGTATTCAGGTGCGCATGCCGGGGTCTATCGGGAACGTAATCCAGGTCGCATTCCGGGTCTGGATATTCATACGTCCAGGTAGGAGGGATGATGCCCTCGCGCATGGAAAAAATGCTGAAGATGGCTTCGATAGCACCGGCAGCCCCAAGCGCATGTCCCAGCACGGATTTATTGCTGCTGATCGGCAGCTGGTAGGCGTAGTCACCAAACACCTTCTTGATCGCCAGCGTTTCTGAGGAGTCATTCAGCTGGGTTGCTGTGCCGTGGGCATTGATGTAATCGATCTGCTCCGGCTGCAGCCCGGCATCCTGAAGCGCCCAGCTAATGGCGCGCACGGCGCCGCCCGCCTCCGGGTCGGGTCTGGCGATGTGGAATGCATCCGAGGAAGATGCGTAACCGGAGAGCTCAGCGTAAATGCGCGCCTTGCGCTGCAGGGCATGGTCCAGCCGCTCCAGCACGAGCATCCCGGCGCCCTCGCTGATGACGGTGCCATCGCGCTGGGCATCGAACGGGCGGCAAGCTTGGGCCGGGTTGTCGTTGCGGGTCGAAGCTGCGCCTGCCCGGGCGAAGCTTGCAATTGACGTTTCGTGGATCAGCCCTTCCACCCCGCCTGCCAACACGAGATCCGCACGCCCATGCCGGATGATCTCCAGACCTTCCCCGATAGCTTGCGTCCCGCTGGCGCAGGCGGTGACGATGGTGCTGATTGGCCCTTTTGCACCCGCGATCAGGCTCACATGGTAGGCCGGCATATTGGGCAGGAAACCGGTCAGTGCAAATGGGCTGATCTGATTGTAGCCTTTAGAGCGCAGGTTGATCAGCTCCCGGTCCACCACTTCTAACCCCCCGGCTCCGGTGCCGATGATTGTTGCCGCGCGTTCTCCATCCGGCAAAGGCTCTGGCAGACCGGCATCCTCTAATGCCATGCGCAGGGCAGTGATTGCGAACTGGGAGCCGCGCGAGATTCGCCGGGCTTCTTTTACGCTCATGTACTGACCGGGATCGAAATCCTTTACCTCGCCAGCGATCTTCACCGGAATCTGGCTGCAATCGAAATGTGTGATCGGTCCAATGCCCGACCGACCGGCGAGCAGACCTTCCCAGCTCGTCTGGGCGGTGTGCCCAAGCGGGCTGATCGCGCCAATACCGGTGACAACTACACGCTGTGTATCACGAATATTCATTGGCAGCCTTTGATGATATATTACCCGTCGTGTCTATTCTAAGAATCTCCATCAAGTATCGCGGTAATTATAACCGCTCATTGAAGATTGCCCAGTATGGCTCATCTATAGCCTGCTGGTTGGCGTTCAACACCACGGTGAGGGCTGAGGCAGCCCGAATCTGCCAGGAACCTGGCTGGCCTGGAGAATGGATGATTCGGCAGCATAAGGGTATACTCGGAGCAGCGATGCCGGTCATGGCTCTGGGGTACACAGCTGAACCCTGCCAGCCTGCCGTTCCAAATTGCAACCCAGAAACCCCGTTCTTCGGTCTTCAGCACAATTTCAGCTATCCAAAATAAGGATCTCATGAACATTCCAAAACCAGGACAGGCAGTTCCGCACCTGTCCACCGCACAAATGATCGAGGTGGACCGGGCGATGATCGAGGACTACCACATCGAGCTGATCCAGATGATGGAGAATGCCGGTCGCAATCTGGCACATCTGGCCCGCATCCGCTTTCTGGATGGCGACACGC
>JAQBDA010000075.1:0-9110 GCA_032124675.1 Chloroflexota bacterium
CAATATTCCCCTGAAGTGCGTAACTCCTACAAGGAATAAATCCTTGCAACCAGGATAGGAATAAAAATCACAAAGATTGAGAGGAGAATACCATCATGGCTGACCAGAAAAACAAGAAGAAATTCACTTTTCCATCCGCTTTCACAATCCTGTTTGTTCTACTCATTCTGATCGCCCTTGCCACATACCTCGTCCCGGCAGGCTCGTACGACTACGACGATGATGGCGCACCCATTCCAGGTACTTATCACCCGGTTCCGCAGAACCCGCAAAAGCTGCTTGCCAGCGCCCTAAAAGGACCCATCAACGGCATGTACGGCATTGAGGATGACACCGGCAACGTGGACGTCTGGAACTATGGCGAGCTGTTCGGCGCCATCGACGTTGCCATGTTCGTGCTGATCATCGGCGGATTCCTGGGAGTGACGATGAAGACCGGTGCCATCAATGCCGGCATCGCCTGGGTGGTGGCTAAGCTCAAAGGCAAAGAGAGATGGATGTTCCCCATCCTGATGACTATCTTCGCTATCGGCGGCACGAGCTACGGTATGGCGGAAGAGACGCTGGCTTTTTACGCTCTGATCATCACCGTGATGCTGGCAGCCGGCTACGATGGGTTAGCAGCCGCTGCTTTGATCCTGCTCGGTGCCGGGATCGGAGTGATCGGCTCGACGGTCAATCCCTTCGCCACCGGCATCGCCTCTGGATTTGCCGGCACAAACATCAATGAGGGTTTGATCGGTCGGCTGGTGATCTTGATCATCGGCACGATCATCGGCATTGTCTTCGTGATGCGCTACGCCGAGCGGGTGAAGAAGGACCCTACCAAGTCGCTCATATACGACATGAAAGCAGACAATGAGAAGCAGTTCATGACCGGCGGGGCAGAAGGCACAGACTTCGGCAAATTCACCACCCGCCATAAGGTCATCCTGCTGCTTTTCTTCCTGGCTTTCGTGGTCATGGTATATGGCGTGATCCCCTGGGAAGACCTGGGCTTGGCTATCCCCACCTGGTGGTGGTGGTTCCCGGAGATGACGGCCTGTTTCCTGCTCTTCGGCATCCTGATCGGCATTATCGGTCGCCTGTCGGAAAAGACCCTGGTGGATACTTTTGTAGACGGGGCGCGAGACATGCTGGGCGTAGCGCTGATCATCGGCGTGGCGCGCGGCATTACCGTGGTCATGAACAACGGCCTGATCACCGATACAGTTTTGTACTGGGCAGAACAGGCGGTTGCAGGATTGGGTGGAGTCGGATTCATCATCGTCACCTACCTGCTTTACCTGCCGCTTTCCTTCCTGATCCCCTCCAGCTCGGGCCTGGCGACCGTCTCCATGCCGATCATGGCTCCGCTATCGCAATTCGCGGGCGTCGCCAGCTATCTGGTTGTCACGGCCTACCAGACCGCTAACGGATTGGTCAACCTGGTGACTCCTACCTCAGCGGTCGTTATGGGCGGGCTGGCCATCGCCAGGGTGGGCTATGGCATCTGGTGGAAGTTCGTCTGGCCGGTGCTGATTTTGCTGATGGTGCTCAGCATTCTGGTGCTGGCAGTGGGAGTGGTTGTATAAACCAGATCATATTATGGAGCAAGAATCATGTGAGTCCCTTCACCAGGGCTGAGGAAAAGCATTACCCCTAGGACCAGCTGCAGAAGGCTATTAACTGGGCAAGTGCATAGTTGTCAACACCGCCATTCAGGGTGGTACGAAATTAGATTCAATCAGACAAGGAGAAAATGATGTCAGATAAGTATAGTTTCATTGTCGTCAAGTATCCCCAAAAGGATACCGCTGAGGGGGCATTGGAGGAGATCAAACAGCTCGCCAAGGAAAAGATTGTTGAGTTGAAGGATGCCGTAGCCATAACCAAGACCGAGAAAGGCAAGGCCAAGCTGCACCAGACCAAGGATGATCCTGCCGGAAAAGGATTTCTGAAGGGCGGCGTTATCGGCATCATCTTCGCAGTGCTGTTCGGTGCAGCGGGGTGGATCGCAGCCGGCGCGCTGCTGGGCGCTGCCTTTTCCATGTTCGATCGCGGCATCAAAAATAAACTGCTCAAAGAAATCGGGGAAGACATGACCACTGACGAATCAGCCCTGGCAGTACTGGTCAAGCACGCAGATTGGGACACCTTGAAAGAACGTATGCAAGCTGCAGGATACCAGGGAGAGGTTGTGATATCCGAAATCGTGGATGAACACCTTGATGAGGCCGAGAAGCTGGTCGATAACCCCGAGGTTGTTGAGGCAGTGCCTGATGAAGTACAGGTGACAAAATAAGATCAATAATAACGGGGTGGTTGTGTTGTCTGCAAACTACCCCTTCTAATCTTGAAGAACAAATGATGAAAGGAGTTAATCATGGCATTCAATTTACGCAACCGGAGTTTTGTCAAGGAGCTCGACTTCTCCCCCGAGGAGCTCAAATTCCTGCTCAAGCTCTCCGCTGACTTGAAGGCTGCTAAGTACGGCGGCTACGAGCAACAGAGACTGAAGGGCAAGAACATCGCCCTGATCTTCGAGAAGACTTCCACCCGCACGCGCTGCGCTTTCGAAGTCGCGGCCTATGATCAAGGCGCCAACGTCACCTACCTGGGTCCTTCCGGCTCGCAGATCGGGCACAAAGAGTCGATGAAAGATACAGCCCGGGTGCTGGGGCGCATGTACGATGGCATCGAATACCGCGGCTTCGGGCAGGATCTGGTGGAAATCCTGGCAGAACACGCCGGGGTGCCGGTGTGGAACGGACTGACCGACCAGTTCCACCCCACCCAGATGATTTGCGACATCCTGACCATGATTGAGCACAGCGACAAGCACCTTCACGAGATCGCCTACTGCTACCTGGGCGACGCCCGCACCAATATGGGCAACTCGCTGATGGTGACCGGCTGCAAGCTGGGCATGGACGTGCGCCTGTGCTCGCCTAAGGCGCTGTGGCCGGAAGAGAGCCTGGTGAAGACCTGCCAGGAAATCGCTGCCGAGACCGGCGCCCGCCTGACCCTGACCGAGAGCGTGGAAGAAGGCGTCAAGGGCGTCGACTACCTGTACACCGACGTGTGGGTCTCGATGGGCGAGGCCAAAGAGGTGTGGGATGAGCGCATCAAGCTGCTCAAGCCCTACCAGGTCAACATGGATGCGGTGAAGAAGACCGGCAACCCCAAGGTCAAGTTCATGCACTGCCTGCCGGCTTTCCACAACCGCGAGACCAAGGTTGGCGAGGATATCTACCAGAAGACCGGTCTGGAAAGCCTGGAAGTGAGCGAAGAAGTATTCGAGTCCGAGATGTCGATCGTCTTCGCCCAGGCGGAGAACCGCATGCACACCATCAAGGCCATCATGGTGGCTACGTTGGGAGACTAGGCACACGACAGGTGTGACGCGCCTGAGCAACCTAAGGTTACCGCGCGTCACACCTACGATTATCCTGCGCTTGGTAGTTGAGGCTGTGAATAGGATCGATAATTTGGCGATTGATACGATTCAATCTCCGTAAGAGGAATCGTCAATGACGAATAATCCAAAAGATATCCGCGAGCCATCCCTGCTGGATGCACTGATCCCTCTGGTCTTCATGATCGTGATGCTCGTTTTGTCGATCGTTTTGTTCGGTATCGATGCATCTCTTGGCCCATTACAGGTTTCATTGTTTATGAGCGCGGTGGTCGCCGCGGTGGTGGCACACAAAAACGGCCATCCCTGGGAGAGGCTGGGTGAGGAGATCGTCAAAGGCATATCGCTGGCGATGAGCGCCATTATGATCCTGCTCATGGTAGGGGCGCTGATCGGCGTCTGGAATATGTCTGGTACGATCGCTACGATGGTGTATTACGGGATCAAGTTTATCGACCCGAGCTGGTTTTACCTGGCGGCTGCCCTGCTCACCGGGATCATCGGGATTGTCACGGGCAGCTCCTGGACCACTGCTGCAACCCTCGGTGTCGCTTTTGTTGGTATGTCCAATGCGCTCGGACTCTCGCCGGCTATTGCCACGGGAGCCGTGATTTCCGGCGCATATTTTGGCTACCTGATGACGCCTCTATCGGAAACAACCATCTTGACCCCGCAAATCGTGGGCAGCAATGTTTACGCTCATATTCGCAGCCTGACCAAGACCACGGTACCGGCCTACCTGATAACGCTCGGCATCTTTTTCCTGATCGGTAGAAGCAGTGATGTGGTTATTCCCCCGATCGATACAGACGTGGCGCTGCAGGCTCTGGCAGGAGCATATAACATCAGTCTGTGGAATTTGCTGCCTGTGCTGGTATTGCTGCTGCTGGGTATCCGCCAATATCCAGCTTTCCTATCCATCCTGATCGGCACACTGGTGGGTGCCCTGGTTGCAGTGATCCTGCAGCCGCAGGTCGTTATAGCCTTTGCCAATGACGCCAGCCTGAGCGCCTGGTTGGCATCAATCAAAAGCGTCTGGATAGCCATGGCGAATGGTTTCACTGCAACGACAGGCGTGCCTGAGATTGATAAGCTTTTCTCAGGCGGCGGCATGAGCAGCATGCTCCTGACAGTCTGGCTGATCCTGGGGGCGATGTCATTCGGGGCGATGATGGATTATGGTGATTTCAATAAGCGATTGATCACACCAATCATCAACCGGATAAAATCCGACGGCGGCACGATTGCCACGGTGATGCTCACTTCCATCGGGTTCAATATCATTGCTGGCGACCAGTACATCGCCATTGTGCTGCCCGCACGCATGTTCTTGGTCGAATTCCGTAAGCGTGGCTTGCATCCCGAGACCCTTGCGACTGCGGTTGAAAACTCTGGGACAGTCACCTCGCCGTTGATCCCCTGGAATTCGTGCGGTGCATACATGTCGGCCACGCTGGGTGTATCAACATTTGTCTATTTTCCTTACTGTTTCTTCAACTTTATCAATCCTATCCTGGCGATGATCTTCGGTTTCGCAGGAATTAATGTGCAGCGGTTGACACCCGAGGAACAACCAGCGTTAGAAGCCCTCCCACAGGCACCAATGGTAGACATGTCCAAGTAGGAACAAATATGAGCAGCCACCCATGCTAACCACAATACTATATATCGTTCTGGCGATCCTCTTCCTGACTACAATTTATGTTGTGGTGCGAACGATCATATTCCAAAGGTCGCAAGGAGCAGTAGAAAAGATCGAAGGCGTGCTGGTAGATGATCAGCAGGTCGCCGAGCACCTGGCGGCGGCAGTGCGCTGCCAGACTGTGCCGCTGGACGAAGGGGGCACACCCGATCCGGAGGCCTTTGCCCAGCTTCACAAGTTCCTGGAGGAAACCTACCCGCTGGTTCACCAGAAGCTGAGGCGCGAAGTTATCAACGGCTACAGCCTGCTTTATATCTGGCAGGGGAGCCGCGCAGACCTGGAGCCGGTGATGCTCATGGCTCACCAGGATGTGGTCTCGGCGGACCCTTCCGAGTGGACCTACCCGCCTTTCGAGGGGGTGATCGCTGATGGATTCATCTGGGGTCGCGGCACGCTGGACATCAAGAACCAGCTGATCGGCATTATGGATGCAGCGGAGACGCTGCTCCAACAAGGCTACCGCCCGGAGCGCACCATCCTGTTCGGGCTGGGGCACGACGAAGAGACCGGCGGCGTGAACGGCTGCAAGATCATGGGTCAACAGCTCAAAGAGCGCGGCGTCCACCTGGCCGGGATCGTCGATGAAGGCGGCGGGATCATGGCCGGCCTGGCAGCCGGGGTACGCGGGGAGGTAGCACTGGTAGGGGTGAGCGAGAAAGGCTACCTGACGGTGGAGTTCACCGTCCATGGACAGCCAGGACACTCCTCAACCCCACCGCCGCAGACTTCAATAGGCATCCTGGCGCGCGCCCTGGCACGACTGGAAGCCCACCCCATGCCGACCCACCTGCGCCGGCTGCGCCCGCTGTATCACGGGGTTGGCCGGGCCGCCCCGCTGTACATCCAAATCCCATTTGCCAATGTCTGGCTGTTCGGACCTCTATTAAAGCGCTGGTTGGTACCCAAGCCTGAGATGAATGCCAGCATGCGCACAACCACTGCTTTGACCATCATCAACGGCGGTGTGGAGGACAATACCATCCCAGCCGAGGCAAAAGCGATTGTCAACTTCCGTTTGATGCCAGGCGATACCATCGCTGAAGTGCTGTGGCATGCTAAAAAGGTGATCAAAGACGAGCGGGTTAAGTTCAAGCCAGTCGATGGCAAGTTCAACGAGGCCTTGCCAGTCTCACCCACCAACGTGCCTGCTTATAAGAGCCTCAAGCAGGTGATCCGCCAGGTGTTCGATAATCCACCTGTCGCTCCATTCGTCATGCTGGGTGGTACCGACTGCCAGCATTTCGTGCCGGTGTGCGACCATATCTATCGCTTCACCTCCGTTGTGATGGATGCGAGTTTTATGGGCTTGGAGCATGGCATCGACGAGCGCATCCCGGTCGAAGCAATGGGAAAGATGGTTAAATTCTATGCCCAACTGATGCAAGTCTGGGGCACCAGAGAGATGAACCTTCACGAGGAAAGGAGCAAATCATGAGAATAGTAGTAGCACTAGGTGGCAATGCCTTGCTCAAGCGTGGCGAGCCGATGACCCACGATGTTCAGAGAGCCAATATCCAGGTCGCCGCACGGTCTTTAGCACCGGTCGCTCAACAGCACCAGCTTCTGTTAGCGCACGGCAACGGCCCCCAGGTAGGACTGTTGGCGCTGCAAGCCTCCGCATATAAAGAAGTCGAGGCCTATCCCCTGGATGTGCTGGGAGCGCAAACCGAGGGCATGATCGGTTATATGATCGAGCAGGAGTTGGGCAACCTGCTGCCTTTCGAGGTGCCTTTTGCTACCCTCTTGACGATGGTCGAAGTCGATCCTGATGACCCTGCCTTCCAGAATCCGACCAAGTTTGTCGGCCCGGTGTATGACAAAGGTGAAGCCGACCGCCTGAAAGCTGAGAAAGGCTGGGTCTTCAAACAGGATGGGGCGAAATGGCGCCGGGTGGTGCCCTCCCCACTGCCCAAGCGCATTTTTGAGATCCGGCCCGTGAAATGGCTGCTGGAGAAAGGCACCATCGTCATCTGTGCTGGCGGGGGCGGCATCCCCACCATGTACGATCCTTCTAAAGAACGCTATCTGACCGGGATTGAAGCCGTTATCGATAAAGACCTGGCCAGTGAGCTGCTGGCGCGCGAGGTGGAAGCCGACCTGTTCGTGATCGCCACGGATGTTGACGGTATCTACCTGGACTGGGGCAAGCCGGAACAGCGCATCCTGACCCGGGTCACCCCTGAGGAATTGAAATCCTACAATTTCCCGGCCGGCTCCATGGGACCCAAGGTGGACGCAGCTATCCAATTCGTCGAGAAGACCGGAAAACGGGCTGCCATCGGATCGCTGCGAGACATCGAGAAGATCGTGGCTGGCGAAGCTGGGACGAATGTCTACCCAGATTGATACGTATATCTGCAAATTCACCCGCGTGGATGCCAGTAGCTTCATTCACTGGTGATCCTAAAGAGTTCTATCATAACCATATTGCAAACGAAGGAGATAATTCAAATGACTAACAAATTTGGTGTCAATTCAGAAGTTGGCAAGCTGCGCAAAGTGATCGTTCACCGCCCGGAGCTTAGCCTCAAGCGTTTAACTCCCAGCAACCACGATGACCTGTTGTTCGACGACGTGCTGTGGGTGGAGCGCGCCCAGTGGGAACATGACCAGTTTGTCAAAGCCATGCGCGATCGGGGAACAGAGGTGTACTACCACCTGGACCTGCTTGGCGAAGCGCTGGCAGCCTCCGAACAAGCGCGGAATAACGTCATCAATCTGGTAGCTTCAGAGTACACAGTGGGCTGGTCGCTGGTGGATGAAGTGCGCGATTTCTTGTCAAAAATGAAGCCAGACGTCCTCGCCAAACACCTCGTGGGCGGGCTGACCGTCGGCGAGATGGTGACGATGGGCTTCGACCTGCCAAAGTTCGAACAGATTTCCCTGGGTGCTGCAGCCGCGGCTGACGAGCCGGGTTACTTTGTATTGCCTCCAGTGCCGAACTCGCTGTTCCAGCGCGACCCCTCGTGCTGGATATACAACGGCGTGACGGTCAACCCGATGTACTGGCCTGCCCGACGCAGGGAAGCGCTGAACATGCTGACCATCTATCGCTACCACCCCATGTTCCAGGATGCCGGTTTCGAGTTCTGGTATCCAGATCAAAGCGACGACGGCAGCTTCAACATCCAGGACTTTGGACGGGCATCCATGGAAGGTGGCGACGTGCAGCCGATCGGCAACGGCACGGTAGCCATCGGTATGAGCGAGCGCACGCAGGGACGCATGATCGAGATGGTCGCCAAGTCTCTGTTCGAGGCCGGCGGGGCGGAGCGGGTGATCGTGGCAGTGATGACCAAAGACCGCGCCCACATGCACCTGGACACTGTCTTCACTTTGCTGGACCGGGATATCGCCACCGCCTTTCCCAAGGTGGTCAACAATATCCGCGCCATCAGCCTGCGCCCCGGAAAGAAAGCAGGCGATTTCCATGTGACGGAAGAGAAAAGCTTCCTGGATGCGGTAGCCGATGCGCTCAAAGTCAAGCAGATGACCGTCGTCGAGACCGGCGGTGACGAGTATCAGATGCAGCGCGAGCAGTGGGATGACGCCAACAACACGGTGGCATTGGAACCCGGTGTGGTCGTATCCTATGAGCGCAATACGTTCACCATCTCCAAGATGCGCCAGGCTGGGGTAGAAGTGATCGCCATCGCCGGCTTCGAGCTGGGTAAGGGACGCGGCGGCGGTCACTGCATGACCTGCCCGATCCTTCGCGACGGAATTTAGGAGCGAAGATCATTGCAATATTCCCCTGAAGTGCGTAACTCCTATTCGTTTTAACGTAACGTAGAATTCACAGCGGGGTTTTACCAGAATCAGCATCATATAGAATACAGGTGTTAAGATATATAGAAAGGAGAGGAGAGAAACATGGTAGCACTTCAAAAAACGGTGGTTAAGGCTTGAAAAAATAAGGGTCCTATGGCATTCTCTTGTGGTCACCACACCCAAGAGCAAACCAAATGGACCCTCAAACACAATTCTGCCCTAATTTGGCCTGCCCCGCAA
>JAQBDA010000076.1:0-23097 GCA_032124675.1 Chloroflexota bacterium
CCCAGGGATTGCTGGCGCTGGCCGGC
This sequence comes from Chloroflexota bacterium, assembly GCA_032124675.1. GTDB lineage: Bacteria > Chloroflexota > Anaerolineae > Anaerolineales > UBA4823 > JAQBDA01. The sequence continues at coordinate 27 of JAQBDA010000076.1, forward strand.
GGGCTGGCGCTGCTCGCCATCCTGCTGATTGGGCTTGTGATCGGCTTCAACCTGTACTATGCCGGGCAGATTTATCCCGGGGTTTCGGTTGCCGGAGCAAATCTCAGCGGTTTGCGCCCGCAGGAAGCACAGGCGCTGCTTGCCCGGCAGCTCACCTACCCGCAAGAGGGAAGGATCGTATTCCAGGAGGGCGAGCAGGTGTGGGTCGCCAATCCGGGTGAGCTGGGATTGTACATGGACGCGCAAACCAGCGCCCAATCAGCCTACCACATTGGGAGGCAGGGCGGCCTGATCGGGCGCTTCGGCGGCCAGTTCAGAGCATGGTTCTCGGGAGTAAACCTTCCACCTTACCTGGTATATGACCAGCGGGTAGCCCAGGCATACCTGGACGACATCGCCCTGCAGGTGGAACTGCCGACGGTCGAAGCTTCGATCAGCGTCACCGGTACCGAGGTGACCGTGCACCCCGGGCAGATCGGGCGGAGCGTAGACCGCCAGGGGACCCTGGCCCCTCTGGAAAGCCAGCTCCGCAGCCTGACGGATGGCATGCTGACCGTGGTGATCGAAGAACTACCCCCGGCGATCCTGGATGCCAGCGAACAGGCGCAGATTGCCAGACGCATCCTGAGCGCCCCACTCGAGCTGACCTCCCCAGAACCGCAGGAAGGCGAGACCGCCACCTGGACATTCGACCAGGAGAGCCTGGCGGAGATGCTGACCATCGAACGCGTGGAGGGCGAATCTGAAGCTCGATACCAGGTCGGGCTGGACAGCACCAGCATGGGGGCTTTCCTGGAGGGCATCGCCGACAACCTGGCCCGCCAGCCCGCCAGCGCCCGCTTCATTTTCAACGACGAGACACGCCAACTGGATGTGATCCAGCCATCGGTGACCGGAAGGGCGCTGAACGTCGAAGCGACCCTGCAGGCGGTAAACGAAGCGCTCGTCCAGGGTGGGCACCGCGCGGAGCTGGTCTTCGATTATACTGAACCGCAGGTTAGCGACAAAGCCACCGCAGAGCAGCTCGGCATCCATGAGCTGGTCAGCCAGCACAGGTCGTATTTCTACGGCTCCAGCGCTGGACGCATCCAGAACATCGAAACAGCTTCGGCAAGCTTCCACGGCCTGCTTGTCCCACCCGGTGCGACCTTCTCGATGGGTGATACACTGGGGGATGTCAGTCTGGATAACGGCTACGCCGAAGCGCTGATCATCTTCGGCAACCGCACCATCAAGGGGGTGGGCGGCGGGGTTTGCCAGGTCAGCACAACGCTGTTCCGGACGGCATTCCTGGGCGGCTACCCTATCGTGGAGCGCCACCCGCACGCCTACCGGGTCGGATACTACGAGCAGACAGCTTCGGGCGGACACGACCCAGCGCTGGCTGGGCTGGATGCAACGGTTTTCGTGCCGGTGGTGGATTTCAAGTTCACCAACGATACACCCAACTGGCTGCTCATGGAGACCTACGTTAACCCCGACGCTCGCACGCTGACCTGGAAGTTCTATTCGACCTCCGAAGGGCGCACGGTAGATTGGGAGACCACCGGTCTGCAGAATATCGAGGATCCTCCGGAGCCGCTGTACCAGGAGAACCCCGAGCTGGAGAGGGGCGAGATGCGCCAGGTGGACTGGGAGGCATCAGGTGCAGATGTGACCATCTTCCGCACCGTGTATAAGGACGGTCAGGTGTATCTGGAAGATCAATACACCACCCACTACCTGCCCTGGCGGGCGGTCTATGAGGTCGGCCCGGGAACCAAGCTCCCCAAAGATAACGACGACTAAATAAACCTTGAAGGCACGCAGTAGGTTGGGAGCCTTCAGCCAACTGCGGAAGTCTTAAAAACGATCTTTCCAGTATAATGAGTGCGAGCGGCCTGCTGCTAACTCAAAAAGTTCAGGAGAGGAAAATGGTCAGTCAAGATTTGCTGGATATCCTGCGCTGCCCGGCGTGTGTGCGGGAGAAAAATGGTCTTTTGGAGTATTACAAAGAATCCTGGCTGATCTGCCAGGACTGCGGGCGTAAATACCCGATCAAGGAAGATATCCCGGTAATGCTGATCGACGAAGGAGATCAGTGGATCAATACCGCTAAAGAGGACCTGCCGGTGCCGCCACCCGGTTAGTGAAAGCGAATCACCACAGAGTTCACAGAGAGCACAGAGACGCAGATCGAGAGCCGTGAATTGATATCTGAGAAGCGTCCAGGACCACCCGATTATGGTGGTAATGGAACATTCAATCTGATATCATAGTTGGGATAACCCGTACTTTAGCGTTTCTCATGGAAAAGGAAAATCTGCAATTAAATAGACTGACCGAGGTGCTGGTCAGCGGGGATGATCAGGAAGCCGAGACGGCCGCCAGGCATATCGCTGCCTTTGGGCAGGCCGGGTTGGCTGCCCTTGAGCCGCTGCTGGCCGATCCCGACCCGGAGCGGCGCTGGTGGGCGGTACGTGTCCTGGCTGAGATAATGGACAAGCGGTCTGTGAGATCGCTTATCCAGGCGCTCGACGACCCTGACCCTGCGGTGCGCGGCTGCGCGGCGCGCGGCCTGCAGGAGCAGCCCGACGAGCGAGCCATCTCTGCGCTGGCAGCAGCCCTGGCAGACAGGGATTCACTGGTCGCCCGCCTGGCCGGCAACGCCCTGGCTTCAGCCGGAGGGATGGCAGTACCTGCTCTTTTGGATGTGCTGCAAGCAGGACCTGATAAACCCCGGCTCGAGGCAGCCCGGGCGCTGGCCCAGATCGGTGACCAACGCAGCATCCCGGCGCTCTTCGAAGCGCTGGACTCAGATTCGACTCTGTTGGAATATTGGGCAAACGAAGGTCTGGAACGGATGGGGGTGGGGATGGTCTTCTTCAGACCCTGATTTGCCGCCCCTCACTCGACCGGCATTATCCTTTCAACAGCCACACCCACAACCACCACAGAACCATTATAACGACCCCGATGGAAAACCGGGCGATGAACGAGAGCCCCCATCCGGCGGTCATGCCGCGCAGCGCCAGCCAGGCTTTGCGCAGATCCCGCAGGCGCACGTATTCCAGCAGCAGCACCGCCAGCGGCGCGGCGATGATCCCGCCAAAGGGGGGCACCAGCAGCGTCCCGGCAACCCCAGCGATCAGGGCAACCAGGATTGTGACCCAGGATGCGCCACCCTTACGCGCCCCGGCGCCCATGAAAAGGTTGTCGACCAGCCCGGCGAAGATCATCAGCAGGGTCATCATCGTGAACAGCACGATGCCTGCGGTGTTGAAGCCGTTCATAACGCTGTAGCCCAGACCCGCCAGCCACATGATGAAAGGACCGGGGAAGAAGGGCACGATCGAGCCGAACAGCCCGATCAGCATCAGGATCTGGACTACAGCGAAGATAGAGATATCGAGCCAGGCAGGCATCAGCTTATGACGCCGGTGCCGCCCATCCAGGGTTGTAGGACTTCCGGGACCACGACAGAGCCATCCGGCTGCTGGTAGTTTTCCAGCACGGCGATCAAGGTGCGCGGCATACCCAGCCCGGAGCCATTCAGGGTGTGCATCAGGCGGGCGCGGCCGCCATCCACCGGGCGGTACTTGGCGTTGGCACGGCGGGCCTGAAAATCGGTGACATTGGAGATCGACGAGACCTCCAGCCATTCACCGCAGCCCGGCGCCCATACTTCGATGTCGTAGGTAATCGTAGAACCGAAACCCAGATCGCCGGTGCACAGCTGCAGCACGCGGTAGGTGAAACCCAGTTCGGCGCAGGTTTGCTCGGCATCGGCGACCATCTTCTCGAAAGCAGCCGGCGAATCCTCAGGTTTGCAGAAGATATACATCTCGACTTTGTCGAACTGGTGGCCGCGCTTGATGCCGCGCACATCCCTGCCGGCGCTCATCTTCTCACGCCGGAAGCAGGGTGTATATGCCGTGTAGTAGCGCGGCAGGCTGTCCTCGTCCAGGATATCGTCCATGTGCAGCCCGGTAAGCGGCACCTCGGCGGTCGGGACCATCCACAGGTCCTCCTCATGATCTTTGTACAGGTTGTCATAAAACTTGGGCAGCTGACCCGCAGCAACCAGCGTGTCGCTCTTGACCATGAAGGGCGTGTACTTCTCCGTGTAGCCCTGACGTGTGTGCAGGTCGAGCATAAAGGCGATCAGGGCGCGCTGCAGGCGGGCACCGGCACCGCTCAGCACGTAGAAACGCGAGCCGGTGATCTTGACCCCCTGCTCGAAATCGATGATGCCCAGCTCCGGACCAAGTTCCCAATGCGGCTTGGGCTGGAAATCCAGCTCGGGAATCTCGCCGACCGTCTTGATCACAACATTTTCGTTCTCGTCTACCCCCAGCGGCGTGCGCGCGTCCGGCAGGTTGGGGATATTTGCCATCAGCTCATCCAACCGGGCCTGCACCTGGCGCAGATCCTCATCCAGGGCAGAGATGCGGTCGCCAACCAGGCGCATGGCATCGATATTCTCCTGGCGGGCCGCGGGATCGCGCATCTGACCGATCTCTTTGGAGACCACGTTGCGCTCGGCTTTGAGCGTTTCCACTTCCTGGATCAAGGAGCGGCGCTGATCATCCAGCTGGAGCACCTGCTCCACGGATGAGGTTTCCATCTGCCTGTCAGCCAGCGCCTGGCGGACGAGCTCCGGTTTTTCGCGAATAAGGTTGAGATCGATCATGGTTGCACCTCCGTGTATCGGCAATCAGTTTTCAGTTATCAGCATTCAGCTGACCGCTGCGACCCTGCGGGTCGACTGCTGACCGCCATAAATAATAAACGCCCCCGGGTCCGCGCAGGACGAGGGAGGCGCTCGTGGTGCCACCTGCATTTGCCACATGCCTGGATGGAACCCGGCAGACGGCCTTATGTACGCGCTAACGGGCGAACCCGGTCCCCTTACAGCCGGGTGAGACTGCACAGCATCTCAACCTCGGCCCCTGCGGGGTAAACCAGACAATTGTCTGACGGAGGGGATTTGGCTCCAGTTCCCGGCTGCCTCGCACCGCCCGGCAGCTCTCTGGCTTTCATCAGGCGACGGTGGTGGAGCTACTTATCTCCGCGCTGGTCCTTGTGGACTGAATTTCAGGCATTATACCCGAGCACAGCGTGATGTCAAGCTTTCCGTATGTGACGGACACAAGATTGATCTGCAGACTCTCGAATTCAGGCGTAGCCCAAGGCAAGTGGCGGCACGATGATTGTTAGCTGTTATAACTGCTTAAATATGCAAGAGATTTGCAGCGAGATCAATGTCGCCTGGACAATTAGCCGCTGGTGGTTTCATTGACAAATTTTGCTGATTCACAGACGCTGTAGCGAGGTAAAGACAATCATATTGGGTTGGAAGCAAAGCCAGAGGGATTTGAGTATAATATCTTTATGGGATTGGATTTATCTAAATATACCACGTGAGCGTCTTATTTGCATTTTATCGCCGTGATGAATATTTACGGTAGATCATAATCTTCGTTGCCTCGACACTTCAGGAGATTCTCTATGACAATAGATATATCGAAACTCTGGGACTTCGGCAAGCCCGAAATAAGCGAACGGCGCTTCCGCTCTGCGCTTCCTACTGCATCTGCCGATGACGCTTTGATACTTCAAACACAAATTGCACGGACATACGGAATCCGTGGCGACTTCTCCCAGGCCCAACAAATCCTTGCCGGCATTGAGTCGCAGACTCTGAGCGCCAGCGTTGAAGCAAAGGTTCGTTACTACCTTGAGTTGGGGCGAACTTACTCCTCTGCTACCCATCCTCCAGAGTCACAAACCTTCGAAGTGAAAGAGCTGGCCCGATCCGCTTACATGCACGCCTACGAACTCGCGCGGGATGGAAACCTGGATCACCTGGCTATTGACGCGCTTCATATGATGACCTTCGTAGATGTAGGGCCCGAAGATCAACTTGAGTGGAATCATAAGGCTGTTGCTCTCATGCAATCTTCTTCCCAGCAGGAGGCCAAAAATTGGGAAGGTTCTCTGCACAACAACACCGGATATGCGCTTTATCTCCTCGAACGCTATGAAGAGGCACTACTGGAATTCAAGCTGGCGCTCATTGCGCGCGAGCGAGATGGAGACCCACATACTATTCGAATTGCACACTGGATGATTGCATGGACATTACGTGCACTTGGTCGACTGAACGAAGCGATCGAGATACAACTGCGGCTTGAAAGAGAATGGGATGATGCAGGAGAGCCCGACCCATATGTCTTTGAAGAACTTGAACTGCTATACCGAGCGCTTAATAACAGCGAGCAAGCCAACTACTATGCAGCTCGCCTAAAGTCAGCAATGTGACTTCCATTGAATAACGGTTGACAAAGCGCTCAGCGGACGGGTGGAACTCTGCTGCCGTTGATGGCTTTTTTAACATTGACCGCCATAAATCTGAGGCAGGTCATTAGGGGCTTGGTTCTCCCCTTTCCTGTCGCAGATGTGGAAACAGGATCACTTCGCGAATGTTAGGGGTGTCGGTAAGCAGCATGGTCAGGCGATCCACGCCCATGCCGAAGCCGCCGTTGGGAGGCATGCCGTAGCGCATCGCCTGCAGATAATCCTCATCCACGGGATGGCGCTCCTCATCCTCGACTTCGTAATCGCGCCCCATCTCCAGGAAGCGAGCTTCCTGGTCGAGAGGGTCGTTCAGCTCCGTGAAAGCATTGCACAGCTCCATGCCGGCAATGAAGCCTTCGAAGCGCTCGACAAGCTGCGGGTTTCCCGGACGGCTCTTGGCCAGCGGTGAGATATCGCGCGGGTAGTTGTAGATAAAAGTCGGCTGGATGAGCTTCGGCTCGACGAGATCGCTCAGCAGGCCCTCCACCAGCTTGCCGCGCGTGGCCTTGGGATCGGGCTGCATACCGGCATCGCGCATCGCTTTGGACAAGGTTTCTGTGGTCGGGTGCCGGTCGATGTCGATGCCGGACATCTCCAGGATGGCCTTGTTCAGCTCGATGCGCTGCCAGGGTGGCTGCAGGCTGATCTGCGTGCCCTGGTAGGTGAAGGTGCGGCCCCCGAGCACACGGTCTGCTACGTGAGCCAGCATGTCTTCGGTCAGCTCCATCACCTGCTGGTAGTCGGCATAAGCCATATAGAATTCGAGCTGGGTGAACTCGGGGTTATGCGTGCGGTCGACGCCCTCGTTGCGGAAATCACGCCCGATCTCATAGACCCGCTCGAAACCGCCCACCAGCAACCGCTTGAGATACAGCTCGAAGGAAATGCGCAGGAAGAGGTCTTGCTTGAGCTGGTTGTGGTGGGTGGTGAAGGGACGCGCCGCTGCGCCGCCGTATAGCGGCTGCAGGATGGGCGTCTCGACCTCCAGAAAGCCTTGCGAATCGAGGAACTCCTGCAGGGCGCGCACGACAGCCGTTCGGGTGCGGAAGATGCGGCGCACTTCCGGATTGATCGCCAGGTCGGCATAGCGCTGCCGGTAGCGCGCTTCGGGGTCGGAGAGCGTCTGATGGCGCACGACCTCGCCGTCGACCAACTCGTCTTTGGCAGCCGGCAGGGGGGTGATGGCTTTTGCCAGCATGTGCAGCTCCTTAACGCGCAGGGTGACCTCGCCCGTGCGGGTGCGGAACATCTCGCCGCTGGCCTGGACGAAATCCCCCAGGTCGAATTCTCGGTTGAACGTATCCAGATTATCCTGGCCGAAATCGTCGGCGCGCAGGAATAGCTGAATCCGTCCATCACCATCCTCGATATGGGCGAAAGTGATCTTGCCCATCGGGCGCATGGAACGCAGCCGTCCTACCAGGGTGGCTGTGACTGCCTCGGAATCCCCGGCGGCTTCTGCCTCTTCGTAGGCGCGCAAGACCTCCAGGCTGGTGTGGGTGCGCTCAGAGCGTGTGGGGTATGGCTCGACACCCTGTTCCCGCAAGCGCTCAACTTTTTCCAGACGGACCTTTTCCAGGCTTGAGTATTGTGACATTGCAGTACAGCTCCCTGATTAACCAAAAACCCCGCGCAAGTCAGTCATGCGCGGGGCTTTCAAACCTGCCCCAAAATCATTCTACCTTCAAAATTTGGACGGTAAAAGAACCCCCGGGCGCATCGACGCGTACTGTCTCCCCGGCGCGTTTATCCATCAAGGCGCGGCCAAGGGGGGATTCATTCGATATACGCCCATTGCGCGGGTTTGCTTCTGCCGGTCCAACGATGGTATACATTTCCGGGTCGTTGCCATCTTCCTGGAGGGTTACCTTTGCGCCCACCTGGATGACTTCCCTGACTCCTGTATCTTCGATGACGCGGGCATTGGCAAGCAGGATCTCGAGCTCCTGGATACGCCCCTCAACAAACGCCTGCTCGTTTTTGGCAGCTTCGTATTCAGCGTCTTCGATGAGTTCGCCGCCCTCCATGGCTTCATGTAGGCGGTTGGCGACTTCCTGGCGCTTGGTCGTGCGCAGGTAATCCAGTTCCTCTTGTAATTTTTGGTATCCTTCGAGTGTTAAAAAAGAAGGAGGCATTTCAACATCCTGTCTGATAGATAAATGAACCACTCCCGAAGGAGCGATTCAAATTAATATTGCTTACCTATTCGAAATGGTACGCGGCGTGCCTGAAAGCAGTGCTTTCACTTCGCCGCGTGGCGATTGTAGCACACTTTATTTTTTGGCGCAAGATAAGCACAGGCGGTCGCAAACTGACAGATCTGACAGAAGATATGCCTCGATCCAGGGGCAGCTCACGCGTCCTTCTAGGCAGGTCTCCACAGACGTACACCGCCGTTCTGGTGAGCATATTCCCGAATGGCCTGCTGCATGGCCTGCATATCCGACCAGAAGGTGCTGATCTGGGACCGGTGAGCGGCGACCGCCTCCACCCAGGCTTGCAATCCCGCTGCGGATAACGGGTAGACAACCGGCTCCCAGCCCGGGGGAAGATATGAAACGATGGAGGTGGAGCGGTCAAGGACATATGGATAATCGGGATAGTACCAGAGAGGATAACCCAACCGTTCTGCGGCTGCTCGCGTCAGGCGATGGTCGACATGCCCAGCCATACCCAGCGGACAGATTAATCGGGGCTGTGCTGCCATTTCGTGCAAATTCTGTGCCAACATGCCTGCCAGTCTATCCAACAAATCGGTCTCCTCCGGGTGCAGTGGGCTGAATATTGCACCCTCGGACGTATAGTATGCCTGCCCGGTTGAGGATGAACGGCGGTAGATGCAATCCGGCACGGGTAAGTGCATGCAGCGAGCACCCAGGCGGGCACAGGAGACCCGGTCTTCCTTGCGGCGCGCGGCGATCGCCTCACGACCTGCCCCCCAGCGCCGGTGAAGCTCTTCTGCAAATGGCGAGTACGGAACGGGGGGCGGCTCGCCGGCGCAGATCGTCCATACCGATGGGGATCCTCCGCTGTGTGCCTGCTCCCAGAGAAGCCCGCCGCACGAGAGCGCCACGTCATCCAGATGTGGGGATAAATATACCCATTCCATGTCGATATTTGTATCATATTATTGACGTTCATAAAAGTTGGTAAAGCTCTATGGCCATCAATATACGGAACAGGCACTAAACCAATTTATGTAAGCGTCAATAATGGGCAAGTTCGGCGAAAACTACCACGAGAGATCGCTGCGCTCGCGAGGACGATCTCTAATTTCTGTGAAAACCCTGGTTATTCCCTACGCTAACTTGCCACAGCGGCAGGCTGATGTTATCATCCGGAGTGCCCGCACAGCAGCTATCCTGACGCAGCACTTTAGCGCAGCATGCCCGGGCAAGATGCGTTGGTAAAACCCCAACGCGTCGGTAAGCAACAAGAAGAGACTACCTCATGCTAAGCGACCCCTATACTCGCAGACGAGTACGCATTGCACTGATTGCGATCACAATGGCGACAATTCCATGCTACTGCGCCGGATTGTTCGCTGCCTGGCAGGCGCCGGAAAGCAGACCACTGCCGACATTCACACTCACCCCCACGAACACGTTAACCCCTTCAGCAACCGCCACTGCAACGATGACAGCCTCTCTAACGCCCTCCCCAACAGTCACCCTGCCCCCCGGCACTCCCTCTCTCACGCCGACCCAATCCTCCACGCCTACCCAGACGGCCACCCCCAGCCCATCTCCGACGATGACGAACACGCCGCTGCCCAGCCCGACTGCCTCGAGTACGCCAACCCCTACGCAGATCAAAGTCTCCAGTCCAACACACACCGTGACGCTAACACCCATCCCGGCAACCAGCACCCCTACGCCTAGCATTACTCCCATACCGAGCAGCACACCCACCGCCACCATCACGCTGACGATAACACCCACACCGAGCTCAACCGTACCACCGTTGCCCTCGGCAACGCCCTGAATCTATCTGGATCACGACAGACATCCCTACAGAGAAGAACAGATATTACCGATGACAGAATTGAAATCTTTTTTGAAAAACCTAATCTCGACTTCCGGTCTCTCGGGGTATGAGAGTCCGGTGCGCCAATTAATAGAAACAGCCTGGAAGCCGCTGAGCGACGAGTTGAACGTGAGCCAGGTCGGCAGCCTGCAGGCATTTAAACGCGGTCAGGGGGTGGAGCCGCGCCCCAGCCTTCTGTTAGCGGCTCACATGGATGCGATAGGATTGATCGTGACCGGAATTGTCGACGAATTCCTGCGGGTCACCGAGATCGGCGGACTGGACCCGCGTGTGCTGCCTGGACAGATTGTCACCATTCATGGCAGGAAAGATCTGCCCGGGGTCATCATCCAGCCGCCTGCACACCTTCTGCCGCCGGACAACCGCTCGGGGCCGGTCGAGCTGCACAACCTGCTGGTCGATCCAGGATTAACCGCGCGTGAGGTAAAACGCCAGGTCCGGGTTGGCGATTTGATCTCATTCGCCCAGCCGCCCATCGAGATCAATGGCGACGTCCTGGCGGGGCATTCTCTGGACAACCGCGCCTCGGTGGCAGCGATCACTCACTGCCTGGGGGAACTGCGCGAACGACCGATCCATTGGGATCTCTGGTCCATCGCAACAACCCAGGAAGAAGAAACCTTCGCCGGTGCCTACACCTCCGCCTACCAGATTCGACCCACCCTGGCAGTCGCCATCGACGTGACTTTTGGCTCCGGCCCGGGCAGTCCGAGCCATAAAAGCTTCCCCCTAGGAAAGGGACCTGTCCTAGGCTGGGGACCGAATATTCACAGCGGCGTCTATAAAGCATTCAAGGAACTGGCAGACCGCCTGGAAATCCCTTATACGACCGAAGTGATGCCCAGGCATTCCGGCACCGACGCTTACGCGCTTCAGGTTGCGGCTGAGGGCATCCCGACCATGGTGGTGAGCATCCCGCTGCGCTATATGCATACTGCGGTCGAAATGGTGGCTGTGAAAGATATCAAGCGCACCGGACGGCTGCTGGCAGAGTTTGCCGCCGGTCTGGACGATAAATTTATGGATGAGCTGAGCTGGGATGACTGATACGATAAATTCCATCCAGGATGCCCGGCACCCCACTTCTCCGAATATAGAGGACCGTTTATGACCCAGAACGCAGCCCTGAAAGCGCTCAAAGCACCGCGCGTTGGCGCAGCTCAATTGAAACTCCTGGAACGCCTGACAAACGCCTGCTCTGTATCGGGTGATGAGGGCGAGGTACGGGGTATCGTCCTGGAAGAGGTCCGCCCGCATGCCGACGAGGTGCGCATCGACCACCTGGGAAATGTGCTGGCGATGAAATCAGGAAGTGGTAAAAAGGCGCTCCGTGTAATGCTGGCAGCTCATATGGACGAAATCGGATTTATGCTGACCCATAACGAGGACCAAGACGACGGCATCTTCCGCTTCGAGGCAGTCGGCGGCGTCCACATCGCTTACCTGCCAGGCAAACCGGTGCTGGTGGGCAAAGAGCATGTGCCCGGGGTCATCGGTGCCAAAGCGGTCCACCTGACTACGCCCGACGAACGGCGCAATGCATTAACGATTGACAGCCTGCGCATCGATGTAGGCCCGGGCAACAGCGGCAAAGTCAAAGTCGGTGACCGGGCTGCATTCGCTACTCAGTTCAGCCGCGTTGGACCCAGCTTGCGGGCCAAAGCGTTGGATGATCGACTCGGGGTAGCTACGCTGATCGAGCTGATCAAGTATGTTCCGCCCAATATCGAATTGCGGGCGGCATTCACCGTACAGGAAGAGGTTGGGCTGCGTGGAGCGAAGGTTGCCGCATATACCCTCGAGCCTGAACTGGCGATCGCCCTGGACAGCACCCCGGCAAATGACATGCCCGCCTGGGATGATACTGAGAATACCCGCTATAATACCCGCCTGGGTTCAGGTCCGGCAATCTACCTGGCAGATGCCGCCACACTCTCCGATCCGCGTCTGGCGCGCCATCTGGAGGAGACAGCCGCGCATTACGGCATCCCCTACCAGCTGCGCCAGCCGGGCGGTGGAGGTACAGACGCCGGGATGATTCATAAACAAAGAGCCGGCATCCCGAGCATCTCGGTTTCTGTCCCCGGTCGCTACCTGCACACGCCGGTGTCACTGGCGCGCCTGTCGGACTGGGAGAACACACTGGCTCTGCTGTATGTCGCTCTGGTGAGATTAACACCGGACATCCTGCAGGCTGATCGTTAGGCTGACCGCTGGAACGATTTCAGCTGTGAAATTATTATATTGATCAATAAACTCATTCACGTTGGAGTGATTTATGAAATCTCTCATTCAGAAAGTAGTTGAAACCCTGGGACCATCCGGATATGAGTCCAGAATCCGGGAGGTTATCCGCAGCGAAATCGAGGGCACCGCTGATGAGGTGCATGTGGATGCGCTGGGGAATCTGATCGCCCGCAAAGGTACCCGGAAAGCGAATGGACGGCGCATAATGCTGGCTGCACATATGGACGAAATCGGGGTGATAGCAACCCATATCGACGAAAATGGCTTCGTTCGTTTTACGACCATTGGCGGCGTGCGGACGATCAACTGCCCGGGCAGCCGGGTGCGCTTCTTAAACGGTACTGCAGGTGTGATCGGCGTCGAATATCTGACAAACACGTATGACACCCCCGGATTCGAGCAAATGTTCATCGATATCGGGGTAAAGAACAAGGAGGACAGCCCGGTGCGAATCGGTGATGTTGCCGCATTCGAGCGGCCATTTCTCGACCAGGGACAGCGCCTGGTTGCCAAATCAATGGATGACCGCATCGGGACGGCAGTTCTCATCGAAGCACTGCGGCAGTTAGACGGTTCCCCGCACGAGCTTTATTTCGTTTTCAGCGTGCAGGAAGAGGTCGGTGTGCGCGGGGCAACAACAGCCGCTTATGGCATTGACCCTGAGCTGGGGTTAGCCGTGGACGTTACCGGCACCGGGGACACCCCCAAAGGACTCAAAATGCAGGTCAGTTTGGGTAAAGGACCGGCGATTAAAGTGCGAGATGCCGGCATGCTTGCAGACCCACGTGTGGTGAGCTGGATGGTAGCGGGTGCAGAAAAGGCAAAAATCCCCTACCAGATGGAAATCCTTGAGCGAGGCGGGACAGATGCGCGGGCAATCCAGCTCACGCGGGCCGGTGTCCCGGCTGGCTGTCTCTCAATTCCCTGCCGCTATATCCACTCTCCCTCCGAAATGGTGGACTACGAGGACGTCTTGAATTCAGTACGCTTGCTGGTCGCACTGCTCAGCGAGCCGATCGAATTACAGGCCGTGTGAGCGTAGAGCACATTAATGGCAAAAATAACAATTGAAGGTGTCTTGCGATGAACTACATCGCGATCAAATATATCGCCATGAAATACATCACCATGAAATCCCCCAAGATGCACCGCCTGATCCAGTTTGGGCTGGTATTGATTTTCCTGACAGCCTGCAGCGGGCTGCCGACACCCGAACCTTCACCAAGTCCTGAGGTCATCCCAACAGCCACGGCGACCAGGGTGCCCACCCCGGAGAACACACCTACACCGGAGGGACCGCTGACCATCGAACTGTGGCTCCCGGCGGAGTTTGATCCAAATTCTGGCAGCCCGGCTGGCAATATATTACAAGCCCGTCTGGATGAATTCACTCAGCGAAGACCGAATACTCAGATAGAGGTGCGTTTGAAGGCCTTGGAGGGACCAGGCGGCCTGCTCGACTCACTCATTGCTGCCAGTGCAGCAGCCCCATTGGCTATGCCCGATCTGGTCGCCCTGCCGCGGCCCGCCCTGGAGGCGGCCGCCTTGAAAGGTCTGCTGCGACCATTCAATGAATTGATCGAACCGATCGAAGACTCCGATTGGTACGGGTACGCCCGGCAGATGGCGCGCCTGCAGGAGAGCACATTTGGCATCCCGTTCGCGGGAGATGCCTTGATGCTGGTCTATCACACCACGAATATCCCCGTCCCACCGCGCACACTGTCCGATACCCTGGCCAGCCCTGGAGCATTCTTGTTCCCTGCGGCAGACCCGCAGGCACTCTTCACGCTGGCCCAATACCAGGCCAGCGGTGGCGCAGTGCTGGATGAGCAGGAGCGTCCAACCCTGGAGGCCATGCCACTCACTGAGGTACTGACGTACTACCATACTGCTGCAACCAGCGGATTGATCCCCCTTGAGGCAACCCAGTACCAGACCGATGACGAGATCTGGGAAGTGTTCAATGCCGGTAATGCTGATATGATTGCCACCTGGGCATCGGATTATTACGATAATATGCTCGGCAATACTGCCGGATCACCCCTGCCAACCGCCAGCGGGCGATATTCTACCCTGGCGACCGGGTGGGTGTGGGCACTTGCCACCCCCGAACCGCAGCACCAGCAGATCAGCGTCGAACTGGCAGAGTTCATGAGCGAGGGTGATTTCCTGGCGCGCTGGACGACCGCTCTTGGCTATCTACCAACCAGACCGAGCGCGCTGGCAAACTGGAGCACCGCAACCCAGCGCATGCTGGCTGGCGAGATCGTTACAGATGCCCGGCTCATCCCCTCCAGCGACGTACTCAACAGCATCAGCCCGCTGCTTCAGAAAGCAACGCTCGACGTACTCAAACTGCAAACTGATCCGGAGACAGCAGCCACGGATGCAGTGGCTGGCATCAACAAGCCATAGAGCGCTTCTGACCGGATTTGACGAAACTGCATCCAGGTGTTATTATCCGCCCGGAAGTGGCTAATATGACTGACGAGCATTTATCGGACGATATCACTGCCTCCGTTAATCCTGTAAATTCACCAGATGGAGAGCCGGGCAATGAGACACAGCAAGAAACTCAGGGCCGCCTGCTGGCGATCTGGGAAGGTCTCTCCCAGGCGGGTCTGGCTGATATCTCCCTGCGCCTTGGTACGCATGTCCTGCTGATCGCACTGATCCTGGTAGTCGCCCTGGTCATGCGCCAGTTCTACGGCTCGACACAAACGAACAGCGAAAGTGCAGAATCTGCACTGGCTGCTGCTCCCTCTACGCCAACACCTACTAAAATACCGCCTGACCTGCCCCCATACGTAGTAGACGATTCGCTCGAGGCTATCCCAGGTTCAATCCACTGGCATACCACTATCCCTGCTCGAGCGAGGCAGGAGGTAACTGTCTATGTGGTTGAGGTAGGGGATACTCTGTTCGGCATCGCAGAGAAATTCGGTCTGAAACCGGAGACCATCCTGTGGGGAAACCAGTTCGTGCTGGGCGACAACCCACACAACCTGCGACCCGAGCAAGAACTCAACATCCTACCCTTGGACGGCACATACTATCGCTGGTCTGCCGGAGATGGGCTGAACGGCGTGGCAAATTTCTTTGGCGTTCAACCAGAGGATATTGTCAATTTTCCCGGCAATAACCTGACCGCTGACCAGGTTGGTGATTTTACCAGCCCCAATATCGATCCCGGCACCTGGCTGGTCATACCCGGCGGCACACGCGAGTTTGTAACCTGGAGCGCGCCTGCCATCCCGCGTGATAATCCTGGGGTGGCGAAAGTACTCGGTCCGGGGGCATGCGGCTCGATTGCCGATGGTGCAGTTGGAGCCGGGCTGTTCATCTGGCCGGCTAACAACCACTTCCTGTCGGGATTCGATTACTCGCCATCGACCAACCACAGCGGCATTGATATCGATGGTGAAACCGGTGATGCGGTCTATGCCGGGGATAACGGCGTTGTAGTTTATGCTGGCTGGAACAATTGGGGGTACGGCAATGTGGTCGTGGTCAACCACGGCAACGGCTGGCAAACGCTGTATGCCCACCTGAGCGCCTACAACGTCGGCTGCGGTCAGAGTGTATTCCAGGGGAACGTGATCGGCGCCATGGGCAACACAGGCAACTCCTCAGGATCGCACCTGCATTATGAAATGATGTACAACGGCACCAAGGTTAATCCCTGGGATTACCTGCCGTAAATGATCCCATCCTTGAGCGCTGCCAGATCACCGCTGAAAAGAATATCCGCAAGCCTGTTCCTGGTCATCGTTTATCTCTCGACCCTGCTGGCGGCCTGCCAGACGACGCCGAACCCCACCCAGCGCTCCACACCGGGCACTGCGACTGCGGACAAGCCCGGCGACGGTGAGCAGACAGGGAGCACCCAATCGCCCGCAGCACCAAATCGCACACCGACTCCCCCACCAACCGCTCTCCCAACCAGTCTCATCGAAGTAGACCCGGACGAATTGAAAGGTACGATTGTGCAGTACTGGCATGTCTGGTCTGGCGAGGCAGGACGCCTTACTGCGTCTCTGGTAGATGAATTCAATGCCACCAACCCTTGGGGTGTTGAGGTCGAGGCGACGTACGCAGGCAGCTACGATTCTATGAATGAGCAGGTGCTGCTTGCCATACAGGAGGGTAAACCACCCGATCTGGTGGTTGCCTTCGACCACCAGGCGTTAAATTGGGACGCGATAGACGAGATCACGGTAGATTTAAGGAAGTATATCAGTGATCCTATCTGGGGAGTGAGCGAGGAGGAGCTGGCTGATTTCTACCCTATATTCTGGCCGCCGGCTGCCAGCGGTGAGAAGCAATTCGGCATGCCAGCCCAGCGCTCCGGCCAACTCCTATTCTACAATACCAGTTGGGCTGAGGAGCTTGGGTTCCGTTCGGCACCCACTACCACAAATCAATTCAAAGCACAAACCTGCGCGGCTGCCAGAGCAAATCTGAATGACAATATCCCTGAAAACGATACTACCGGCGGCTGGGTCGTATCCACCGACTATTCAACAGTTTTAGGCTGGCTGTATGCCTTTGGAAGCCCGGTTATCCGTCCAGATGGACAGGGCTATCGATTCAACACCCCGGAAGTAGAAGACACCCTGGAATTCCTACGTGAGCTGTACGAGCAAGGATGTGCCTGGCTGTCCGAGGACCAGTCATCTGAAGAGGCATTCGCTGCCCGGAGAGCGCTGTTCTCAACCGGGAGCATCACGAGCATACCCTTCCAGCAGGAAGCATTCAACCGTGCTGGCAGCGGCGACGATTGGACTGTGATCCCGTTTCCTGGGGCAGATGGACACCTGGCAACCACAGTGTACGGTCCATCGTATGTCGTCTTAGAATCAACGCCAGAGAGACAGCTGGCGAGCTGGCTGTTCACACATTGGCTGCTCTCACCTGAGAACCAAGGGCGCTGGGTGCAGGCGATAGCCTCATATCCCCTGCAGGCTTCGACGCTCGACCACCTGGATTTGCCTGCCGCTGCTGCTCCACAGTGGAGCGCCGCGATTGACCTATTAGAACATGCTCAGCCGGAACCCGGGCTCAGATCTTGGGACTCTGTGCGCTGGGCAGTCAGTGATGCTGCCACCCAGCTCTTCCGCTGGTATTTCACCATGGAGCAGCTACCCGAAACGGTAAAGCTTCTCGATCGGACTGCTGCCGAACTCCAAAATCGCTCGCGTTAGATCGCTGCGCAGAATGCCTGGGAATAACAGAGGTACCGACTGCAGACCGCAGCGCTCAAATGCAGAGCCATATCCAGACCGATGACCAGTCCTACGAAAGTGATCATATATACTGATGGCGCCTGCGACCCGAACCCCGGACCAGGCGGATGGGCGGCACTGCTGCGCTACGGGTCGCACGAGAGGGTTCTGACCGGCTCCGATGCTCAAACGACCAACAACAGAATGGAGCTGACCGCCGCGGTGCAGGCATTGGATGCCTTGACCCGTCCCAGCCAGATAGATTTTTATACTGACTCGCAGTACCTGAGGAAAGGCATAACCGAGTGGCTGCCTGGGTGGCGGGCGCGCAATTGGCGGCGCAAAGGGGGAGCGCTGGCCAACGTAGACCTGTGGAAGGCACTGGACGGCTCCATCCAGATGCACCGGATCAGCTGGCATTGGGTGCGCGGCCACGCAGGCAACCCTAACAATGAGCGTGTCGACCGGCTGGCGCGGCAGTCCATCCCGGAGCGCTGATGCTCAGATTTTGCTGCCGTCTAGGCAGAGCATATCCACCCATATAACACCAACGGAGGTAGGAATGACAGAATATGAAACCATCCTTGCCGAAACTCGCCAAAGGGTCGGGCTGGTGCAGCTGAACCGGCCTCAGGCCCTCAACGCGCTCAATAACCAGCTGGTCGGGGAATTAATGGAGGCGCTGACCGGATTCGACAGCGACGACGCGGTCGGGGCACTGGTTATCACCGGCAATGAGCGCGCCTTTGCTGCCGGGGCGGATATCAAGGAGATGGCAGACGCATCGGCGGTTGAAATGCTGCGTGTGGACCATATCTCATTATTCGACCACATCATGGACATCAAGAAACCAGTTATCGCGGCCGTGTCGGGCTGGTGCCTGGGGGGCGGCAACGAGCTGGCGATGTCTTGCGATATGATCATCGCCTCCGAGACAGCCCGCTTCGGACAGCCCGAGATAAACCTGGGTGTGATACCCGGCGCAGGCGGTACTCAGCGCCTAACACGGGCTGTCGGCAAGGCAGTTGCCATGGAAATGGTACTCAACAATCGAACGCTGACCGCGCAGGAAGCGCTGCGCTTCGGGCTGGTCAACCGGGTGGTGCCGGTAGAACGATATCTGGAGGAGGCTCTCGGTCTGGCGGAGGAGATAGCCGGGCGAGCACCTTTAGCCGTGCGGCTGGGCAAGGAATCAGTCAACCATGCATTCGAGTCGTTCTTAACCGATGGGTTGGCTGACGAGCGGCGGGCTTTTTACTTCTTGTTCGCCTCTCAAGACCAGAAAGAAGGTATGTCGGCATTCGTGGAGAAGCGAAATCCTGACTGGAAGGGAATTTAATCGCGGAGAATGATATGGCATAATTGTTGCACGGATATCCATCAATTCAGCGCTCGGAATGGGTTGAACGCAGGAATGAGGCAATCCGCGTAGATAAAGAGATGGGAAAAATCGCTGTTTAAAGGAAAACTAACACAACCAACAGTTGACAAGATCAAAATTAACTGTAAAATGGTCTTAGTAATCATTTCAGTTAGAGAACCGGAGTACTACAATCCGTTTCGCAGTCCACGAGTATGAAAGGAGATGCATGATGAATAAGAAATTGGTTCTGACAGTAGTCGCAGTTATCCTGGCCCTTTCCTTACTTGCAGCCAGCTCCTCTGTCCAGGCGATTTCGTTTGGCGAGAACACCGACGTGAGTCTCGGACGCGCCGGGCTGGTCTTTACCTACAGCCAATATGATGGCCTGGTGAAGCTCACCCGGACTAGCAAAGGTAATCTGCCGGGGGAGTTCGTACCAAAATTTACCCAGCATCTGCTCTTTACGCGCCTCTACGACCAGGATAATACGAAGGTCAACAGCGTGGTCGGCCCGGTGTATGTCTATTTCAAGCTTAGAGGGCCCGAGCAGCGTCTGTGGAACAAAGGCGCCCTGACCATTTACTACTATGATTCGTGGAAGAATAAATGGACTGAGTGCCCAACCCATTTCATTTTCAAGCCGGGCAACAGCAGGGTCAGTTGCCGTATCAGCAAGATGGGCTTGTATGGAGTAGGGGTCAAGAAATAGTCTGATCTGACACAGGCAAGGCCTGCTGTCCTACAGCAGGAGATTACAACACCTGACCAAAGCTGGAGTCAGGTGATATGAGGCTGGCTCTATTAGGGCAGACCAGCCTCTTTTCTTTATCTATAGTGGTTGTGCGCGACGGGTAATTCCACCCCGAATGTCGAGCCTTTGCCGACCTGGCTGGTAACCCAAATCCTGCCACCATGGTTTTCGGCGATCGTCCGGGCAATCGCCAGACCCAACCCGCTGCCATGCGTTGGACCGTATCGCGGCCGGGTGGCTTCTACACGATAGAAGCGGTCGAAGATGCGGGGAAGATGCTCTTTGGAGATACCGAAGCCTGTGTCCTGCACCAAGAACTGGATCTTACCCCCAGGCTGCACGGTTTTGAGGACCAAAGTGACCGATCCTTCCCGAGGCGTATACTTTATCGCATTATCCACCAGATTATAGATCATACGTCGCAGCTGATCCTCTTCACCAAGAATCAGGGGTAAGGACGGGTCGGCGTTATAGGTCAGATTGATGCCGGCACGTTGTGCCCGTACGCGGTATGTTTCAAACACGTCGTCAACGATGGTTGCCAGGTTAAGTGGGACGAGCTGCGCCATCTCCAACCCTGCTTCAATTCGAGAGAGGTCTAAAAGATCGTTCACCATATAGCTCAGACGGTCCACCTCGCTCTCGATCTCAGAAAGAAAACGATCGGTTACCGGAGGGTCATCCAGCGCGCCGTTGCGCAGTGCTTCTACACGCAGCTTGATCGAAGTCAATGGAGTGCGCAGTTCATGGCTGGCGTATGCAACAAACGTGCGCATCTCATCGAGGTTCGCCTGCATACGTAAGGCTATATTATTGAAAGCAACCACCAACCGGTGCAGCTCAAGCGGGTCAGTAGGGGTCACGGCAGTGGTGTGGAGTTCGCCTTGCGAGAGGTCTTCCGCAGCCTGGATCAGGTTCTCGATCGGCTCTCCCATGCGGCGTGCCAGCCAATACCCGACCGCGATGGCCAGCACAGAGGCAGCCAATGCCGCGATCATAACCATGCCCAACGTCCGCCTCGCCGCCTGCCAAAAAATCTGCCTGGGGACATCCAGGCGGAAAACCGCAAACTGCTCCCCGCTGCCAATCCTGACAGACACAAATAAACGCTCTCCCTGGAGCAGGCTGAACGCCTGTGTCTTCTCCGATGGTGGAGCACCTCTGATCGCTGCCCAAACGTCCGGAGCACTTTCAGGATCGACGGATGCTGGCAGATTGCCAGCGCTGTCAAGCAGCGGCTGGCCTTCCGGTAAGAATACTGTGAAATGTATTGAATCTTCCAGCAGTGAGGAGGATGTCTGTGGGCTGACTTCATCCAGAGAAAGCTCACCCGCCAGGTAGCCTGCGAGAGGCTTTTCCAACCCGGCCGCGACTGCAACAGCCAGATCTTTATAGCTTTGTTCTACCTGACCGCGGATTGTTTGGTACGCCAGGAACCCGGTAATCGCCGTCATCATCACGACGGCTGTCAGGGCTACTACGAGATGGGTGAGGATCAGCCGGGCCTGCAAAGTACGAGGAAGAAATGGCTTCATCCGATGTTCTCCGGACCGGAAATTTATCCTAACTCCTCTGGGCCAGCAAAACGGTAGCCATGCCCGCGCACAGTCTGGATATATTCTGGCTCAGCCGGGTCTTCCTCGATTTTGAGGCGCAGCCAGCGAACATGCACATCCAATGTGCGTGGGTCTCCAATCCAATCTTCACCCCATACCTGGGCGAGCAGTTCCTCGCGGCTTAGCGCTCGTCCAGCATTGCGCATCAAGATAGACAACAAGTCGAACTCGCGCGCCGATAGCTGCAGCTCCTGACCTCCGCGAAACACCCGCCGTGCAATCGGGTCCAAGGTAAGGTTGCCAACATTGACCGGCTGGAACTGGGAGGTCTGGCGGTCCATTTCCACACGGCGCAGGATCGAACGGATGCGCGCCAGCAGCTCACGGAAGGAGAATGGTTTTGCCAGATAATCGTCTGCGCCCACTTCCAGACCCAAGATGCGGTCCAGCTCTTCCCCACGGGCGGTGAGCATGATAACCGGCGTAGAACTGTTGGCTCGAATCCGCCGGCATACTTCCAGCCCGTTCATACCCGGCAGCATAATATCCAGGACCACCAGATCGGGGTCAAAGCTGCCGATCGCCTTCATCGCCAGTTCTCCATCCCCTACTGCCTTCACTTCGAATCCTTCCCTTTTCAGGCTGTAGCTGAGCGAATCAGTTATCAAGGGTTCATCATCGACCAATAGTATACGGGTCATTTATCACCTCCACACCCAAGCCTGGCTGTCGACCTGGATAGAGCAAATCTGCTGCGGCTTTTATACCAGTACCTGGAATGTACCTTTATTTTATCCGATATCCTTAACATATTAAGGGACAGATTTCATTTTTTAGCACAACTGTTAGGGACGATACCTCATAGGTGGGTAAACACCTGCTGTTGGGCATTCTATTGACCGGAATAGTCCTATTCCTGATTGCCACTGCACTTTACTGGCAACCGATCGCTGCTCTTGCCCAAACGACCATCGATAATCTAATAGATACACTATACCTGCCAATCGTCCTGCAGAACAATGACACACCCACACCCATCCTGGGGGAATACGTGGTCATCGGCTGGAATGATCTCGGTATGCACTGTTATAACAGAGATTTATCCGATCTGGCTGGACGAGCCGCGCTATGACACATGCCACGATGAACCTGGTTATGAACAGGATTATGCTCTATACCGGTTGTCTAAGGGCCACGGCGGCATATACTGTGAGGCGTGCCATGACAGCCCACACGCGGTTGCTCCCAGCGCCCGTCCCGAGGATGGAATCAAGTTCACCAACCTGCAGGTGCATACCGTGGAGCTGGATACCTGCACCGTGTGCCACCTGACAGATCCCAGCGCAGGGGGACCGCATCAATAAGATGGAAATTTTCTCGTATGCTGCTTTCCATACAGACAGTACAGACAGTTCCGAATGAGGCGAACAACCACTCGCCTGGTCTTTGTTCTATCCGAAATTAAATTACTATAAATACTACATATCAGACTGTTAAGGTTTGATTATCGTTTTCAATTTCCCGTCACATTTATCGTATT
>JAQBDA010000077.1:0-16201 GCA_032124675.1 Chloroflexota bacterium
AAAAAACAACACCTGTCTCTTGATGTTATTTACCCATTCGTTGACGAAATGCTTCGCTGAGCGCCGGGACGATGTTGAACAGGTCGCCAACGACGCCAAAACGCGCCATTCTGAAGATCGGGGCTTCCGGGTCCTTGTTGATGGCGACGATGACCTTGCTGGTGCGCATTCCAGCCTGGTGCTGGATGGCACCGGAGATACCGCAGGCTATATACAGGTCGGGGGATACAACTTTACCGGTCTGACCTACCTGGTGCTCGTACGGTATGTAGCCGGCATCTACTGCGGCGCGGCTGGCTCCCACTGCTCCTCCGAGCACGCCTGCCAGGTCGCCCACCAGCTTGAAGCCTTCCTGCGCCTTCCAGATCTCGGCCTGCTTCTCATCCATACCCGCCGGAGGCGATAACGCCGGGTTGTTCGAGACTCCCCGTCCGCCTGAAACAATAACGCCCGCATCGGACAGGCTCACGCCGCCAGTAGCCTGGGTGTAGCCCATCACCTTGGATGGGATTTGATCTTCTCCCATGACAGGTGCAACCTGCTTGGGTGAACCGCTGCGCGCTGGGTCTGCCTCCGCTTTTGGGAAGGACCGGACGCGGGTGGTGATGAGCTGCGGGTTGGCTTCGCAGTATGCCTTGGCGAAGAGCTTCCCGGCGTAGACCGGGCGGGTGACGACCACGCGCCCGTTTTCGATCTCCATGGCGGTCACATCGGGCATGACCCCGGTGTTAAGGTCGATAGCTGCCATAGCAGCCATTTCACGCCCGCGGGTGGTGGTCGGCAGGATGATCACCTCGGGAGAGGCTTCTTTTGCCAGACCGGTCAGCAGGCTGGTATATGGCTCGGCGCGGTAGTCAGCCAGGGTGGGGTCGTCAGCATACAGCACTTCCACCGCACCATGCTGAAAGACGTCATTGGCGATCTCTGCTGCCTGAGCGCCGAACACCAGGGCAGTGACGCCGCCGCCCAGCTTCTCGGCTAAAATCAGTCCTGCTCCAAGAGCTTCCCAGGATGCCGGGTGAGCGGTCCCTTTCACTTGATCGATGTAAACCCAGATTTTTTCGCTCATCACAGCACCTTCTCCGCCAGGATCTTGTCGGCTAATTTGTCGGCGATCTCCTGAGGGCTATCACCGCTGATCATCTCCGTCTGCACCTCGCGCACGGGTGCGTTCTCCAGCTCGGGCCATTTGACCGCCGATGCCGGAGCCTCGATCCCCAGATCGCCCAGCGACCAGGTCGGGATGGTGGCTCGCGATGCCTTGCGGATGCCCATGAAGGAGGGGTAGCGCGGCTCACCGATATCCTTGACAACGTTCACCACTGCGGGCAGTTTGGTCTCCACGATCTGGCGTCCCTCTTCCGTCGAACGCTCGACGCGGATGACCTGCCCGGCTGGGTCGAGGTTGGAGATTACTGAGACCAGGCTGAGCACAGGCCAACCCAGGGCGCGCCCGGTCTGGATCGAAGTGACACCCATATCGCCATCAATGGCCTGGCGACCGAAGAACACCAGGTCTACCTCGCCCATCTTCTGGATGGCAGCCGCCAGCACCCGTGCAACAGCCTGGCTGTCTGCCCCTACCAGAGCCGGGTCGCTGACCAGCACCGCTTCCCCGCACCCCATCGCCAGGGCATGCTTCAGCGCTTCCTTAGATGCTTCCTCGCCGACAGTCACCACGGTGACTTCACCCCCGTGGGCTTCCTTCTGCACCAGGGCCGCCTCAACTGCGAATTCATCCCAGGGATTGATCACCAGTGGTGCATCTCCCCAGGTGGCTTTGCCGTCTTCAACGACGACCTTCGCAGCTGAGTCGGGCACTTGTTTGACACAGACAACGATTTTCAAAGCGACCTCCTTTTTGTTTGTACTTGCGTTGGATTTTGATCGAAATGCAGGCCAGTTCTCCCACGCAGACCGGTCAGCTGGGCAGACCTGCAATAATAGCCCTTATTTATTCTCCTGCCAGAGGCTGGCATCGTAAGCCGGCATCCCACAGCGCAGCGGCGTATCCTGGCGCAGACCCAGGGCGTATCCGGCCTGGATCAGCTGGTGGATCTCGCTGGTGCCTTCATAGATGATGCCGCCCTTCGAGTTGCGTAGGTAGCGCTCGACATCATATTCATCACTGTACCCGTATGCTCCGTGGACTTGCACAGCCTGAGATGCGGCTTCAAAAGATGCGTCGGTTGCATACCATTTGGCAAGGGAAGTCTCTCGAGAATTGCGCATGCCCTGGTTCTTCATCCAACCGGCTCGCAGGTAAAGAAGACGCGCTGCGTCATAAGATTGTATCATGTAAGCTATCTTCTGCTGCACCAGCTGGAACCTGCTGATCTCACGCCCAAAAGCATACCGCTCGTGAGCGTATTTTGTGCTGGCTTCCAGGCAGGCGCGTATCAGCCCGGTTGCGCCGGCAGCGACCGTATAGCGCCCGTTGTCCAGGCAGGACATGGCGATCTTGAAACCTTCACCTTCTTCGCCGATGAGGTTTGCAGCCGGCACACGTACGTCCTGGAAAGCCAGCCAGCCCGTCGAGCCAGCGCGCACGCCCAATTTGCCGTGGATATCGCCGCGGGTGACCCCCGGGCTTTCCAGGTCAACCAGGAATGCTGAGAGCCCATCGTGCGGGTCTGGAACATCCGGGTCTGTGCGGGCAACTATCAATGCGTGGTGGGCCTTGGTAGCCAGGGAGATCCACATCTTCTCGCCGTTAAGGATGTAATCACCTGCCTCACGGCGGGCGCTGCTCTGGATGGCGGCGACATCCGAGCCTGCCCCGGATTCGGTCAGACCGAAACAGGCGATTTTTTCGCCGCGCGCTTGGGGTGCGAGCAGTCTCTGCTTCTGCTCCTCAGTTCCCCACTGCAGCAGAGCCATGCTGTTGAGCCCCATGTGCACCGACATCACCACCCGCAGGGTGGAGTCGACAGCTTCCAGCTCCTCGCACACCAGCCCCAGGGAGATGTAATCCATACCCTGACCGCCGTAGCGTACCGGGATGCACACCCCCAGGATGCCTAATTCTGCCATGCGCGGCAGGATAAAGGGAGCCATTTCCTGCCGGCGGTCGTATTCCTTGATCACCGGCGCAACTTCCCTGCGGACGAAATCCTGCACCATCTGCTGGACCATGCGGTGTTCTTCGGTCAGGCTGAAATCCATAGACATTCCACCTCAAGAAGCTTGATCTGGGTTGATCGGTCTGATGTGCATGCTTCCATTATAATCAAAATCCGCCAAAAAACAACAAATTCATGCATATTGGGTGCACGAAACGAGATATACCGCACCTGCCATAAGCTATAATTTATTCTAATGCTGCAAAGAATAGACCTGCAAATAATCATCCGGGCGCTGATCCCTTTAATTGTACTGCCCCTGTTGGGGATTGCCCCGCGCCCACACGAGCTGCAGCGCAGCCTGCAGAATGTACAGCCGGCAGTCATTGCGGGCGCGGCAGGTAGAGCGGCAGCCAGCCTGACGCAGATCGTTGAGTACCAGCCCTGGCGGGTAGATCTGTGGCAGGTGGCAGGGGCGTATGCCTTGCTTGGCGGCGATGCCCAGGCTGCCGTAACGTATTTCGAGGGTGGGAAAAGCCTGAATGCGCTCAGCGCAGCCGGTTATCTTGCCCTGGGAGATGCCTACCGGCAGCAGCTCGATGGGCAAGCCGCGCTGCAAGCGTGGGGGATGGCTCTGCAGGCTGGCGTTGATCCCGCAGAAATTTACACGCGCTATTTAGCGGTGCACCGCGACCAGGGCAGCTCTCAGGAAGTGACGGCTGACCTGCAGGCGCTGGCAGTCCTGCGCCCGGCGGACGTCCAGCTGCGCTATACGCTGGGTCTGTATCTGGCTGCACAGCAGCCGCAGGAAGCCCTTCCGCACCTGGCTCAGGCGGCTGACCTGGACCCCGGGCTCAAGCCGCGCGCCGATGCCCTGATGAGCAGCATCCGCGCCGCCAACCGGGCGGACGACCCCGCCTATACCCTGCTCGAAGCGGGCCGCGCCCTGGCGGCCCTGGGAGAGTGGGCGCGGGCAGCCGAAGCTTTCCAGAGGGCGGTCGACCAGCGCGCTGTTGACCAGCGCCCACAGTTCGCCGAGGCTTGGGCATACCTGGGTGAGGCGCGCCAGCACCTGCCCGCACAAATTGGAGCAGCCGATCCGGAGACGGGACTGGCGGAGCTTCAGAAAGCACTGGAAATCGACCCCGACTCGCTGGCTGCAAACACTTTGCTGGCTTTATACTGGCAGCGTCACGGGCGGTTTGAAGAGGCCCGCCCTGTCCTCCGCCGTGTCAGCGGGATATACCCGGATAACCCGGCTCTGCTGGCAGAGCTGGGCAACGCCCTGGCGCAGGGCGGCGAGATGGAAGCTGCTCTGAGTGCTTACCAGGCGGCGGTGGAGCTCGAGCCGCGCCAGGCGGACTACTGGCGCCTGCTGGCGGCCTTCTCTGCCGGCTACGAGTATCGGCTGCGCGAGGTCGGCTTGCCAGCCGCGCGCCGGGCGGCTGCCCTGGACCCGGACGACCCGGCAAACCTGGATATGCTGGGTCAGGTGCTGCTGCTCCTGCAGGATTTTGCCAACGCCGAGCGCACCTTCCAGCGCGCCGTTCAGGCCGACCCGGGCTATGCCCCGGGGCACGTGCACCTGGGGCTGATCTACATCCTGAGAGATGAGCGCAGCCGGGCGCGCGAGAAATGGTCGTATGTGCTGGAGCTGGCACCAGGTACGCCCGCCGCAGACCAGGCGCAGCGGCTGATGGAGAATTATTTCCCCTGATTGTGCTAAAATTAGCCTCTGATTCCAGCCAGGTTGGGCAATTGATCCGGTTGGATAAAGAGAATTCATTGTGCAATGATATGAAAGAGAGATTATGAGCTTGCGTGTTTCCTTCCTTCTGCTGGCAGTATTCTTAACCACAGCCGCCTGCTCGATGCTTCCTGTCGGGGAGGGCGGCAGCACTGACCCGCCGCTGCCGGAAAACGTGCTGTTCCAGGATGACTTTTCCGACCCCTCCAGCGGCTGGGACCGGGTGAGCGAGGCGGAAGGGATCACCGATTATTACGACGGCATTTACCGCATCTTCGTCAATACCATCAATCAAGATGTGCTTTCCAATCCGGGCTTGAAGTTCAGTGATGTGCGCATTGAAGTGGATACTGCCAAAGTTGGCGGCAGTGATGATAACGACTTTGGCGTTGTGTGCCGCTTCCTGGACCTGGATAATTTTTATTTCTTCATTATCTCTTCCGATGGCTATTTTGGCGTTGGCAAAGTGTTCGAGGGGCAGCAGTCGCTGATCGGCAGCGAGTCTATGCTGCCCAGCGAGGTGATCCGGCAGGGGAGCACCACCAACCACATGCGCGCGGATTGTATTGGCTCCAGGTTGAGCCTGTATATCAATGACGAATTCCTCGCCCAATACGAGGATTCAGACCTGACGACCGGGGATGTCGGATTAATCGCCGGCACGATCGTCTCCCCCGGGACGGATATCCACTTCGACAACTTCAAGGTGCTCAAGCCGTGAAAGTATTCCTCGACAGCATCGGCTGCCGCCTGAACCAGAGCGAGATCGAGACCTACGCGCGCCAGTTCCACGCCGCCGGTCACACCCTGGTCGGCTCTGCGGAACAGGCTGATCTGGTGGTGGTCAATACCTGTGATGTGACAGCCTCAGCAGCCTCCGACTCGCGCGGCAAGGTTCGAGGCGCAGCCCGCGCCGGGGCGCAGGAGATTGTGGTGACGGGCTGCTGGTCTTCACTGAACCCGCAGGCCGCGGCTGATCTGCCGGGGGTGTCGCGGGTTGTCCCCAACCTGGAGAAGGATCGTTTGGTGGCAGACCTGCTGGGGGTATCCACGCAGGTCTTCGACCTGGAACCGGTTGCCCGCCAGCCGGTGCCGGGAGCCAGACTGCGCACACGGGCCTTTATCAAGGTCCAGGATGGCTGCGATAACCGCTGCACGTTCTGCGTGACAACGCTGGCGCGCGGCTCCGGACGCAGCCGGACGGTAGAGCAGGTCCTGGCTGACATCCAGGCTGCGGTAGGTGGCGGCTGCCAGGAGGCAGTCCTGACTGGCGTGCACCTGGGTTCCTGGGGGCAGGATTTCACAACCCCCATGCAGCTCAAACAGCTGGTCGAGGCAGTCCTGGAGCGCTCCGACGTCCCGCGCCTGCGCCTCTCCTCTCTGGAGCCCTGGGATCTGGAGGCTGATTTCTTCCGTCTATGGGAGGACACGCGCCTGTGCCGCCACCTGCACCTGCCGCTGCAGTCCGGCTGCGCGTCCACCCTGCGCCGTATGGCGCGCAAGACAACCCCGCGCTCGTTTGTTGCTCTGCTGGAGGCGGCACGCAAGATGGTCCCAGATCTGGCGGTCACTACGGATGTGATCGTCGGATTTCCAGGTGAGAGTGAGGCTGAATTTGCCGAGAGCCTGGATTTCATCCTCCGGATGGAGTTCGCCGGTGGGCATGTGTTCACCTACTCGGCGCGCCCAGGCACCGCGGCGGCAACTATGCCAGACCAGGTGCCTTACACGATACGCAAAGAGCGCAATGCGCAGGTGCGGGCGCTGCTGGTAGAGTCTGCCGGGCGGTACCAGGAGGGCTTCCTGGGTAAGGTGATGCCGGTGCTGTGGGAGAGCGCCACGGCATTCGGACCTGATGGGTGGCAGCTGAGTGGGCTGACCGATAATTACCTGCGCGTCACCGCCCGGGCGCCGCGCCAGTGCTGGAACCGGATCACACCGGTGCAGATGGTGGGCGTCGAAGGGGGTATCTTATCCGGTCACCTGCACGAGGCAGCCTGCGTTTGATGCAGGCAGGAGAAGTTGTGAGAGACTGTATCTTCTGCCGGATCATCGCGGCTGAGGCCCGGAGCGAAATGCTCTACCAGGACGACCAGATCAGTGCCTTTCGCGACATCCACCCGGTAGCTCCGATCCACGTGCTGATCGTCCCCAACCGGCATATTGCCTCGGTCAACGACCTGGCACCGGAAGATGAGCTGCTGCTCGGTCGTATGTTCACCACAGCTCGCCAGCTGGCCGAGCAAGAGGGTATCCGCGACTCAGGGTACCGGCTGATTGTCAATACCGGCGCGCACGGGGGGCAGGTTGTCTATCACCTGCACCTGCACCTGATCGGCGGGCAGCGCATGCGCCACCCGATGGGTTGACCTTTTAGGAATTATGCAGTTGGTAAGGAGAGAGGGGGTGTTTGGGCGGGCAACGCCCGCCCAAAAACCCCAATTTTTACCGAACTGCGGAACATCTAACGTTTTTATTTGGGGGATTGAGTCAGGGTCTTTTCTGGATCACGCCAAGATAGATCGAAGCGTTTGTGCTGGTCATGCCCGGAAGCCAGGGCTCCCAAGGCATTTTCCAGCCGCAGGTTTCGAATACAACCTGCGGCTCCCCGGGTAACAGGGAGCTGCTCATGGCAGGGTTGATCGCCTCCGCCAGAGCCATTGCGTCCGGCAGCGCTGAGTCCAGATAAGCGCCCATGGATTTGGGCGGTATACGGACGGCGACCGATAGCATCAGACCGCTGACCACGGTATCGCCCTGGACGATCTCCACCTCGGCGCCGTTCAGGTCACGCAATCGTGCCTGGATCTTTCTCAATGGGAAGCCGGCCTGGTCTAAGCCAAATCCCTCCACCGCCCGGCGGAAGGGCTCGGCCTCACCCTCCACTCCGGAATGGACGGTGATATAAGTGGTTTCGCCGCCCTGCTCAGTTGTGAATGAATTGATACACGCCTGCCGGTCCCCATACTGGCAGCTCTGACCGGGATTGAAGGCGATGACGATCGGTTTGCCGCCGTTTATCTGCCAGTTCGGCGGATAGATCTTGATCCGGATGCGCTCCCAGGGATTGGAGAAATCGATGCCGTAGAAGCCGGTGGTACCGCTGCCTGGGTCAGATGCTCCAACGCCGGTTGGTTGAGGTTCCAAGAACGCTGGAGTAGGCGCCAGCGGTTGGAAAGGGGTTGGCGTGGCACGCGGCTGAGTAAACAAAGACACCAGCCAACCGAGATAGCCAAGCCCGCCTGGTGATGGTCGCTGAGTCGCGATTGCGGCGGGAGTTGCTGTCGGAGCAGAAGGTGTGAGCGTACCGGCACCTGGAGTAGCAGTCGCCGTGGCGAGAGGCGTCCCGGGCGTCTGTGTGGCGGCGACAGGGGAGGCTGTAGCCGTGGGTGTGGGGGCTGCCGTCTGGGCGAGCGTCGGGGTTGTGGTTGGGAAGGGTGTCTGCAAGATGGCATACTCTCGCAGGTTCTGCAGCCCTTCCCCGCACCAGAAAGTATCATCATCGATCAGCGCACAAGCGGCTCCTTCTTCGGGAGCGGGCCAATTGGGCTGCAGGCAGTAAGCCAGCGATTCCCAGCCTTCGTTGTGGCATACGCGGAATCTGAGCCTGGGCTCGGTTACCCCTGGTATGGGACCTACATTCAGCTCTTCGCATACGTACCAGTCGTAAATTGGTCGGGGCTCTTGCAGTAAGGGGACCGTATCAGGGAGCGGTCTGGGCCGGGAGAACGGAGAGCGGAACCAGATCGCCAGAACGATCAAGATGATCACGAGTAGACCTACTCCCATGATAATCTGGTTGCGTCTCATAAGGTTGCTCCGTTTCGTACCTTGCCAGGAAAGAATACCCCAAACCCTTCAAGCTGAGTATACCATTAGATGGAGCAAGTAGCGTGCCAGCAAGTGGGGTGCAGTACCCTCGAAGGGCAATGGTTCAGTTGAGCATCGCCAGCTGCATTACCACCGAGTCCAGGTGTGAACGCACCACGGCTGCATCGGGTGCATTAGGAGCCGCGGTTAAGTACTGCTGATAATGTTGGGCCGCCAGCCGTAGAGAGCCCTGTTGGTGGTAGATCAGGCCTGTATCGCGCAGCAGGTCGGGGATTTCCGGCTGCAGCATGCGCAGGTGCTCAACTGCCGCCAGGGCTAAAGCCCAGGCTTCCTGCTGGAGATAGACGCCGCGCAGATTGTGGAGCATGCGGGTCAGTATTGCGCGCGGCGGTACCGGATCCAGCCATTCGGGCTGCAGTGCTCCCTCGTAGCCGGTGGATGCCCGGACCAGCGATGCGCAGTCATCCTGCGAGAGGCGGGTGCCGCCGTGGAACGGGTCGAGGTAATAAACCTCTCTCTCAGCCGGTATACCGACAATAAAATGTCCAGGTAGGCCGATCCCCTGAGCAGGGATGCCCAGACGGTGAGCGACTGCCATGTACAGGACCGACAAGCTGATCGGTATTCCCAACCGGCGCTCCAGGACTTCGTTCAGATAGCTGTTGCGCGGGTCTGAATACGCCTGTGTGTTGCCCCTGAATCTATTCCGGATGAAAAGGAAGTCGACCAGTGCTTCGGCCTGTTCGATGGCAGGCTGGTGATCGAGCAGGTGCGCCCGTGCAGATTCAGCCAGAGCATCGATGCGCAGCAGTGCGGCCTGGATATCCAGCCCGGGGTAAGCGATCTCGCGGGCGTACAGCAGCGCGGCGCGGGGCACATTGATGGGGTCCGTCTTTATCTCTGCAGCGAAGGTGTGCCTGGTCATATGACTCGCCTAGCGGGTCTGCGTGACCTTGTTCAGACTGCGTGGAGCCTGGGGGTCGTAGCCCTTGACCAGTGTAAGGTGATAGGAAAAAAGCTGGCCGGGGAGGATGCATATCAGGGGCGAAAGCCATTCCGGGATTCCACCCGGCAGAGGAATCGGTGATTGTGCCAGGCGCAGGGCTGGTTCAGCATCTGAGATCACAAGCAGCTCAGCGCCACGTTCTTGTCGCACCATCTCAAGGACTTCCATCATGGATGGGAATACTTTGCCTTGGGCAGCGACAGCCAGTATCGGGAAGCCGTGCTCTACAATCGCGACCGGACCATGGAGGAAGTCTGCAGTCGAGTATGGCTCTGCAGCCACATAGGTCATTTCCTTGAGCTTCAAAGCCCATTCAAAGGCAGTTGCATAGTTAAAGCCGCGCCCCAGCACGACACAGCGCTGCATATAACGGTAGCGCTGCGCCAGGGATGCAATCGACTCGTCCAGCGCCAGCACCTGGCTGGCCCAACCAGAGACCGCTTCCAATTCTTGCCAGCCGGCCTCGCTCTCCTGCAAAGCAGCTGACAGCATGGCAATAACCATCAGCTCGGCGGTATAAGTTTTTGTAGCCGCTACTGCAGTCTCTTTGCCAGCCATGATATCCAGGACAATATCAGCAGCTTGCGCTAGCGGAGAATCGGGCGAGTTTGTAATTGCCAGGGTCAAACAGCCCTGGCGTTTGCCTTCTTCCAGCACGCTGATCACATCCGGTGATTTTCCGGATTGAGAGATCGCCACCACCAAAGCTCCATTCAGTACAGGCGGCTGCTGGTAATAAGTGAACAGAGAAGGCGTGGCAAGCGCCATCGGAAGACCGTTGCGAGCGCCCCACAGGTAGTTGGCATAGCGACCGGCATTATCCGATGTACCGCGTGCGGCAAGAAAAATATACTGGATTGAGCGTTGACGAATTATGCCGGCGATCTGCTGGACGAGTCCGTGCTGGGTCCGCAGCAAAGCTTCCAGCCGGTGGGGCTGTTCGAGTATTTCGCTGTGCATGCTCATATGTCAGGGTCCTCTCGTGTCTACCTGTATTATATAGAAGTTATGCAGTTCAGGGGGAAACCCAATGGTTTAGGTGGGTAACTCCCGTTTAAATCCCCCAACCTGCCATTATTGAGAGGGTTGCTGCCGGACTGAGTGTAACAATCGTGAGGGCAGTTCGTTTATCTTTTTGACACTTGGGCGAGTGTCGAGAGGGGCTAGCCAGCATCAACACTTCATCATCTAGGCTAGCCCGCATCGATCAGCAACCTGCGACCAGGCAGAAGGGTCCCGGTACTGTAGGGGGGAATCACAAGCGGGGCCAGTAAGGGGAGCCTGGCAAGCTTCGCCCGGGGCCTATGGGGAGAGCCCTATGGCGGGGCAAAAGAAAGGGTGGCCGGCGGTTGGTGTACAACCGAGCCGGTCATCCTGCATTAAGTGGCAAAATTCTTCTCATTCAAGCACTTGTGTGCTAAACTATCATTAATAATCTTAGAAGTTACGCAGTTCAAGGGAAATTGGGGGGTGTCTGGGCGGGTATCGCCCGCCCAGACACCCTCCGTCATCCCCCCAACTGCGTAAGTCCTAAATCTATACCTACTCCATCAGGTAGTCCTGACCTGTCGATTCTTGTCGGGCATATAGGTCACGATTGAACAGCCGTCAATTGAAGGGAGCAATCAGATGAAGAAACCGTCCACACGATCTTATACGATTCCTTTCATCTTGTTGGGATTTGTGTTTGGCCTGGTCATTGTCTTTTTCGGAACAGTAGTTGCATTGCTGGGAGAAGGCTTGCCCCTGACGATTGATAACATGCTGCAGGCTCAATTGTCTACGCCCTTACTGTGGGTGCTGGACAGCGTCCCATTTTTTATGGCAGCTATTCTGGGCGTCCTGGGCTCGAGGGAGGGTCAGCTTGCTCGTCTGCGGATGGAAAGCAGGGACGTTCAGAGGCGGGTAGCGGATATCGCCCGCCTGAACACAGACCTGACCCGGAAAGAGAAAGAACGCCAGGATATTGAAATGATCATCAGCAGGGGGAAAAGAGAATGGGAGGCGACTTTCGACTCGGTCCAGGACCTCATCTTACTCACCGATGAGCAGGAAACAGTCATCCGCTGCAATCGATCGGCAGCCCAGGCTTTTTATCTCGAGTTTCCTCAAATGATCGGCAAACCGATCAGCGAGCTGTTCTTTGGCAGCGAGAGCAGCGAGCCATTCCCGTCACAAAAAAGCGAAGTAAAGTTCCCTGCTCTGGATGGCTGGTATGAAGTCTCGAGCAACCCGCTGACATTCGAGGGTGTGCCGCATGGCAAGATATTTGTAGTACGCAATATCACCGACCGCAAACAGACTGCCCTGGACCTGGAACGGCAGAAGCAGTTCTATGAAGCCCTGGTGAAGAACAGCCCGGTTTCCATCGTCACCCTCAGCCTGGACCACCGCGTGGTTGCGTGCAACCCGGCGTTCGAGCGGATGTTCGGCTACAGCCAGCAGGAAGTATTCGGGCAGAACATAGACAATTTGATTGCGCCGTTGGAACTCCTGGAAGAGAGTCAGGCATTGACCCAGCAGGTTGAACAAGGGGAGCAGGTGCACGAGATCAGTCTGCGCCGGCGAAAGGACGGCTCCCTGGTGGATGTTGAGCTGTTTGGGATACCGGTTGTGCTGTGGGGCAAACAGATCGGAATTCTTGGCTTGTACCATGATGTCACCGATCTGGTGCGCGCCGAAAAGATAGCTATCGCCAGTGCAGAGAGTGTATTCTCGATCGATGAATTCGAGCCGGATGATCTGGAGATGGTGCCTCACGCAGTCGATGCGGATGATGTGATCGAGACCGAGGAAGAAGAGCCTGTTAAGGCACCTGCCCGGCTGATAAAGGTGACCACGATCGAAGGAATCGGCACAGTGTATGCCGCCAAGCTAGAAGAGGCGGGGATACTTACCACCGAAGACCTGCTCTCCACCGGTGGAAGCCGCAAAGGACGTAAGGAGCTGGTCAATAAGACGGGCATATCCGATAAGTTGATTCTCAAGTGGGTCAACCGGTCGGACCTGATGCGTGTTCCGGGAGTGGGTGAGGAATATAGTGATTTGCTGGAAGCAGCCGGCGTCGACACGGTCAAGGAGCTGCGAAACCGCAACCCGGAGAACCTGTTCAACGCCCTTAGCTCGGTCAATGAAGAGAAGAGACTGGTCAGGCGCGCACCTCATCTATCCGAGGTAGAGGCCTGGATCGCCTCGGCGAAAGAGATGGAGCCGCGGGTGACATACTGATTCCAGCCATCCTGTAGTAAGAATAAACAGGGTGGGTTTTCATCCCACCCTGTTTTTTGTAGAGCAACCCCTCAACCTGCGGTACGGTATTATCTCTCTCTGATCTCGTTAATTGCACCGAAAGTGTTTACCTCAAGAGTCCACTCGCTGCCTGGCTCGAACTGGAAGAAATCACCGGGATCTGTGATACGGTGGGTATAGGTCTCGCCTCCGCTCCGGAACACAATGACATAAGCCTCTTGCCGCTCTCCCTCTTGCTGCCCAGCAGCCAGACTTAACGCGGGCCAGAGCGGGTTCAGATCGCTGCCTTGGGCGGTGACCGTGTCTACGACCACCCACTCCAACTGAGAATAATCACACCAGTCATCGTAAATGCGGTATTCGCAGTCCTGCACCACTTTAGCGATGCCGCTGCCTTGATCGACCGTGTAGGGTGTGCCGCATACCTCTTCAGCTCCCGGTGCGGGGTCGGGCTGCGTAAAACGGTATTCCATCTGGCAGGTGCCGGTTTGTGCTCCAGCCGGAATCTGGTCCTTCCAATCCTGATGCTCGACCGGCAGCTGCTCGACAACGGCAATGCTGCGGTCCCATTGCACGGATTGCACCACTGCCGGCTGGGCCTCTGTGCGGGCGCCCAGGAAGATGAATAGAACTGCGCCCAGGCACAGGACAGCCAGCATGGCTGCCCCGATGATAAGCATGGTCCTGTTTGGCCTGCGCGCACCCTGAGATGCCGGCATCGCCGCTGGCACAGAAGGCCGCCGCTCACCGGCCAGGCTGCCTGCGCAGTTGGTACAGCGCGTCGTGCCAGCCGGGTTGGGGGTGCCGCACGACGGGCAGAGTATATCCGCAGCAGCCTGGCTGCTGTACGCGCCAATCACTTGCCCTTTCTGCCTGGCGAGTGCGTCTTTCAGCTCTGCACCACACTGAGAACAGACCGCCGCCGCGGCCGGATTGCGCGTGCCGCAGTATGGGCAGTGCACATCCGGTCCTTTTTCTGCCTGTGCCAGTTTTCCCGGATCGCTGATCAACTCCTGCTGGGCGGGCAGGTCGAACTGGTCCTGATCGGCCATCGCTGCACCGCAGTTCGCGCAGGTCGTCTCGGTGCCGGGGTTAACTGTCCCGCAGCGCTTGCAGGTCCATTCCAGTTCGATGTAGCCCAGAGTTTTTTCTGTCATATTGTCCTCAAGTTAATTCTCGCCGAGTTAGTTCTTGCCGTCCCTCAAGTATGCTTTGCGGAGAGGAGTGCAGTTTGTATAGGGTTTATTATAGCCGCCCACGATTCCATCGGGCTTATCATTCCTGTCAAGAGAGCGTTTTTTGGCAGTAATTTCTGGTATGTGAGTGGGGCAGGGAAGCCGCGCCGCTTACATACCCCAGCATCATAACGCCTGACAGGCGAAATGCCATTATAATGAGCGAGCGGAAATCTCAAAAACACTCCGTACTGCCCTTATAAAGATGAGTTCGATAATCCCACTATTGGAGTTGAACTTGCTGGAAGGCATTATCACCTGGGCTGAGATCGACCTGGATGCCATCGCACAAAATGTGGAGGCGTTCCTGAAGCATGTCGGGAGCGAGGTCGATGTCATGGCAGTGGTCAAAGCCAACGCTTACGGGCACGGCGCCGTGCAGGTTGCCCGCGCTTCTCTGCGAGCTGGATCGAAGTGGTTGGCAGTGCACCGTGCGATCGAAGGTGTAGAGCTGCGCCAGGCGGGGATCAAAACCCCGGTCCTGCTGATGGGCTACACCCCTCCGGATGGGGCGCGGCTGGTGATCGACTGGCAGCTCACTCCCAGCCTGACCAGCATGGAATTTGCACGGGCGCTGTCCGCCCAGGCCAGTGCTGCCGGGGTAATCCAGCCTGTACACGTCAAAATCGACACCGGGATGGGACGCTATGGGCTGATGCCGGAAGAAGCGGTCGACTTTTTGCAGACCGTCAGCCAACTCCCCGGATTATTCCTGGAGGGGCTCTTCACACACTTTGCTACCGCTGATTGGACCGACCAGACCTATGTACGCCAGCAGATGGAGGTCTTCAAACGGGTGCTGCATGCCGTTCAGCAGGCCGATATTGAGGTCCCGGTGGTGCACGCCGCAAACAGCGCAGCTGCAATGTACCTGCCGGAGGCACATTTCAATCTTGTGCGCATTGGGGTAGCACTATACGGGCTTCATCCATCCAGCGAGCAGCCCCCTGGGTTTGCGATCCGCCCGGCGCTCAGCCTGAAGAGCCGGGTGAGTCGGGTGCGCCAGCTGCCACCGGATTACGGGGTAAGCTACGGGCGCACGTATGTGACCGACAGGCCAACCCTGGCAGCGCTGGTTCCGGTCGGCTATGGCGATGGCTATTCCCGCAGCCTTTCCAACCGGGGGATCGTGCTCGTCCGCGAGCAGCGGGCCGCGGTGATTGGCAGGGTCTGTATGGACCAGTTCGTGGTCGATATCAGCCGCATCTCGGGGGTGCAGCAGGATGACGAGGTGGTGGTTATCGGGGCGCAAGGCAAGGAGCGCATCACAGCGGAGGAAGTGGCTTCGCTGGCTGGCACAATCAATTACGAGGTTACGACCGCATTACTGCCGCGCGTGGTGCGCGTCTACCATCGTGGGGGGCAGGTCGTGGATATCGCCCCTTCGCACCCCTCACCAGAGTAAGTCAGCGCGGACGTAGAGCCGCAGCTCTCCCTCACGTTCCAGGATTGGCAGGTAGCTGCCTGCAAGGTGCTGCTCGAGAAGGGGGAGATCGAAGCGCCCGACCAGCACCTGTTCTGGCTGGTACTGCTCCACAATATCGATAATCTCTTGCTCGGATAGTTCGCCGGCCGAAAAGCGCTTGCCGGAGATCACTGCCAGCTCGGGTGGAACCAGTATGCCGGCCCGGAAGGCAAACATTGGCAGGTCGGTCACCATCCACGCCGTCTGGTTGGCATACTGGTTGACCTTGCGCATGACGCGCTCTTCGAAGGGTGCTCGGACCTCGCCTGGAGGCCTTTCTGGGAGCTGAAACTGGTCGATCGCTTTCATCGGTCGCGTTGCCAGCACCAGGGTGATGGCAGCCAGCCCGGATGCCAGCCAAATCCATTTGGCACCCATACCCGCAGGTGCGCGCAGTGCCTGAAGGAGCAGCCTCCCCGTCTCAGCAACTGCCCCGGCAGCCAGAAAGGCTGCCGGAATGGTGACCAGCATCTGGTGGTGGAACCAGACCGGCCTCAGGTTGAACAGGATCAGCCCGGCGGCAGACATCCATGCCAGGGAGTAGAACATCAGCCAGCGCCGCTGGACGACAGTATAGACAGCCCCCACCCCAGCCAGGAGCAGTAT
>JAQBDA010000078.1:0-17483 GCA_032124675.1 Chloroflexota bacterium
ATCAATTCCATCAACCGCATCGGGTTGGATTACTACCTGATGAAACCCTGGGACCCACCGCAGGAAAACCTGTACCCAGTGCTCGATGACCTGCTGGAGGATTGGAAAGTCAGCGCCAGCCTGCCGTATGACGGCATCCGCTTGGCAGGCGCTTTGTGGTCGCCGCAGTCTCACGAGGTCAAGGATTTCCTGGCCCGACACCAGATCGCATACCAATGGCTGGACGTTGACATCGACGAACAGGCACGCGTCATGGTGGATGAATACAGTGATGGTTCCAGCAAGCTGCCGGTAGTACTCTTCCCGGATGGGACTGTACTATTGGAACCGGATATGATCCAGATGGCGGAAAAAGTCGGCATGCAGACGCGCGCCGAATCACGGCTTTACGAGCTGATCATCATCGGCGCCGGACCGGCGGGGTTATCGGCAGCGGTGTGCGGTGCATCTGAGGGTCACGACGTTCTGGTGATCGAGCGGCACGCCCCAGGCGGCCAGGCAGGGAACAGCCCCAAGATCGAGAACTACCTGGGCTTCCCGACCGGTATATCGGGCATGGACCTGGCCCGGCGGGCGATCAGCCAGGCCAAGCGCTTCGGGGCGGAGATCCTCTCGGCGACAGAGGTGGTCAGTGTGCGGGTCAAAGACCAGTACCGCCTCCTCACCCTGAAAGACGGGACCGAGCTTACCTGCAAGGCGCTCCTGCTGGCAACCGGGGCAACATTCAGAACGCTGGATATCCCCGGCGTGACAGAAATGACCGGGGCAGGCGTGTACTACGGGGCGGCGTATACCGAAGCGATGTACTACCGCGACCAGCCGGTATTCGTCATCGGCGGCGCCAATTCGGCCGGGCAAGGGGCGATGTATCTCAGCCGCTATGCCAGTAAGGTGACCATGTTCATCCGGCGGGATACGCAGTGGTCATCCAAATATCTGGTCGATGCGGAAGCTGCCAACCCGAAAATCGAGCGGCTGTTCAATACCGAGGTGATCGAGGTATGCGGTGAACCCGGCAGATTAGACCATATCGTCGTGCTGAACAATATCACCAATGAAGTGTACAAACTCGAAGGCGCGGCGGTCTTTATCTTCATCGGAGCTACCCCCAACAGCAAGCTGGTGCGCGACATGGTGCAGTGCAACAAGCAAGGCTTTATCATCACCGGTCCGGACCTGGTGCGCAACGGGCAGCGCCCGAAAGGCTGGACCCTCAAGCGCGACCCGTTCATATTGGAGACCAGCGTGCCGGGCATCTTCGCCGCCGGGGACGTCCGCCTGGGAACCAACCAGCGAGTGGCATCTGCCACCGGCGAGGGTGGCATCGCCATTGCCGCCATCCAGCAGTATCTTTCGACAATATAAACCCAGGCCAGCGGGCGCGAACCCCGGCTGCATGGACTTAGCTGGCACCCAGTCTAATCTTGATTTCAGGACCGGCAGTCCTGAACCCGCTCTAATCTACTGGCGACCGGGCGATTTCACGCGGTCATCAAGAGAGAGTATCCCCAAGCGGTGACGAGATCGATGGACAAGACGCCGTCCACAGTCAGCCCGTATAAGCGTGCCAGCCACCCAATCCCGCCGCCAACACTTGCTTGGGGGGCACTGTTGGCCTTAATGGTGGTTTTCCGCCGTCTGCCCGACTTGGAGAGCCAGCGCTAGCGCAGCTGAGATGCCATCGTAGTCAGTCGTTATCGGCTGGTGGGCGAAGATGGGCCGCTTTAATCCAGCGTAGCTCACCATCACCAGAACGGCATAGGCGTCTGCAGCAGCCTCTTCCCGGTCGTCGCGTCCTTGCAGCCGCAGCCAGTAATTGTCGGCGGTCTTCCACTGTTCGCCAGCCCCGCTGATTCCCGGTCCACTTGTGTGCCTGTGATAGCCTTCGCTCATCTGCCGGTTCAGCCGGTGGTCCACCGCGTGACCCAGTTCGTGATAGATGGCGAAACCATTCAGGACTGTGAAAGCCGTGTCCGACAGCATGATTTCCCTCTCATTGTGGTCAATCGTAGCCATTCGTCCTTCTACGTCGTCAACGTAGCGGCCAGCATAGTGGCGAAAATGGTACCCGTCTAGCAGCACCATCCCGTCGATGCCGTTGGCTGTCAGGGCTCCAAAGGTGTCTTGCAGGACGCGCTGCAAGAATACTGCTTCGCCTGCAGTCCAATGACTCTCCTCGTCACTGATGAGCCAATATGCAATCTCATCTGTCTCAGCGATCATCGTGGCGTTGTCGGTTGTATCTGCGGAAACGATGACCGGCTTCGTCAATGGCGCTGACGGTGGTGCTGACGGCGCGGCTTGTGCTATGGTAAATCGAATGGACAAAACCAGGATAATCAAAACTTGTATCAGGTGTGTCGCTTTCATCTCGTCTCCTGCCCGACCCCAATGGGTCGTTATGCTTGACTGCTTTCAGTCTCGCAAGGCAGGGTCCACAGACTGTCTGAAATGCGTCTGCATCAGGAGGAACACCGTCAGAAAAGCGTCAACAAACGGCAGAAAGGGGGAAAGATGTTAAAATCTCTTCGTGGCAACCCTTTCATTGGCATTTCTCGGTCCATTCACCGTAACCTATGACGGGCAGGTTGTGTCCGAATTCCGCACTCGCAGCATGCAGGCACTGCTGGCCTACCTGGCTGTTGAGGGTACGTCTTCTCGACCGCACCAACGCGAGGCACTGGCAGAGCTGCTCTGGCCTGGCTATCCCTCAGGCTCAGCGCGCAAGAACTTGCGCCAGACGCTCTACGAGTTGGGACGGCTGTTCCCTGAGGTAGCTATTGAGGGAGGTCCGCCGGTGCCCCTAACATTGGGCACACGCGAAACGCTGCAAATCAACCCTGACTGCCG
The DNA here is from genome assembly GCA_032124675.1 of Chloroflexota bacterium. Classification (GTDB taxonomy): domain Bacteria; phylum Chloroflexota; class Anaerolineae; order Anaerolineales; family UBA4823; genus JAQBDA01. The sequence continues at coordinate 2,851 of JAQBDA010000078.1, forward strand.
CTTCGAGCTGGATACGGCGATCTTCACCCGACTGGTTCGCGACGGCAGTGTTGAGGCGCTGAGGGAAGCGGTGGTACTGTATCGGGGCGACTTTCTGGAGGATTTTGCGCTGCCGGATAGCGGGGAGTATGAGACTTGGGCAGCTACCGGGCGCGGCCATTTTCGGCGCGAGGTACTGGAGATATTGGACCGCCTCGCGGTCCTCGCCTTGCATCGGTATGATTATGCCCAGGCCGAGACCTATGCCCGCCGGCAGCTGGCGCTCGACGATTTGCGGGAGACGGCAGTGGGGCACCTGATGCAGGCATTGGTCAGGCAGGGGCAGCGTAGCGCCGCCCTCATCGCCTATGACGAGGCTCGCCTGCGGTTACACGGGGAATTGGGTGTCGTACCCGGGGCAGATTTAAGCGAGCTCTGGAAGCAAATCCGGGCCGGTGAAATTGGCAAACCGGTAAGGGGATCCTCGCGCGCGATCGCACCCTCCGCCCAACCGGCTGACACAGATCCCGCGCATAATCTCCCCACTCCCGCTACACCTTTTATCGGACGAGATATTGAGCTAGAGCAGATTCAGCAGCTACTGTTTGAGGAGGAGTGCCGCCTGTTAACCCTTCTAGGCCCTGGCGGCAGCGGCAAAACGCGGTTGGGGTTGCAGGCGGCCTCGCTGACAAGATCAGCACATGCCCTGTTTGTCGATGGAGTCTGGTTTGTACCGCTAGCGTCGGTGCAGCGCCCGGAAGAGATAGTTCACGCCATTGCTGGCGCCTTGAACTTCGCCTTTCTCGGCAGTGACCCGCCCACGCAGCAGCTCATCGATTTCCTGCGGGCACAGCGACTCCTGCTACTGTTGGATAATTTCGAGCAGCTTGTGGGAGAGAAGAGCGGCGCGTTCCTGACCCAGCTATTGCAAGCAGCGCCGGGCGTCAAATTACTCATCACCTCCCGCTCCCGGCTGCAACTGACCGGCGAGTATGTCTTTGCTGTGCCAGGTCTCACCGTGCCGCCCGAAACGGAGCTGCCTGCAGTCGACCGGCTACAGACCTATGAGGGCGTACATCTATTCAGCGCCAGGGCGCGGCAGGTGCGGCCTGAATTTGTCGTAACCACGGAAAACGGGCCGGCCGTAGCCAACATTTGCCGCCTGGTGAGCGGGATGCCTCTGGCGATTGAACTGGCCGCGTCGTGGGCCGAACAACTGGAACCGGCAGAGATAGAGGCGGAAATATCCCGCAGTCTCGACTTTCTAGAAACAGAGTTGTATGACGTGCAGCCTCGCCAGCGCAGCCTGCGGGCAGTTTTCAACACGTCGTGGCAGATGCTTAGTCCGGAGGAACAGGGAGCGCTCAATGGGCTCAGCTATTTCGCCGGACCGGTCAGCCGGGAAGCGGCACGCCAGGTGGCTGGCGCCGGGCTGAAGCAGTTGCAGGCGTTGCTGCACAAGTCCTGGCTCACTCGCGATGCCAATGGGCGTTATACCCTACACCCCTTGCTGCGCCAATTCGCTTCGGAACAACTATGGGCTGACCCGGCAGCCGGGCGAGAGGTCGCAGAAGCACACCACCAATATTACCTCGCCCTCGCCGGACGGCTGGCCCACGAGATGCGCGGGCCGCGGCAGTCTGTAAGCCTAACGGCGCTATCCCAGGAGCTGGCAGACATGCGGGCAACGTGGAAAGACCTGGTGGGGCAGGGAAGGCTGGAGCCAGTGGTGACCCAGCTCTTGCCCGCCCTTTTCCACCATGCGGAGGCTGTGGCGCGCAACGAGGAGCTGATGCAGTTGGTGGAGGATGCCCTGGGTCAGGCGCCGGCTGGCAGCCATCTACGCGCCATCTTGCTGATAGCCCGTGGTGCTTTTGGGGTGACCAGCGATCCGCTTCGCTTCGCAAGGATCGGCGTCGCCCGGCCCGCGTTCAAGGGCTCTGTCGAGGAGGCATGGTCGCTAGTTGATATCGAGGTCCTAGCGGTAATCGGTATGTGGGGCACGTTGCTGGCTTTTGAGTACGGCTGTATCGTGGACCGCGAAAAAGGTATCAACGCCGCTCGCCGTATGGTCGAGATCATGCGCCGGGAAAGGCGCAGCTGGGAACATGCTCAGGCGCTTTCCTACCTGGGCTGGCTAACAACTTGGAACCCTACCAGTGAGGCGGACGCAGAAACAGCAACGGAATGTGCCCTCGAGGCGCTGGCCTTGTTTCAGGCGGCGGGCGACCGGCGGGAAAGCGGCTATACGCTGCGCATCTTAGGCCGGACGGCTCAATTGCAGCGCCGATATGCCGAGGCCATCCATTATCGAAAAGCCGCCCAAGAAGAGTTGGCGGCTGTTGGCGACGTGACGGGCGCGGCTATCACCCACTGGGCATTAGGCGACACCTACCTCATGTCGGGGCAGGTCGATGAGGCCTTTCGCCACTACAAAATGATGCAGGAAGTTTATGAGTCCGCGGGCCAGCGGCGGGCCGCTGCTTATGCCCTTTCCATACAAAGCTACGAGGCCTCCCGCTACGGCACCCCGGAGCATGCGCGGGCAACCAGGCAGAAAGCGTTGGACATGTCGCGAGAGCTGGACGATGCCTACGGTGAAGCGTGGAGCGTCTGGGAGATGGGTGAGCTGTATCGCCTAGAAGGCGATACAGCTAATGCCCGCCTCTGGTACGACCGGGCAAAATCCATCACCCAGTTTGACGATCCGCACCTCCTTAGTTTTTACCATCGCGGCCTGGGGGAGCTGGCTCTAGCTGCAGGCAACTATGCGGAGGCAGTGCAGCAGTTCTCTGATAGTCTGTCCTTGGCCGAAGCGAACGACCACATCTGGATGCAGTCATACGCGCTCGACGGCATCGCCCGGGCGCAGCATGGTCTTGGAGAAGAGCGGGCTGCATGGCGTTCCTGGCGACAATCGCTGACCGTCGCCGCACGCGATGGTCACCAAGGCCTGATCATGGCTGTGCTGTCCACCGGTGCAGCACTCCATGCTACTTACAGCGACCCCGTGCGAGCTCTAGAACTGGCCACCTTGGTGGTCGAGAGTCCGGTTACCTGGCATGAATCGAGGGATCGTGTTGCTGATATTCTCTGCCAAACGTTGCTTCTCCTCGATGAGGATACTGCCGCTGCTGCCCAGGAACGCGGCCTGCACTTGCAGTTGGAAGCTGTGTTGGAGAAAGAGCTTTCAGGCGATACCGAATGACGTCACCTATCACCAGCGAACGATTGCGGTATCGCCGATGCCGTAAAAGGATAATGTGCTTCCCGGCGAGCCAGCCGCGCGACCAGGATGAAGGAATTACGTATAACCTTACAGATATACCTGTCACATATTGATAGATAAACGTCCTTCAAGGAGTAATTCCCATGTCTTGCTTGCGCGTACTGGTGTGCGTGATCTTTCCTCCCCTGGCGGTTCTCGATAAAGGCTGCGGCTCTATCTTACTGGTCTCCATCCTGACCCTGGTGGGCTGGGTGCCAGGCGTGATCGCGGCATTGATCATTAACAGCCGCTGACAGTATAACTCTGAATCCTATCCATGGAGGCTACCACGCCAGCCGGGAGCTTGACTATATAGTCTTTCAGAGTGACCGGAGACATCCGGATTGATGATCAGCTGGGAAACGGATCGGCGACAAGGTAGCCATCCGTGCGCGCCTCACAGGCCTGGTCAAGCGCCCCGATGGCTGCCTGCAGGAGTTGTTCGGCATCCTCGAAACGCTCGTCATTCAATACTGCACCGATATATGGCTGCACCAGCAGTTTATGACCGGATACTTCATATTCACCGGTCAGTTCCTCTTTCAGCCGGCTGATAATCACGTATAGATCCTGCTGCAGCTTCAAGTCTTCATACAAGGCGGAGATGCGCTCGCCATCCATGCGCCCGAAAGTATCCGTCGGCCGGAAGTTCTTGACCAGCCGGTCTGCAAATACCTTCAGCAGCATCTCCTTCTCTGCGTAGTAAAGCTGCTCTCCATCCTTGGGTTTGATATCGAACTCGATCACCATCGTGGCGAAGAGGAATTCCTTACGGCGCTTCATGCGCTCGAAGGCATGCTCCAGGCGGGTGAGAAAAAAACGGGCGGTGTACAGGTTCGTGACCGGGTCCCGGAACATGTAGGACTTGGGGCGAACCTGGGTCAGACGGGAGGCCAGGGTTTGCAGGTTCTCGACCTCCACCGGTTTGAGCATGACCAGGTCTGCCAGGTCGTGGATCGGCGCCGCCATCTGCGGGTAGGCGGTGATCACCACAACGCGCATCTTATCAAAGCGTGGATTTGAGCGTATCTGGTACAGGATGTCGGTGCCGCTGATCTCCAGCCCCAACCGCATATCCAGCAGGACGATATCCGGCTCATTCTGCGCCAGATAGACCAGGGCGGACTTGGCAGAGTAGGCGACTTCACATTCGAAACCGACCAGCTTCAAGACCATGCTGAAGAGGTTGGCGGTGTCCCGGTCATCGTCTATGATAAGAGCGCAGATTTTTTCCACGGAATACCCTACTCCCGGGTCAGTGCATCAATCGGACAGCAGGGAAAGGACTGCCTTGCGACATTTCCCTGTGTATATTTTACATGGAATTCAACGCTTATTGCTTCTCAAATCGGTTAGCCGGTGATCTGGAAGGCGATATTCCACTGCCAGAGTCTCTCATTACCCTGGCAAAAACTGTCGGATGGGGCTGCTATAAACAAAGCTAGATGACATAAAAAGCGGGCGAGGCTATATATCTTGCAGGATCCCTAAAGAAACCGCAAGGTATCGATCACCGGTATTACTGTACAATTGGATCATGGAGCAGCCCAATAGACGGGGGTTATACAGGTACTTGAACCAGCAGAGCCAGGACGTGCTGCTGGTGATTGCGCTTGCATTAATGCTCATCCTGGGGGTGATCGATTACGCAACCGGTTACGAGCTCTCTTTCGCGCTGTTCTACCTTATCCCGGTCTCACTGGCAGCATGGTTCGCGGGCAGGGAAGCCGGTTTCCTGGTCTCTATCGCCAGCGCGGCTACCTGGTATCTGGCGAACTCGCTTGCTGGCGAGAGCTTCTCGAACTTCCTGGTCCCTTTATGGAACACCGCCTCCCGGCTGTTTTTTTTCTTCATCGTCAGCTGGCTGCTGGCCCAACTGCGGCGAGCGATGGATCACGAGAGGGCGCTCTCCCGCACGGACTATCTGACCGGAGCGATGAACAGCCGTTCTTTCTTAGAAATCGCACAATTCGAAATCAATAAGCTCCAGCGACACCAGCGCACCCCGACCTTCATATATATTGATCTGGACAATTTCAAAGACATCAACGACCAACTGGGGCACGCCACCGGCGACGAGGTGTTAAAAAGCGTGGTAAGTAAGATCGGTGAAAATATCCGGGCGGAGGATATCGTAGCCAGGCTAGGCGGCGATGAGTTTGCCATCCTGCTCACAGAAACCAACCAGGAGAAAGCATATAAGGTGGTATCGCGTCTGCAAAAGATACTGCTGGAGGAGATGGAGCGCAGCCGGTGGCCGGTCACTTTCAGCATTGGCGTGCTGACCATTACAACACCTGCCAATGTCAGCGAAATCATCCGCCAGGGAGATGAATTGATGTACAGCGCCAAGAACAGCGGCAAGAACGCGATATGCTACGCCATTACGAACGACGACCCCATTGATCCTCAGCGTGCCAAAAACAACGAAATGCTTATAGACGTTTAACATCCGCCCAACATGGGTGAGCGATACCCCTGTCTGCTCAAGTGCAGACAGGGGTTTATTCTGTCTTTAATTGGACACAGTTCTCATTTTGGTATAATAGCGGGACTTAAATTACAGCCCTGTAATTTCACACTTTGGAGGATAGAATGGACCTTGAAGATCAGGAGAACAGCGGCATACCTGCCGATGACAACGAATTCAACCCGGCTTCCGGCGAATCGCCCGGCTCCCCAATACCGGCGAGTGAGAATTTCGAACCTGTCCAGAACAGTACGACCCAGGAAACCGGCACGCCTGAAGCAGATTCAGCCGCGCCTATCCCACCGATAGAAGGGCCACCCCCGGCGGAAGATGAGCCCGAGGAACCCCAGGAAGAAGACAAACCCAACTGGATGCCCTGGGCTGTCGTCGCCGTGATCGTGCTGGCGGTGATCCTGGTGATCGCCCTGGCAGCGAGCGGGCGACTTGGCGGGGGGGCAGAATCTACACCGACTCCCGCAGCCCCTGAAGCGATCCAGCCATACATCCAAATCGACCAGCCCATCCAGGGCACAGTACTGGATATCAGCAGCCCGGTGCTGGTGAGCGGAATTGGCAGAGGACTGTTCGAAGGCAACGTGGTGGTCCAGGCGCGGGATGCCGGCGGTAACGTACTGGCAGAACAGCCCACAACCATTCAATCCGCGGACGCCGGGACGGGCGGCGAGGGACCCTGGTCGGCCCAGCTGAGCGTGCAGGTCCCGCCGGGTACGACCGGGCAGATCGTGGCTTTCTCCACATCTCCGGCAGATGGCTCGATCGCTGCTTCGGCACAGGTCGACGTGACCTATGGGCAGGCAGTGCAGCCCTATATCCAGATCGACCAGCCCATCCAGGGCACGATACTGGATATCAGCAGCTCGGTGCTGGTCGGCGGGATCGGCAGAGGCTTGTTCGAGGGCAATGTGGTCGTCCAGGCACGGGATGCTGGCGGCAATGTTTTAGCGGAGCAGCCTACCACCATCCAATCCCCGGACGCCGGGACAGGCGGCGAGGGACCCTGGGCGGTGCAGCTCAGCGTGCAGACCCAACCGGGTACGCCTGGGCAGATCGTGGCTTTCTCCACCTCCCCGAAAGATGGCTCGATCGCAGCTTCAGCGCAGGTAGCGGTGACCTACGGACAGGCAGTGAAAGCCTATATACAGATGGACCAACCTGCAGAAGGATCGCTGCTGGATATCGCCAACCCGGTGCAGGTCAGTGGAACAGGCGGCGGATTATTCGAGGGCAATGTAGTTGTGCAGGCGCGTGACTCTGCCGGCAATGTATTGGCAGAGCAGCCGACCGTCATCCAGTCCCCGGAAGCCGGGATCGGCGGCGAGGGACCCTGGTCGGTGCAGCTCTCGATCCCTGCCGAACCAGGGACAACCGGGCAGATCGTGGCGTTCTCGCCCTCGCCAGTGGATGGCACGCTCATGGCTTCCGCGCAGGTCAATGTGACTTACGGGCAGGTCGACGAGCCTGAGGTACGGGTCAACCTGGAGGATCACCTGTGGCTGCTGGCATCCCTGGGGGGGCAGGCAGTGATCCCAGGCACGCTGATCACGGCGGATTTCGACGCTGGTGAGGTGACCGGTTCGGCAGGCTGCAATGAATACTTTGCCTCCTACGAATCCAGCGGTGCAAACCTGGCAACAGGGCCAGCTGGTACAACCAGGAAAGCTTGTCCCGAACCAGAGGGCGTGATGGAGCAGGAAAACCAGTACCTGACCCTGCTGGGCAGCGCGGCAACTTATACGATCGAAGCAGGCCAGCTCAAAGTCAGCGATGGCTCTGGGCAGGCGGTCCTGGTTTACAATGCGGCAGTGATCGGCACGGTGAACACCGCCCAGCCGACTGAAATACCGGCCGGAACAACAACGATCCAGGTCCAGGATGTCTCCCGCGCGGATGCGCCAGCGATTGTGATTGGGGAGCAGGTGATCACCGGCCCGACCGCGTTCCCGTTCCCATTCGAGGTGGTTTACAACCCGGAGGATATCGACCCACGCTTCACTTACGCAATCGGCGTACGGATCACAGATGGAGCGGGGAGCCTGCTGTTCACAAACACCAGTGCCTACAATGTAATCACCCACGACAACCCATCGGTAGTCGAGGTGCTGGTCGAGCCTGTCCAGCAGCCCTAAGTCCTGAGAAGGCTTACTCGCGGCGCGCCAGGACGATCAGAGCGATATCATCATCTCTCGGCGCACCGGCGGAAAAACGCATTACTTCGTCTAACAGCGCCTGCTGAATCTGCTGCGCCGGCAACCCGATGCTGGCGCGGAGGACATTCATCAGGCGCTGCTCTCCAAAATAGTCGCCCCGCTGGTTGCGCGCCTCAGTAATGCCGTCGGTATAGAGCACCAGTGCATCCCCGGGAGAAAACTTGATGACCTTCTGCTGCCAGGTCGAGTCTTGAGAGATGCCCAATGGGATGCCGGTGCGGGTCAAACGGTCCAGGGGTTTGCTCTTCAAGGAACTCAAAAAGAACGGCGGGTTGTGTCCGGCATTGACATAGCGCATGCGACCGATATCCGCCTCCAGGATACCGTAGAAAGCGGTCACGAACAGGCTGCCGCGCGTGTCTGAAAGGATGCGTTCATTTACCGAGCTCATGGCAATCGCCGGCAGGGTGGGGTAGCGAGCTGCATAATTACGGATCAATGTGCTGCACATCGCCATGAACACCGCCGCACCCAGACCCTTATCGGTCACATCTGCAATGACAAGGGCCCACTTGTTGTTGGCAAGCGGGATGAAGTCAAAAAAATCACCCGATGTTTCGCGAGCCGGCTCAAGCTGGGCGGAGATATCCCAACCGCGCACAGATGGCGCGCCTTCCGGCATAATACCGGCTTGAATGCGCCAGGCCATCTCCAGCTCCTGGCTTGCTTCCGCCACCGGCTGCCCAGCAGGCTGAGCCTGCTGGGAGACCAGACGGGCCAGACGTTCGACCAGATTCAGCAGCTCATCGTGCTCCTGCAGCTCGCCTCTGTACAGCAGGGCAACCCCGCCTGATGCCCGCCCTGTCGTTGCTCCCGGGATGGGAGCCATGACCAGGTCGCGGCCGGGTGCATGCACGCCCCCCCAAGGATAGGTATCGCCAATCGAAAAAACGACCGCACCTTCCGCACTCGCCAGCCAGCGCCAGGCCGCCTCAACGGCAGGTTCCGGCACCGGCAGAGGATGCTGGTAAAGATCACGGTCCGGAAACACCCGCACCTGGACCTGGCAGTCTGGGAATATCCCCGGCAGGCGCTCGGTGAACAGATGGCTCAATTTATCGAGTGAATGCTCTATGAGGCGCGAATCTTCCTCCAGGCTATCCATCAGCTCTGACTGGAAAATCGCTTCGGACGCCGCCTGCGAGATCAACCGCCGCCCCTGGTAGACCTGCATGATCGCTTCTACCAGCTCCTCGGCGGACAGGTCCTTCAGAAGATAGCCCGTCGCCCCGGCATCCAGAGCCGCCTGGATTTTTTCCTTCTCCCTGAAGCTGGTGAGCATCAAGACGTGGATGTTCGGCCAGCGCTGGCGGATGACCCGAGTTGCAGCTATACCATCCATGCGCGGCATCTTGAGATCCATCAACACCACGTCAGGGCCGACCATCTCACACAGCTCGACGGCTTCTGTGCCGTCCTTGGCTTCCCCTACCAGGTCAAGCTGGTCATATGCCATCACAAAAGCGCCCAGTCCGCTGCGGACGATGGCCTGGTCATCGGCGATAACCACACGTATGGGATCCTTGTCAGTCATTCACATTTCCCTGAGTAAATATTTTACATGAAAAGAGCGCAATTCCGGATAGCAATCGAAAAAATATGGGATAATCAGGCTGCGGCCTGTACCAGATATTCATCTTTACAGCCTTTAACTCTTAGAAGTTTCGCAGTTCAGGAGAAAGCGCACCCTCCCCACTAACTGCGTCAGTCTAATCTCAAGCATTGAAGGAGGCCAACCTATGTTGAAAGAATTCAGAGATTTCGCCATGCGGGGGAACGTTCTCGATCTGGCGATCGGGTTCGTGATGGGCGCGGCGTTTACCGCGATCGTCAATTCTATGGTCAATGACCTGATCATGCCGCTGGTAGGCATTGTGCTGGGTGGGCTGGATTTCACGGGACTGGCAATCAGCGTGGGAAGCGCCAGCATCACCTATGGCAACTTCATCCAGGCAATCATCAATTTCCTGATCATTGCCTTCGTCCTGTTCCTGATCGTACGCTCGGTCAACAAGCTGACCGAAAGCCAGGCAAAGGAGGAAACAGCAGCGCCGCCTCCAGAACCAACTGCGGAGGAGAAGCTACTCACAGAGATCCGCGACCTGCTGAAGGAGAAGCAATCCGGCTGAGCCGATCTGAACGGGTGAACATCCATCCACCCTGCCTGAGTCTGCGTATCTATTAGCGTGACGAATTCAGCACCGGCTGCCAGCTCAAGCCATGCGGTCCGCCAGTATTACGAGCAGAACACGCGCCTCTTCCTCCTGAACGGGCGTCAGGGCAGCTCGCACGCCATCCACAGAGCCGTTTGGGCGCCCGGCGTGAGCGATCGGCAGGGTGCGCTGAACTACACCAACCGGCTGATCCTTGACCATCTGCTGGATCTGGCAGAGGCCATCCCAGGCGAGACCCTGCGCGCAGCTGACCTGGGCTGCGGGGTGGGCGGCAGCCTGTTTTATATTACAAGTCACCTGACCGCGCCAATCTGGGGAGTGGGGTTGACGATCAGCCTGCACCAGGCTCGGCTGGCTCGTCGCCAGGCAGTACAGTTCGGACTGCAGGAGCGCTGCGCGTTCATCGAAGCCGATTTCCAGCACCTGCCGCTGGCTGGAGGGCTGGAGGCGGCTTTCTCGATCGAGGCATTTGCCCACTCAGCGGACCCTCCCGGCTACCTGGGCGGGGCCGCCCGCCTGCTGCGCAGCGGGGGCAGGCTGATCTTATGCGACGATTTCCGCACGGACCAGGGGGATGACAGCGATGATTGGCTGCATGCATTCCGAGGCGGCTGGCAGGTGCCGGGTCTCAGCAGGCCGGACTGGGTGAGGGAGATGGCAGGATCGTTCGGGCTGGAGCTGCTCCAAGACACCGATCTGACCCCTTACCTGCGGCTCAGCGCAGTACCCACCTGGCTGGCAGGAGCCATCTCAAGATCAGGCGCGGTAATAAGACATCCATACTGGCAGAGCATTACCGGCGGTGTGGCGCTGCAGCAGTGCCTAAAGCTGGGGCTGGTCCGCTACCGGTTCCTGGTGTTCGAGAAGGACTGATGACCGATATGGATATCGGGCGCAGGCAGCTGCAAAACACCCCAACCTACCTTTTTTGAGATAACATTTAGTAAATAGGGCATGAGGTCATATGTCGCTCCGATCCTATCTCCATGAAATAGAAGCAAGCGGTGCCCTCGCCAGGGTGACCGAGCCTATCTCGAAGGAATTCGAAATCGCGGGGGTGCTCAAGAAGCTGGAACCCGAAGCCGCTCTCTTCGAGCAGGTACACGGGTTGGAATTCCCGGTGGTAGGCAACCTATTCTGCTCCAAAGCTGATTTCGCAGCTTATTTCGGCATCCCGGTCAGCGGCATCATCCCTGCGCTAGGGCAGGCGATCGAAAACCTCGCACCCTGCCAGGTGGTCGAAGCTGCGCCCTGCCAGGAAGTGGTGGACACCCATCCCGACCTGGAGCGGCTGCCGATCCTGACCCATTGTGCGGGGGACGGCGGCGCATATATCAGCTCGGGAGTGGTGATCGCCGGCCACCCGCGCTATGGGCAGAACCTGGACTTCCACCGCTGCATGCAGTTTTCCAGGACCGAGATGGCGATGCGCGTGGTGCGCGGCCGCCACTTCGCGGCTTTCCTGGAAGACCTGGGGCAGGTGGACGTGGCTGTATGCATCGGCACGCCGCCCAACGTGCTGGCTGCGGCGGCCACCTCGGTGGAGATCGGGATCGACGAACTGCAGATCGCCAACGCGCTCGAGCCGCTGACGGTGGTCAAAGCCAGGACGGTGGACCTGTACGTTCCTGCGGAGAGCGAGTTCGTGCTGGAGGGCACAGTCTACCGCGACCGCCGCCACGCTGAGGGGCCATTCGTCGACCTGACAGAGACCCAGGACATCGTACGCCAGGAGCCGGTCTTCGAGGTCAAAGCCATCACCCACCGCTCGGATGCCATCTGGCAAGCGCTACTGCCGGGCGCACTGGAGCACAAGCTGCTGATGGGCATGCCGCGCGAGCCGACCATCTACCAGGAAGTGAACCGGGTTGTGCGCTGCCTGGACGTGAACGTGAACCCAGGCGGCTGCTCCTGGCTGCACGCTATTGTGCAGATCGACAAGCGGCACGACGATGACGGGCGCAAGGCCATCCAGGCGGCATTCGCCGGGCACCGCTCGTGCAAGCACGTCTTCGTAGTGGACGCGGATATCGATATCTACGATCCCCAGCAGGTGGAATGGGCGATGGCAACCCGCTTCCAGGGCGACCAGGATATGATCGTGCTGCCGCGGGAGCGCGGCTCCAGCCTGGACCCCAGCGCCGAGACCGGCAGCCACCTGACGACCAAGATCGGCTTCGACCTGACCAAGCCGCTGCGGGCGATCGGCAAGAACTTCGAGAAGGCTCCCTTTCCGGAGGTGGAACTGGAAAGGTTTTTGGAGAAGTCAGTGGTAAGTAAGGCAATTAGGCAATAAGGCAACCAGGTAATAAAGCAATCAGGCAACAAGTGATAAGGCAACAAGTCATTAAGCTGCTTCCAATCCGGTAACCCCCTACAAATACTCTGCGCTCTCCGCGTTCACTGCGGTGAGATAAAATAACAACCATGTACTTGAACAGCAAAGAACAAGCCATGCTGGACGGCGCGCAGGGGCGCGCGGTCCAGAAAGCGATGCAAATCCTGGTTGCGCTGGGCAAGATCTACGAGGCCGAGCGCATGCTGACGGTCAGCTCGGTACAGATCGCCGGGGTGAGCTACGACAACCTGGGCGAGGCCGGCTTGCAGTTCCTAACCGAGATGGCGGATGGCGGCGGGAAAGTGCGCGCCCTGACCACGCTCAACCCGGCCGGCATGGACACCGAGAACTGGAAGGCGCTGGGCATTAGCGCGGAGTTCGCCGAGAGACAGACACGCGTGATCGATGCCTTCGCCCGCATGGGGGTGATGACCACCTGCACCTGCACGCCTTACCTGGTTGGCAACCTGCCGCACTTCGGCGAGCACATCGCCTGGGCGGAGAGCAGCGCGGTGTGCTACGCCAACGCCGTGCTGGGGGCGCGCACTAACCGCGAGGGCGGGCCGAGCGCCCTGGCGGCATCCCTGACCGGGGTCACCCCGGATTACGGCTATCACCGAGACCGGAACCGCCTGCCGGATCTGAGGGTGCGGGTCGAGGCATCCGTGGTCGAGAACGACCAGTTCGGGGCGCTGGGCAAAGCCCTGGGCGAGAAGCTGCGGGCGGCGGGCGCCAAAGTGCCCTACATCACGGGGATCGAGCGCGCCTCGCTGGAGAACCTGAAATCCCTGTGCGCCAGCCTGGCGACTTACGGCGGTGCAGCGCTGTTCCATATGCCGGGTATCACCCCGGAGGCAACCGCCCTGGGTATCCCGCGAGACGAGATCGAGATCGGCCAGGCCGAGGTGGACGCTGCCCACGCCGAGCTATACGACGCTCAACTCGACGAGGTTGACTTTGTCAGCCTGGGCTGCCCACACCTGAGCATCGCCGAGATCGCCCGAATCGCCGAGCTGCTGCACGGCAAGCGGGTGACCAAGGAGTTCTGGATCACTACCGCCCGCCCGACCAAACAGATCGCCGACCGGCTGGGCTACACAGAGGCCATCGAAGCGGCGGGGGCCATATTCGCCGCCGACACCTGCTGCGTGGTGGCGCCGATCCAGGGACGCTTCACCGCCCTGGCGACAGACAGCGCCAAGGCCTGCTATTACGCCAGCGGCAAGCACGGCTTCAAGACCGTGCTGATGCCATTCGACCAGGTGGTGCAGGAGGCGCTGCGGTGAAGCTGAAAGGGCGCACGATCTACGCCGGGACTGCCGAGGGCGAGGCATTGGTCACTACCATGGGCATCTCTTTCTTCGGCGGGGTCGACCCCGAGACGGGCGTGGTGGTCGAGCGCGGCCACGAACTGGAGGGGCAGTGCATCGCCGGGAGGGTGCTGGTCTTCCCCAGCGGTAAAGGCTCCACGGTCGGCTCGTACACGCTGTACCGCTTGAAGCACGCCGGGCTGGCACCGGCTGCCATCATCAACGCTGAGTGTGAGACGATCACCGCGGTGGGCTGCATCATCGCCGAAATCCCGTGCGTGGACAGGGTGGAGATTGGCAGGCTGAGAACGGGGGAGGTCGTGAGGGTGGAGGGTGAAAGAGGAGTGATTGCTGTAGGTTATAATTAAAATTCCCACCAGCACCCCGGCATGGTTATCGTCTCTGCGTTCAATTATTCCAGCATTCCAGGGGGATCATTGGAGTTGAAAATGAACCCAAAACCAGAATACCCGCAAATCAGCCCGATTGAGCTAAGGCAGATCCTAAAAAGCTACCAGCAGCCGGACACCTGGCGCAGCGCCTGGCAGCTTGCGAATACGCTGCTGCCCAACGTAGTGCTGCTGGTTCTGATGTACTACAGCCTGCAGGTCTCGTACTGGCTCACGCTGGCGCTATCTATCCCTACGGCAGGCTTCATGGCGCGCACCTTTATCATCTTCCACGACTGCGGTCACGGCTCATTTTTTAAGTCTCGCAAAGCCAACGAGATCACCGGCATCGCCTGCGGACTCCTGACCCTGACACCCTATCATTACTGGCGGCACAGCCATGCCATCCATCACGCCACCGCCGGCGACCTGGACCGGCGCGGTACCGGGGATGTGATGACGCTGACCTTGGAGGAG
>JAQBDA010000079.1:0-24412 GCA_032124675.1 Chloroflexota bacterium
AAGCTCCCGCCTTAGAACTTTGCCGATAAATGTGCGCGGGAATTCATCCACGAATATCACCAGCCTGGGGACCAGATGGGGAGGCAGCCTGCGCTTGCTGTATGCAATGACCGACTCAGCGCTTGGGCGGTCCTTGCCGGAGATGATAAAGGCGACCGTCTGACCGGCAATATTCATTACTGCGGTCTCTTTTACCTGCGGTATTTCGTACAGCACCTCTTCCACATCGCGCGGGAAGGCTGGATCGGTCTTCTTCTCAGGATACCACATATCTGCCTTACGGGCGATAATCCGGAAATAGCCATCAGCATCCATTTGCGCCACATCCCCGGTGAGCAGCCATCCGTCCGGCGAGAGGACGCGGTTCGTCTCCGCCGGCTGCTGCCAATAGCCCATCATCACCTGTGGGCCGCGGATGGACAGCTCTCCGATCTGACCCTGCGGCACGCTGCGCTCTCCTTTACGCAGGTCGACGATGCGCGCCTCGGTATTCGGGAATGGTACTCCGATGCTGCCGATCTTCCGCAAGCCGCTCAACGGGTTGGCATGCGTGACGGGAGAGGCTTCGGTGAGACCATACCCTTCAACCAATCGCCCGCGGGTAAGTTTTTCAAATGCTTCTTGAACTTCGACAGGCAGGGAAGCCGAGCCGCTGATGCAGAATTTGATCGAGCCTACCCCATATTTTCTGACCCCGGGGAAATCCTTGATCGCCATATACATGCGCGGCACGCCCGGAAAAATCGTTGGGCGGGTGCTTTTCACCGTTTTCAGCAGATCGAATGCTTCGAATTTGGCTTTTAATATCAGCGTTGCACCCAGCGAGATGGGTACGTTAAGCGCAGTGGTCAATCCATAGCTGTGAGTAAAGGGCAGGACACAGAGAAACTGCTCGCTGCCTTCGGCTGCGTCCGGTATCCAGTGACGGGTTTGGAGTGCATTGGCTACCAGATTGTAATGGGATAACATCACCCCCTTAGGGAGGTCAGTCGTGCCTCCGGTGTAAATTATGCAGGCCAGCTCATTTGCAGAGATATCGATTTCGGGGGACTCGGAGCTGGACTCGCGAATAAGAGGCTTGAACACGTGCATATCAGCCAGCATGGGGATATTCAGCAAATGCTGCCGGCGTTTCTGGGGTGATAACCCGAACAGGATGCGTTTGTAGAATGGCAGGTAATCTACCACATGAGTGAAGATGACGTGTTTTAGCGGCGTATCGTTACGCTCGCTCAGCTGACTTTTCAACCGGTAGATCAGTTCGTCGAATTGGGTAAGGGTCACCAGGACAGAGGCACCTGATTCATTCACCTGGCGGATAAGCTCATCGACCTCGGTGGTTGGCAGCGTGAACACTGCCGTACCACCCGCTTTCAGTGTGCCGTAAAAAGCGATCACCAACTGGGGCAGGTTCGGCAGCAGCAGCATCACCCGCTCTCCTTTCTGTAGTCCAGAAGACAGCAGCGTGTTGGCAAACTTGTTGACGTCCTTCTCAAGCTGGCGGTAGGAGATCTTTTTACCCTCGAAAATCAAAGCCGTCCGGTTGGGGAAACGCCTGGCGGCAGATCGGAGCAGGAAATCT
This sequence comes from Chloroflexota bacterium, assembly GCA_032124675.1. Lineage (GTDB taxonomy): Bacteria > Chloroflexota > Anaerolineae > Anaerolineales > UBA4823 > JAQBDA01. The sequence goes on from JAQBDA010000079.1 coordinate 1,583, forward strand.
AGGGGAATGCGCGGGATGGCGATAGTGTGCGGGACCCCCTGGTCGTAATAAGGCAGCCAGGGTCTCTCGCCGACCAGCTCTGGGATGTCGATCTCTCCGGCAGGGTCATCCGAGTGGCGCCAGGTGCGGGTCGGGGTTTCCAGGAAGCGGCTGATAGCTCTGTTGACCGCCTCGCGCCGTTCCAGCATGACCATATGTCCGGAAGCGCCCACATCGACCTCTTCAGCAGTCGGTATGGCACGCGCAACCTCCTCGAAGGATGGCTTCTCGAAGACCCGGTCCTGGTGGCCGCGGATAACAAGTGTCGGGACAGTCAGACGGCGGAATATATCCCAGCCTCTCCACCTTGCGAGCGCCTGGTCATACCAGGCTTTGAGAATGTTAGGCGGTGCACCCAGCCATTGGCGGGTAAACGGTGCCAGTGCCTGCAGGGTTGTCGCAGGCAGCCTGAGCAGCGTGCGGTAGATCGGGTTAAGGCTGAACTCCCCGGCTGTAGCGATCAGCACCAACTGGCTGACTCGATTGGGGTGATTGGCTGCGAATTCGGCGGCGACTGCCCCTCCGAATGAATGACCCACCAGGATGATCTTCTCGGTAACGCCCAGGGCATCCAGCACAGCCAGGATATCTGCCTCGAGCACGGGGACACGATAGTCGGTCCCGTTCTTGCCTGATTGCCCGTGGCCGCGCTGGTCGATAGCCACTACATGGTTGGAATCCGAGAAGGTCTGCAGCTGGTACATCCACTGGGTCGCCCGGCCCCCAAATCCATGCAGGAATACAATCGTCTGCTGAGAGTGTTCGGGGTGGATGTCAATGACCGATAGCTCCAGCCGCGGGTCGGATGAGGCCTTGATTTCCCGCCGGTATAGCTCGAGGTCAATTTGCATGTTTGAAGTCTACAACAATTATCGGAAAACGTAAAGCTATCCCGTATAATGGCTGCCCATCCCTCCGGATTCATACAGCTCAGACTATTCGATGGTACTGGCATGCTATAATTTTTCAGATCCTGTTGGGATCCGAATAGGAGGTGAAATGGCTGTCATCACATCTGCGGTTCAATTGAGCACGCGCGGGGATGCCGATATCATCGACATCACCGGCGAGATTATGCGGGCAGTTAAAGATTCCGGTGTTGGGGATGGGATTGTGACGGTTTTCTGCCCGTCATCGACCAGCGCGCTGACCACGATAGAGTACGAATCAGGCGCCATCAGCGATCTCAAACGTCTGTTCGATGAGATCGTTCCCCAGGGCAAGCTCTACGCCCACAACGCCCGCTGGGGAGATGGGAATGGTCACAGCCACGTGCGCGCCGCGCTCCTGGGACCATCGCTGACTGTGCCGTTTGTCAGTGGAAGTCTGACCCTGGGAACGTGGCAGCAGATCATCTATGTAGATTTCGACAATCGCGCCCGCCGCAGGGAGCTGTTGGTACAGATCATCGGGGAATAAGCCGCTTATCTCCCGCACCATCAACGCCGGGTTAATTGTCGTTGTTGATTGGTCGCGAGAATATCCCCAAGTGGTTGCCCACCACACGCTGACGCCCAGGAATCCGGTGCTCGATGGGTGAATTGAGCAGCATTGGCAGCCCGCCTCGTCCTGCCCTTACCAGCGTGCTGGATCCCCCGCCATCCAGATTCATCCCGTAATAGCCGCCTTGTTCCAGGAGTATATTTGCTAGATCTGTCAAGGTCGCCCCCTGGCTGTATCTTGGCTGGCGTCCGTCTACAACAACGATGATCAGGCGCTTGCCGGCTTTATCCAATGCCAGGGCAGTGCGTGGTTGGGGGGAGTCATCCGGTAGAGACGCTGCCTGGCCTCTTTCAACCAGCATGATATTGCCCGAGATCGCGTTGTACACCTTGCCAATGGGTGTGTTGAAGCGCGCCCGGTTGGTACGGGCGATGTAGAGCACCGGTTCGGCATCCGTCTGGCTTGAATATACTTCTCCCTTGGATGCCGCCAGGCCGGTAGGCGCAACCCGGTCTCCGTTGTGAGGGTAGTAATCGAAGAAGCTGTTGGAATGCCAGGGTGTAAAGCTGTCTCCGTTGATCGCCAGCTGCAGGTTGAACTCTTTCAAGAAGTGTGACGTCGTGCGTGCCTTCAGTGGCAGCGGATCGTCCGGGTCGCCAGGGGTGACCAGGAAGCTCACATCCGGGGATCTCAGATCGACGGTCACAATGTGGATGACCATTGGTCTCGGGTCGTTACGTACCTGCCGGGTATATTCGACGCCCTGGAAAAGCATCTGGCCCAACGGTGCTGGCTGGGGGCGGAAATTGATCCAGGCATAGGAAGCCGGTACCAGCAGTGCCAACCCCCCAAGACAAATAATCCCTATTAGCAGGAATATGATTATGCGTTTACGAAACATAGGCAGACATTATTTGATTGTTTCTGAAAATATCTCATCCGGATATAGCTAGTTCTAAGAAACAGGCCAGCGTTGGTGCAGCGCTGGCCAGGGTGTAATTTCGGTTGAGGGGATTGGCTATTACAGGCTGACCGGATCTTCTCCACTGCGCATGGCGTTGAACGCCGCGATCGAGACCTCCAACATCTCCAGGCTGGGTTCGCGGGTGGTTAGGTTCTGCAGCGCCAGGTTGGGTTTGATCAGTGCACGCACTGCAGGGGAATCGATATGGCTGGCGGTCCAGCGGGTATATTCGTAAGCGATGCCTGCCAGAACCGGGATCAGGAGCACGCGGCTGAGCAATCGCAAGGCAAGGGGCAGAGGACCGAGCAGAGAAAAGATCAGCACAGAGAGCAGCACCAGGGTGAGCAAGAACGCCGTGCCGCAGCGCGGGTGCTGAAGGGAGAAGCGCGTGACCTGCTCAGGGGTCAGCTCCGAGCCCGCCTCGAAGGCGTTGATCGTTTTGTGTTCCGCGCCGTGATATGCAAATACCCGGCGGATATCAGGGATGAAGCCTATCCCCCAGATATAACCGACCAGCAGCAGCAGCCGTACGATCCCTTCGGAGAGATTCCCCCACCAGGCGTTTACGCCCAGGGTGCGCTCGATCAGCTGACCGGCAAGAGCAGGGAGCAGGAAGAACAGGCCGATCCCAAAACCCAGGGATATTGCCAGGGTGAGGTACAGCGCCGGACCTTCTAGCTTCTGGTCATCATCCGTTTGAGTGTTAGCAGAGATGGTCAAAGCGCGCATACCCAGTCCAAGTGCATCCCACAGCACGACCATGCCGCGCAGGAAGGGTATCTTCAACCATTTACTTTTATAGATGCGCCCCAGCTCTTCGGTATGGATGACAATCTCATTGTTTGGGGCGCGCATCGCGACGGCAAACGCTTGTCTGCCGCGCATCATCACCCCTTCGATCACTGCCTGACCGCCATATGTTGGCAATTTTAGTTCGCTCATAAGTTTCCCAGATCCCCGTTCATCAGTGTAAGTCCTGTATCATACTACAAGATTGTCGAAGAAATATATTAAGGTATCGATACCCCGGTGCCAGGTAGGCAGGTGCAGCTTCTCGTTAGGCGCATGGTAATTGTCATCCGGGAGACCAAAACCGGCATTGACTGTCTCGACGCCTAATATCTGCTGGAATTGACCCACAACCGGTACGCTGCCTCCCTCTCTGCGGAACACAGGTCGCTTTCCCCAGACCTGCTCCATCGCTCCAGCCATGGCTTCGACGCTGAGAGAATTCCTGTCGGAGATTGATGCTGGTGCACCTGCCAGCTTGATCAGTTCATATCGGATCGTGTTCGGGGAGTTCTTGTCCAGATACTCCAGCATCTGCTGGTAAACTTGGTTGGGGTCCTGGTCCGGTACCAGACGGCAGGAAACTTTCGCCATCGCCTTGCTGGGCAGCACGGTTTTCGACCCTTCACCCGTAAATCCGGAGAGCAGGCCGTTCACCTCCAGGGTAGGGCGCGCCCCCAACCGTTCGACGGCTGTATAGCCGGCTTCGCCCCATAACACCTCAGCTCCGGTTTGTTTCTTGTACACAGCCTCGTTTACCGGCAGGCGGGCGAGCTCGGCACGTTCTTCTGCATCCAGAGGGCGGACGCGGTCGTAGAACCCGGGCAGTGTAATGCGACCTTCTGCATCGTGCATCCCAGCAACCAGCTCGCAGAGCGCCTGAGCAGGATTGTGGATAATACCGCCGAACAGACCGGAATGCAGGTCCTGGTTGGGTCCTGTGATCCTGAGCTCGAAGTAAGCCAGCCCGCGCAGGGCGTATGTGATGGACGGGATGTCCGGACCCAGGATGCCCGAATCCGGGTTGAGTGCAAAGTCGCACGATAATAACTGCTTGTTTTCGCTGATGAAAGCCCCCAGGTTGGGTGACCCGATCTCCTCCTCGCCTTCAATAATAAAAGTTACATTTACCGGCAGCTTGCTGGTTTCCAGGATAGATTCTATCGCTGCAATGGATGCGATCACCTGCCCCTTCATATCGCTGGCGCCGCGCGCGAATAGGTTGTCACCGCGTACGGTCGGCTCGAAGGCTCCACTCTCCCATAATTCCAGAGGTTCCGCCGGCTGCACGTCATAATGCCCGTAGATCAGGACGGTTGGCGCAGCAGGACCTGCATTGTGGTAGGTGGCGTAAACGACGGGGTGACCTGCAGTCTCGAGCACCTGTACCCCGGATAACCCGATTTTTGTCAATTTCCCAGCCAACCAATCCGCGGCCTGGCGGACATCCCCCTTCTTCTCTGGTAAGGTGGAGACCGAGTGAATCTTGAGCAGGTCAATCAGCTCGCCCAAAAACCGCTGCCGATTCTGGTGCGCGTATTGGATGGCGGTGTTAGACAGTTGGGTCATGAATATCTCCTCAATAATTGTTAGATTTAGAACTTACGCAGCTTGCGGAGAGGTTTTCCCCTGAACTGGGTAACTCTTATTATTATCGTCTGGCAAATTATACTCGCCTTGGGAGGTTGTGGAATGCTGTGTACGCTTAGATTTCCATTAATACACTGTTAGTGGCGCATTGGCTTTCAGGGTTGAAAGCTTATAGGCTGCATATCAGTATAGAATATCTCCCGGTGATAGAATATATCCATGCCGAAGAAGGTGCGGGTAGACGTGTTGATGGTGGAGCGAGGGCTGGTCGAGAGCCGCTCTAAGGCGCAGCGTTTGGTGATGGCGGGTCAGGTACGGGCGGATGGTCAGGTGGTTCTGAAGCCATCTGCAAATGTGGAGACTGGCGCCAGCCTGGAAGTCGATGAAGGCCCTCCTTACGTTTCCCGTGGCGGTGAAAAGCTCGAGTTCGCATTGCGATCGTTCTCCGTCGAGGTCGGTGGGCGGGTCTGCGCTGATGTAGGTGCTTCTACCGGTGGGTTCACGGACTGTTTGCTGCAGCATGGTGCTGCGCGGGTATACGCGGTGGATGTAGGCAAGGGGATATTGCACTGGCGCCTGCGCCAGGACCCGCGTGTGGTCGTGATGGAGCGGACGAACGCCCGTTATCTGGGATGTCTGCCCGAGCCGGTAGACCTGGTCACCATCGATGCCTCGTTTATCTCGTTGAAGCTGCTGCTGACCGTTGTGAGCGGCTGGTTTACGGGCGGGCAGACCGCGCAGGCTGACGCTGCGGGACTGGATCACGCATCGGATCGAAGCCGGATTGGTACCGTTATCGCGCTGGTCAAACCCCAGTTCGAAATCGGTCGTAAAGAAGCCGCGAAGGGAGATGGCGTCATCCGTGATCCGCTCCTGCACCGTAAAGTGCTGCAGGAAGTGCTTGGTTTCGCCCAGCAGGCTGGCTACCGTGTGGCAGGTCTGGTTCGCTCCCCACTGGTGGGACCAAAGGGGAACGTAGAGTTCCTGGCGGTGCTGAGTTATCCGGGCACCCCTCGGGAAGAATTGGAGATTCTGGTTGAAAGTGTCACCGAAGTTCAGGAAGCTGATCATCAGGAGCCGTGAGCTGAAAATCGAGTATACTTCATCCCGCTTATGAGCACAGAGCATATACGAAATTTCTGCATCATCGCACATATCGATCATGGAAAGTCGACCCTGGCAGACCGGATGCTGCAGCTGACCGGTACGATCTCGGACCGCGATATGACCGCCCAGGTGCTGGACAGCATGGACCTGGAACGCGAAAAGGGCGTCACCATCAAGGCCTCCGCGGTGCGCATGCTGTATAATGCCGCGGGTGGTGTACAGTATGAGCTTAACCTGATCGATACCCCAGGTCACGTCGATTTTGGATATGAAGTCTCGCGGGCGTTGGCGGCGTGTGAGGGCGCTATCCTGGTCGTCGATGCGTCGCAGGGTGTGGAAGCCCAGACCATCGCCAACCTGTATATGGCGGTGGATGCCGGGCTGGAGATCGTGCCGGTCATCAACAAGATCGACCTGCCGGCAGCGCACCCGGATGAGGTGGCGGAGGAGATCAGCAGCCTGCTGGGGACGCCGCAAGACCAGATCATCCGCATCTCCGCCAAGGCCGGTGTAAACGTCGACACTGTCCTGGAAGCTGTTGTGCAGTATATCCCACCGCCCAGAGGTGACGAGGAGTCACCCCTCAGCGCATTGATTTTTGATTCACATTATGACTCATATAAAGGCGTTGTTGCCTACGTCCGTGTGGTCGATGGCGCGATCCGCTCGGTGGAAAACCTGCGCCTGATGGCGAGCGGCGTTGAGCTCAAACCGATTGAGATTGGCTTCTTTATACCGCATATGAAAGCCGCCCCGACCTTATTAACCGGTGAGGTCGGTTATGTGGCTACCGGATTGAAAACCGTGCGTGAATGTCGCGTTGGTGATACGCTCACCCACGCTTCCAGGCCGAGTTCCAAGCCTCTGCCGGGCTACCGAACACCCAAACCAATGGTTTTCGCGGGCATATATCCCGTCGAGGGTGAAGAGTACGGGGATCTGAAAGATGCCCTGGAAAAGCTTCAGCTCAACGATGCTTCATTGATTTACGAGCCGGAGACATCCCAGGCGCTCAACTTCGGGTTTCGCTGCGGGTTTCTAGGCATGTTCCACATGGAGATCATCCAGGAACGGTTGGAACGCGAATATGACCTAGACATCATTGTCACCGCGCCCTCAGTAGAATATGAAGTCGTCCTGAACGATGGTGCGCTTTTGCGTATCGACTCCCCGGCAGAATTGCCGGATGAATCGCGGGTCGCTGAAATCCGCGAGCCGTGGATGAAGATCCAGATCTTCACACCGACCGAGTTTTACGGAACGGTGATGGACCTGGCGACGAAAAGAAGGGGCATATTCGTCGACCAGGATTACCCGGCGCCCAACCGCGTACAGCTCAATTACGAGATTCCGCTGTCGGAATTGATCGTCGATTTCTTCGACCAGATGAAATCACGCAGCCGCGGCTACGCCTCGCTGGATTACCAGTTCCTGGAATACCGCCTGGACGATCTGGTGAAGCTTGAGATCCTGGTTAATAATGAGCCGGTGGATGCTCTGGCGACGATCGTCCACCGTGATGACGCCTACCATAAAGGTCAGGCGATCATCTCCAAGCTGAAGGATATCATCCCGCGCCAGATGTTTGTTGTGCCGATCCAGGCTTATGCTGCCGGGCGGGTGATCTCGAGAGCCAACGTCAAAGCCATGCGCAAAGACGTGCTGGCGAAATGTTATGGGGGCGATATCACTCGCAAGAGGAAGCTCCTGGAAAAGCAAAAGAAAGGAAAGCGGCGTATGAAGATGGTGGGGAGTGTGGAGATCCCACAGGAGGCATTCCTCGTCGTACTGCGTTATGGAGACGAATAAACCTGCCGGAGCGGACGGGGAAGTACAGGCTGCACCCCAGAGCGGGAGTGGAGACTGGCGGCGCATCGTCCCCGGTGTGATCATCAGCATCATATCGCTGGCGGTCGTTTTTTACTTTGCCGACCTGGGCGAATTGCGGGATGCGTTGGTGCTGGCAGATGGTCGCCTGATCCTGCTGGCAGCGCTACTCATACTGCTGTGGCTTATGGTGCGCGGGCTGTTCTGGCGCACACTGCTGCAAGATAAAGCCGCGTATATGGATGTGTTCTGGACGTTGAACGAAGGCTATCTGATCAACAACCTGCTGCCGTTTCGCCTTGGTGAGGTGGCGCGGGCCTTCTTGCTGGGGAAGAAATCAGGCCTGAGCTTTTGGGAGATCCTGCCATCCATCCTGATCGAGCGCATCATGGACATCACTTACGCTATCGGTCTGTTCTTCCTACTGCTGCCATTTGTGGTTGGGGTCAGCGGACAGGGATCCTTCGCGGTAGTGATGGGTGCTGGGATTTTGCTGGTCTTTCTGGTCCTCTTCCTCCTGGCTCGCAACCGGGATTGGGCGTTGCGGATGAATGATAAGATTGGCGATCGCCTGCCTCCCTTGCGCAGGCTGACGGGTAAGATCGTGCCATCCTTCCTGACCGGTCTGGCTGTGCTTACCGATGGACGGCGTTTTCTGACGGCAGTTGGCTGGGTAACCCTGGATTGGGCTATCGCTTTTCTCGAGTATTACGTGCTGGTGCTGGCATTTGTACCCGGGGCGAAACCGCTCTGGTCGAGCTTCAGCCTGCTCGTGGCCGCGCTGGGGATTGCAGTGCCTTCTTCTCCAGGTGGTGTGGGTGTATTCGAAGCAGCTATGGTCGGTGCGCTGGCGTTATTTGGGGTGAGCTCCTCTGCAGCTCTGGCAGCCGCAATCACGGCACACGTCATCCAGTATGCCATTACCGGGGTATTGGGCATTTACGCCCTGGTGCGGGATGGAGAGTCGCTCACCGGTCTGTACAGACGGGTTCGTAATATCCAGCCGGATGCGGAGGTTCAAACCGAATAATGGCGAAGAACTACCTGGTGACGGGCGGGGCTGGCTTTATCGGCTCGAATTATGTGGACCGGCTGCTGAGGCGCGGCGACAACGTCACTGTGTACGATAACCTGTCTCGTGTCGGTGCACCGAAAAACCTGAGTTGGCTCCACGAGAGGTTCGGCAGCCAAGCTTTCCAACTGGTGGTCGGGGATGTGCAGGATGCCGACCGGGTGGATGCCGCTGCCCGGAATATGGATGTGATCGTTCACCTGGCTTCTCAGGTAGCCGTCACCAGCTCGGTTGCTGAGCCGCGACCGGATTTCGAGGCCAACGCGCTGGGTACTTTCAATGTGTTGGAAGCGGCGCGCGGCTCGGGTAAAGGGCCGGTTGTGCTGTACGCATCGACCAATAAAGTATATGGCGGTATGGAGCACATCAAGGTTTCGGAAGCTGCCACCCGCTACCGCTACACCAGCCTGCCGAACGGCGTGCCGGAGAGCATGCCGCTCGACTTCCACTCCCCTTACGGCTGCTCCAAAGGAGCCGGTGACCAGTACGTCCGGGATTACGCCCGCATCTACGGGCTGCCGACGGTGGTCTTCCGCCAGAGCTGCATCTACGGCCCGCGCCAGTTCGGGATGGAGGACCAGGGTTGGGTTGCCTGGTTTATCATCGCCGTACTGGTTGGCAAGTCGATCACCATATACGGTGATGGCAAGCAGGTGCGTGACCTGTTGTATGTGGACGATCTGCTGGATGTCTATGATGCTGCCCTGGAGAAGATTGATATAGCTGCTGGGCAGGTCTACAATATCGGCGGAGGTCCACAGAACACCATTTCCGTGTGGAGAGAATTCCAGCCGCTGTTGGAGCGCTATTTCGAGGTGGAAATTCCGGCGGTGGCGGGTAGCTGGCGTCCCGGGGACCAGCGTATATATATATCAGACATTCGCAAAGCCCAGTCTGATCTGGGCTGGGTGCCGGAAGTGGGCGTCGAAGGGGGTATTCGCCGGCTGATCGAATGGGCTAGAGAGAACCGAGAGATCCTCCTATAGTATGCGAATCCTGACCGTTCTAACCTACTACCGCCCACACACCAGCGGTCTGACGATCTATGCTGAGCGGCTGGCGAAGGCCTTTGCAGGACGCGGTCATCAGGTCACCGTCTTCACAGCCCAGTATCAAAAAGACCTGCCGCTGCGGGAAGTGCAAGATGGCGTGCAGATCATTCGCGTCCCGGTCGCGCTGCGGGTCAGCAAAGGGGTCATTGCCCCTTCCTTCGGGAGAACGGCGACTCAGCTGGTGCGCGAGCATGATGTGGTCCAGCTTCATCTGCCGCAGTTTGATGCTCCCGGGGTCGCTCTACGGGCACGTAGGATGGATAAGCCCGCTGTCCTGACTTATCATTGCGACTTAAGCCTGCCGCCCGGTCCATTCAACTTCATCGTCAACCAGATTGTCCATGCGATGAATCGAATGGCAGCCTCGCTTTCCGACCGCATCATTACCTACACCCAGGATTATGCTGATCATTCGGAGTACCTTTCCCGTTATCCCCACAAGCTGGAAATCATCCCTCCCCCAGTCGTGCTGCCTGTACCTGCCAATGGCACTGTTGAGAGCTTTGCCAGCCAGTTCGATACCCATACCCGGCGTCCTGTGATCGGGATGGCAGCCCGTCTGGCGACCGAGAAGGGGGTTGAGATCCTGCTTAACGCGCTGCCCAGGATTATAGAATCACATCCGAATGCCCAGGTACTGTTCGCCGGGCAGTTTGAAGATGTATTAGGCGAGCAGGAATATCATAATTGGCTGATGCCCACCATCCAGAGATACCAGACCGGTGGTCACTGGCAATTCCTGGGTGTCTTGAAACCTGAACAGATGGCAGCTTTTTACCCCAACCTGGATGTGCTGGTCGTTCCCAGCCTGAACTCGACCGAGGCCTTTGGTCTGGTGCAGATCGAGGCAATGATGAACGGTGTCGCCTGTGTTGCCTCATCTCTGCCGGGGGTACGCCAGCCGGTTATTACAACCGGGATGGGGAAAGTGGTGCCTATCGGTGACCACGAAGCGCTGGCCGATGCTATCCTGGAAATCCTGGCTCACCCAGACCAATATCGAACAGACCCGGTAGAGATCGGGCAGCGATTTGCACCGCATACCATCGCTGCCAGGTACGAAAACCTGTTCGAGAGGCTGGTGCAGGAGAAAAGACGTCAGGGATGAGCCTGAGCAGACAAGCATCTGAGTCCGGCTTGCAGCCTGATAAAGATTTCTTGTGGCTGCACCTGCGCGACCTGCCTTACTTCCGCGCCCTGGTGCGGGCAGTCGAGGCAGAGTACTACCAGGACATCCTTCTGCCTCAACCCCGACTGGATATCGGCTGCGGGGATGGACACTTTGCCTCACTGGTCTTCGAGGAGCCGGTTGAATACGGGATCGATCCTTGGGCTGCTCCCATCCGAGAGGCCGCCAGCCGCCGCAGCTACCGTTCGCTGGTCCAGGGTGATGCCGGTCAGCTGCCCTTTCCGGATAACTGCTTTGGCAGCGCGTTCAGCAACTCGGTGCTCGAGCACATCCCCCACGTTCAGGATGTGCTGCATGAGGCTGCCAGGGTGCTGCAGCCGGGTGCTCCGCTTCTGTTCTGCGTGCCCAATCAGCGCTACCTGAGCGAATTGTCGATCCCGGCTTGGCTGTCCCGTGCTGGACTATCCCGCCTGGGTGATGCCTATACCGATTGGTTCCGCCGCATGTCGCGCGTCCACCATGCCCGGCCTCCGGAAGTGTGGGAAGGTTGGCTGGAAAGTGCCGGTCTCAAGCTGGAGAAGTGGTGGCATTATTTCTCGCCGCAGGCGATGCGCGCCCTGGAGTGGGGACATTATTTCGGCGTTCCGGCACTGCTCCCTCACGCTCTGACCGGTCGCTGGATTTTCGTCCCCCGGCGCTGGAACCTGGCGCTTACCGAACGGTTCATCCGACCTTACGCCAACCCGGACCCGCACCCTCAAGGCACTTTCACCTTTTTTGTCGCCAGAAAGCCAATTAGCTGATATTTTTTCCGCGCTATGCCAGAGACACAAACTCCATTTGACGACACATACTTCCAGCGGGCAGCCTATGCCAACGTATCCTTCGACCGCTACAGCCAGTATTGGTGGTCTAACCGTTACTATGCACTCCTGGCTCGCCGGCACGGACCATCACACGGCCGCGTGCTGGAGGTCGGCTGCGGCATGGGGCATTTGTTAACCTGGCTGGTCGACAGCTACCAGGTATATGGAGCGGACATCAGTACCTGGGCGCTCGCGGAATCGCGCCGCAATGTGCCGCAGGGGAGCTTTGTCCTGCTGTCCGCGGAGGAGTTGGATGCTTTTCAGGATGGCTCGTTCCAGATCGTCATCGCCAAGCACGTTGTCGAGCACCTGCCGAATCCGGAGCGAGCGATATCCGAGATGAGCCGGGTGCTGGCCCCAGGCGGGCTGCTGCTGCTTGCCACGCCGAACCTGGCTTCGCCAATGCGCGCTGTAAAGAAGGAGCGCTGGATCGGCTACCAGGATCCGACCCATATCAATATGCGACCGCCGGAGCAGTGGATCGATCTCCTGCATGCCCATCATCTTCGTCCAAAGCGTATCTTTTCTGATGGATTCTGGGATGCCCCTTACATCTCCTGGCTGCCAACAAAACTGCAAAAAGTGTTGTTCGGCGCTCCGGGGGGGTTGCAGGCAATATTGGGATGGAGTATCATACCGCTTAGATTAGGCGAAAGCATGATCGTACTGGCGGATAAACAATAAGCAATGGATGAGCCGAGCGTACTCGATTATCTGAAAGCCAAGCTGACACCCTGGCGCGGCCCGGCGCCTGAGATTCCCTCTGCGCAGCCGGAAGATGGAGAAACTGATATCGGCACCGGCAGCCCAGAACCGCTGTCAGCTGGAGCCCAGGCTGACAGCCTGGCACAATCTGAGGCCGGAGCAGCCGTACAGGCGCGCAGTACGCCTGCTTTACGTGCGGTTTCTATCCCCTGGCTGACCCTGCTGTCTTTCACGTTGGCATTCCTGGCTCAGGCTTCGCTCGAACCGGGACCGGATCGCAGATGGACATTCGGAGCGGCCTTTTACCTGATCTCTGCAATTGGCATGGTGGCGGCGAGCTGGCGCGGGGAATGGGTGCCGGCCCCCCTGCCGGAGATGCAGATCAAAAAAGACCCGCTGACCCTGCGTCTCTACGGATTCCTGGCCGCCTTGCTCGTGGCAGCGGCGGCGTATTATCTACTCGGCGGGAACCGCTTCACCATGCTCAATGCCACCCTGTGGCTGCTGTCGGTGCTGCTGGCAGTATGGGCGTTCTGGCTTCCTGACCCGCAGGCGATACCCTGGTGGCAGAAACTCAGGGCAGCATTCACGCAGCGCGAATGGAAGATCACTGTAACCTGGAGCACCCTGGTGGCGGTAGCCGCGGCCGCGCTTATCCTGTTCTTCCGGCTGTACCGGCTGGACCAGGTGCCGCCGGAGATGTTCAGCGACCATGCCGAGAAGCTGCTGGATGTCTGGGATGTTCTGCATGGCGAGCCGAGCATATTCTTCATCCGCAACACGGGACGCGAAGCCTTGCAGATGTATATGACAGCCGGGGTGATTCAGCTCTTCAACACCGGATATACGCATCTCAGCCTGAAGATCGGTACTGCCCTTGCAGGTCTGCTCACGCTGCCATTCATCTATTTGCTCGGGAAAGAGATGGGCAGCCGCAGGATCGGCCTGCTGGCGGCGGTATTGGCTGGGGTTGCCTACTGGCCGAATGTGATCTCCCGGGTGGGCTTACGTTTCCCGCTCTACCCGCTGTTCGTCGCCCCCACGTTGTATTTCCTGCTGCGAGGCATCCGCAGGTCGAACCGCAACGACTTCATTATCTCCGGCGTGTTCCTGGGCATCGGTCTGCATGGCTATACACCGATCCGCATTCTACCGGTCGTTATCGTGATCGCGATCGGGATCTTCTTGCTCCATCGCCAATCGAATAGCGTGCGCCGCCAGACTTTGGTATTCCTGGGTATCCTGGCTCTGGTCTCCCTGGTGGTCTTCCTGCCCTTGCTGCGTTATGCAGTGGAGAACCCGGAAGGCTTTGCTTTCCGCTCATTCTCCAGGTTAGGAACCGTCGAACGCCCGCTGCCAGGTCCGGCGGCACAGATTTTCATGCAGAATTTATGGGAAGGGCTGACGATGTTCGCCTGGGATAACGGCGATATCTGGGTGGTTTCCGTGACTCATCGCCCAGCGATGGACGTGGTCACCGGGGCACTATTTTTCTCAGGGGTGGTCTTGCTGATCGTGCGTTATGTTCGCAGCAGGCACTGGCTGGACCTGTTCATCCTGCTTTCGGTCCCGCTGCTGATGCTGCCATCGGTCCTCTCGCTGGCCTATCCTGGTGAGAATCCGGCACTCAACCGGCTCTCTGGGGCTCTGGTGCCGATGTTTTTGATTGCTGCCATCGCCCTGGACGGTTTGATGACTGCCCTTTCCTCCCGGATGGGAGGTGCGCTCGGACCAAAAGTTGCATGGGGATTTGGGATGGTTTGCATCCTGCTGGCGTCGGTGCAGAATTATGGTCTGGTCTTCGATGAATACCAGCGTATGTTTGTTATGTCATCCTGGAATACTTCTGAGATGGGTGAGGTGATAAACCAGTTCGCCGATACGGTTGGCACACCGGATACCGCCTGGGTGCTCGCTTACCCGCATTGGGTGGATACGCGTCTGATCGGCATGAACGCCGGTTATCCTCTGAAAGATTACGCTATCTGGCCCGAGCAGCTGGCAGATACTGCGCCTGACCCGCGTGCCAAGCTCTTCCTGGTCAAACCGGAGGACAGCGAAGGTCTGCATACCCTCCAGTCGCTTTACCCGCAGGGTGTGCTTAACGAATATAATTCACGGGTTGATTTCCATAACTTTTTGATGTACTTCGTTCCACCCCAACAATAATCCTGGATTGGTAAATCATCCCTCTGGATGGACCGCTCAACCTTGACTCATGGAAGATTCTGCCGTTCGCGCAAATAAAAATAAGTCCGCGATCTTTTGGATAGATCTCCTGCTGCTGCTGGTGCTGCTGGCTGGGGCATACTTCCGTTTGGTCGGGATCAACTGGGGCGAATACCAGTTCCTGCATCCGGATGAACGCTTCCTGGTCTGGGTGGGGTCGGACATCTCTCCGGTCAAGTGCCTGAACCCCGATTACAGCATCTACGACTGCCCGGTGGACCAGAAGGGCTGGATGGGTATCTCCGAATATTTCGATACGGTGAACTCGACCCTGAACCCCAACAACCGCGGTCATGGTTTCTATGTCTACGGGACGCTGCCGATGTTCTTCACCCGCTATGCAGTCGAGTGGGTATATGGTCACTCCGGATTCAACGAGATGACCAACATCGGTCGGGTGCTGTCCGCCCTGGCAGACCTGCTGACGGTATACCTGGCGTTTGCCATCGCCTCCCGCCTGTACGATCGCCGGGTGGGGCTGCTGGCTGCGGCGTTCTCCGCCGCGGCAGTAATGATGATCCAGCAGTCCCATTTCTTCAGCATGGAACCTTTCCTTAATTTTTTCATCTATCTGGCGATTTACTTCGCTGTGCGCATCGCCAGGCTGGAATGGCAGCCGCGGATCCCCGAGGCGGTCGAGGCGGGAGGCAATCCGGGCGAGCCGGAGATAGCATACAACACCTCTGCAACTGAGGCGGTTCGATCCGAACCTGACAGCCTGACCAGCAGTATGCCCCAGGCTCGCAGCGCAACGGCTCCAAGCCGGACGATGACATTCCTGCGCAGCCCGTTGTTCCTGCTCAGCCTGGGCTTCGGGCTTGCTCTGGGTTGTGCGGTTGCCTCGAAACTGAACGCTGCACCGGTGGCGCTCTTGCTGCCCGGCGCGTTTGCACTCCAGTGGCTTCGTCTGCCTGCCAACCGGCGCTGGTCACGCCTGGGGGAGGTTACCGGATATTTGGTACTGGCAGCGTTGGTCAGCCTGCTGGCTTTCCGCATCTTTCAGCCGTATGCATTCAGCGGGCCTGGTTTCCTGGGAATCACACCCAACCCGCAATGGGTCGATAATATCCGTGAGCAGCGCAACCAGGCGGGGGGTGATGTGGATTTCCCACCGGCGATGCAGTGGGCACGGCGACCATTATGGTTCTCCGGGCAGAACCTGGTGCTGTGGGGTCTTGGTTTGCCGTTAGGTGCACTCGCCTGGGCAGGATTTTTCTGGGCCGGCTGGCGTATGCTGACGGATAAGAGCCGTGAGAGGGTCGAGCTTCAGCGCCACGCACTTTTGTGGGGCTGGACGGCATTTTACTTCATCTGGCAGTCGCTGCAATTCAATCCCACTATGCGCTACCAGCTGCCGATCTATCCTGCATTGGCGATCTTCGCTGCCTGGGCTGTCTTTGCGCTGTACGATAAAGGGCGCGAGCCCGGAGCTTCAGGCAAGCGCTGGGTGAGCGCAACAGCAGTTATTATCGGAGCAGCTGTACTGCTGGCGACGTTCGCCTGGGCGTTCGCTTTTACGCGCATTTACGACCAGGCGATCACCCGGGTGGAAGCCTCGCGCTGGATCTACCAGAATATTCCCGGCCCGGTCAACCTACGCATCGATAACGACCAGGGCACATACAACCAGCCGCTGCCGTATATCAGCGGCTATACCATTCTGCCAGGCCAGCCGTTCAGCACGGATTTCGTCGCTCGCTCAAGCGGCAGCCTGGGGGAAGTACATCTGCCGCATGTACTGGATGTGGAAGCATCCCCCGGTGAGAAAACCATATCATTGAAGGTCGAGTCAGTAACCGACCCGCTGATCCTCGCTGCCAGCAGTGTGAGCGCTGATTTCAGGAACAGCAGCGACCCGCGCGGCGATAGTTTTTCATTCAGCATCGATCCACCCTTGCCCCTGGAGGAGGGGCAGAGTTACCGGCTGTCCATCTCGCTGGACCAAGGGCAGGGAACGCTCTCGTTATCCGGGGCTGCACCTTCCAACGAAGGGGATTGGGACGATGGTCTGCCACTGCGCTTGGAGGGCTACGATGGCTACGGTGGCATTTACCAACCCGGTCTGAATTTCAATATGTACACGGAGGATAACCCGGAGAAGCTGGAGCGCTTCCTTTCTGTTCTGGAACAGGCAGATTACCTTCTGATCAGCTCCAACCGCCAGTGGGGCAGCCTGCCGCGCTTGCCGGAACGTTTCCCGCTGGTCACGACGTACTACCGCAGCCTGCTGGGCTGTCCGGATGATAAATCGATCGAATGGTGCTATCAGGTCGCCGAGCCGGGTTTGTTCGAGGGCAAGCTTGGATTCGAGCTGCATCAGGTATTCCAGTCCGACCCCTCCATTGGCCCGTTGAGCATTAATGACCAGCCGGCTGAGGAAGCTTTCACTGTTTACGATCATCCTAAAGTCCTGATTTTCAAGAAGAGCGATGATTTCGATATAAACAGGACCGGCGATATACTCAGGTCGGTCGATTTGTCCAGGGTAGTTCACCTGACACCAAAGCGCGCCGGTTCCAACCCGGCAAACTTGCTGCTGCCTTTATCACGCTGGGTGCGGCAGCAGGCCGGGGGCACCTGGTCAGAACTGTTCGACACCCAGGGTTTGATCAACCGTTATCCAGCTCTGGCAGTCATCGTCTGGTATCTGGCCGTCGGTCTATTGGGTTGGTTGACATACCCGCTGCTGCGGCTGGCGCTGCCCGGTCTGCCGGACCGCGGCTTCCCGATGGTGCGCATAGCTGGTCTGTTGCTGCTCTCTTATCTCGTCTGGCTGGCGGGATCGTTTGAGATCCCCTTCAACCGGCTGACGGTTAGCATCGCAATTGCCTTGATCCTGCTTGCGAGTGTACTGACCCTGCTCCGCCAGCGGGGTGATCTGATCGCCGAGCTGCGCGAGCGCCGCGGCTACTTCCTATCGGTCGAAGTGCTGATCCTAGCCTTCTTCCTGATAGACCTGTTCATCCGCTACGGCAACCCCGACCTGTGGCATCCCTGGAAGGGCGGCGAGAAGCCGATGGATTTCGCGTATTTCAACGCCGTGCTCAAGAGCACCACCTTCCCTCCATATGATCCCTGGTACGCCGGCGGCTATTTGAACTACTATTACTATGGGTTCGTTCTGGTCGGCGTGTTGGTCAAGTGGCTAGGGATAACGCCTGCCATCGCTTACAATCTGGTCATCCCAACCCTGTTCGCTTTGGTTGCTGCGGGAGGTTTCTCATTATGCTGGAATCTGGCAGCTAAGACCATCAATAATGGTGTTCGACTTCCGTTTCTAAGCCGGCCTTTCTGGGTTGGCCTTGCTGGGGCAACCGGTCTGGCGGTATTGGGCAACCTCGGATTGGTTCGTATGGTTTATCAAGGCTACCAGCGGCTGGCTGCGCCCGGCGGTGTTATCGATGGAGCCAATATTCTCATGCGCCTGGTGTGGGCATTCCGGGGCTTCATCCGCTCTTTTGGAGGGGCGACACTGCCGTACAGCCTTGGTGACTGGTACTGGATTCCAAGCCGGGCGATCCCGGCTCCCAATGATGTCGAGCCGATCACAGAATTCCCGTTCTTCACCGTCCTGTACGCAGACCTGCATGCCCACCTGCTCGCCCTGCCGATCACCCTGTTAGCGCTGGCGTTTGCCCTGAGTGTGGTCTTGAGCCGCGGCCGCTGGACGGGGAAATTGGGTGCCATCTCCGGCTTATTCCTGGGCGGGCTGGCAATCGGCGCCCTGCGACCGACCAACACCTGGGACTTTTATACTTACCTGGCGCTCGGCTGCTTGGCCGTTGGATACGCCTTCTGGATGTATTACACGCCCAAACCGGAGAGCAAAAACAGAATAGTTGCATGGTTCTCGAGTTTGCCGCTGCTCAGCCAGCGCTCTCTGGTCGCGCTGGGTGGGATGCTGGTGCTGGTCTTCCTGTCGATAGTGCTCTTCCAGCCCTTTATGGACTGGTATGCTCTGGGATACAATAAAGTCGCCCTTTGGAAGGGCACCCATACTCCATTAAGTGCCTATCTGGTGCACTGGGGTGTCTTCCTGTTTTTCATCCTCAGCTGGATGTCCTGGGAGACGCGTGACTGGCTGGCATCAACACCGCTTTCCTCCCTGCGGAAATTGGCGCGCTTCAAGCTCTTTATCCAAGCCGCCCTGGTGCTCCTGTTGGTATTGGTGGCGGTTCTGCTGCTGCTAAAAGCCGGAATTGCCTGGTTTGTCCTACCGTTGGCAGCTTGGGCGGGGGTGCTGCTGCTGCGACCTGACATGCCGGACGCGAAACGATTCGTGCTTTTCCTGGTCGGGACCGGACTGGTGCTGACGTTGATGGTGGAAGTCATCGTTCTGGTCGGTGATATCGGACGGATGAACACCGTCTTTAAGTTCTATCTGGCAGTTTGGACGATGTTCTCGATCAGCGCGGCCGCCGGGCTTGGCTGGTTGGTGCGTGATTTACCCATCTGGCGACCGAACTGGCGGGCGGTCTGGCAGGTAGCGGCCATGCTGCTCGTAGCGGCAGCGGCGCTCTATCCACTGATGGCCAGCCTGGCAAAGGTCGAAGATCGCATGACGGCTTTTGCCCCCAAGAGCCTGGATGGAATGGCTTTTATGCAGCATGCCAATTACCTGGATGAATGGGGGGATATGGACTTGAGCCAGGACTACCGCGCCATCCGCTGGATGCAGGAGAACATCGAGGGTTCACCGGTGATTGTCGAGGCGAATCTACGCAATCTCTACCACTGGGGCTCGCGCTATTCAATCTATACCGGCTTGCCGGGGGTGGTGGGCTGGGAGTGGCACCAACAGCAGCAGCGCGCCATCCTTCCCGGCAATTGGGTAAGCGATCGCATCAAGGATGTGGATGATTTTTACCTGACAACCGACCTCCAGCAGGCGTTGGACTTCCTGCGAAAGTATAACGTGCGCTATATCGTGGTCGGTCAGCAGGAGCGCGGCCACTATACTACCCCCCGGCTGCTCGAGGAGAGAGGTTATACATCAGCTCAGGGGTTGGAGAAATTCGAGATGTCAGACGGAGTCTTGTGGCGGGAAGTGTACCGAGATGCAGACACCGTCATCTACGAAGTCCCCGAGCAGTTGGAGCCAATATCGCTTACTGATCGTTGATAAGGTTGGTAAACATTGCTGTCGCTGAATGGACCCAGATCCAGTTTAATCATCAATTCGAGGATCAGTAGATGCTACCGCATCCGATGATACTCCATCCTGTTATCTGGTATCTCATCATCACATTGCTGGGCTGGCTTACCTTCCCCCTGGCGTACCATCTGCTGCCCGCACTGGCAGATCGCGGCTATGCCATCAGCCGTGCATTAGGCTGGCTGCTGTGGGGCTACCTGTTCTGGCTGCTGGCATCTCTGGGTGTTGTGGGCAATAACGACGGAGGCCTGCTGTTTTCCCTGCTGCTTTTAGTTGGGTTAAGCGCCTGGGCGCTGAGGAAGATCACCTTTGCACAGATCGCTGAATGGTGGCAAAGCCAGAGGCGGTTGATTATCTATGTGGAGCTCCTGTTCCTGGTCTCCTTTGCGGCAATCGCAGTCATCAGGGCTGCCAACCCGGAGATCCTGGGCACAGAGAAGCCTATGGAGCTGGCATTTATCAATGCCATCCTGAACTCGCCCACGTTCCCGCCTCACGACCCCTGGCTGTCCGGGTATGCGATCTCGTACTATTATTTTGGTTATGTGCTGGTTGCCATGCTGGCAAAGATCGCCGGCACACCTGGCGGGATTGCTTTTAACTTAAGTATTTCTATGGTGTTCGCCCTGAGTGCGATCGGCGTATATGGGCTCGTTTACAACATGCTGGCCGTCCGGCAGCGCAAGATCGATCCGCAGATACCCGATACGCGCAGCCTCTCGCTCTCATTTCTAGGACCGGTGTTTATATTGCTGGTTGGCAACCTGGAGGGAGTGCTGCACGTCCTGCACACCCGCGGCCTGTTCTGGAGCAGGAACGCTGCTGGGGAGCTGGTTTCTGGATTCTGGAAGTGGGTCGATATCCAGGACCTGAGCCTGCCGCCTGCCGAACCTTTCGCCTGGGTGCCGTCCAGGTTCTGGTGGTGGTGGCGTGCATCGCGCGTGCTGCAGGATTATGATGCTGCCGGCGGCAGCCGGGAAATCATCGATGAATTCCCGGTCTTCTCATACCTGCTTTCCGACCTGCATCCCCACGTCCTGGTGATGCCCTTTGCTTTCCTTAGCCTGGCACTGGTGATGAACTTGCTGCTAGGCGGCGGGTCTGGACGATTGCAGGCATTCAAGCGCAGCCTGAGTGTCCGAGCGCTGGCATGGGCAGGGCTGCTATCCCTTGCCATCGGGATTGTGCTGCTGTGGACAGGCACGGCGGGGTTGAGCCTGCGTACGGCTCTCCTGGGTGCGCTGTGTATGGCGGCAGGCAGCGTGGCTGTGATATACATCATGCAGCCAGTCAGCCAGCTGGGGGTGGCGGTCTTCAGCCGGGGAGATAGCGGAACCAGGCAGATGGGCTTATCCTTCGATATCAACCCCCAGTTCCTGCTGGTCAGCGCCGTTGCCCTGGGAGGTCTGGCGTTCATGAACACCTGGGATTTCCCGTTCTACGTGGCGTTCTTTGCTGCAGGATATGTGGTATTCCGCTACCTCCATGCCGGCAACAATCGACCAGAGCCGGGCGAGAACGGAGAGAGTGCGAGCAGTTATCCGGCTGCCTCGCTGGTCAAGGATTATATCGGTATAGCAGTCTTGCTGGGCGTGACGGGTGTTCTGCTTTACCTGCCTTTTTATCTGGGGTTCTCATCACAAGCAGGCGGTGTGCTGCCCAGCCTGATATATATTACCCGCGGTGTGCATTTATGGGTGATGTTCGGGGTATTGCTGCTGCCAATAGCCTGCTATCTTGGGTATCTCTGGCTGAGGCAGGGCAGCCGGACCAACCTGCGCAGGAGCACACTGCTCATTTTGTTTGCTTTCCTGGGGCTGCTCGGTCTCTCTATGCTGCTCGGCTTCTTGATCGCACGGGTGCCTGGGATTAGTGACCTGTTCCTGAACAACCTGGCAGCAGAAAGTATTTCCTCCCTGCTCCGCGAAACATTTGTGCGCCGTCTGGCCAATCCTGGAGGCTGGATAACTCTGCTGGTCTTATTGGTATTCACCACAGCTCTGCTCCTGCCGCGCGCGGTGGATAAGGGACTTTCGAGCAGCGTACCGCGCTGGTTATCGCCCGAGACCGGGTATGCACTGCTGTTGGTGTTGTTTGGATGCCTGCTTGTCCTCGGACCGGAGTTCTTTTACCTGCGAGATCAGTTTGGCTGGCGCATGAATACGATCTTCAAGTTTTATTTCACTGCCTGGATGATGTGGGGGGCAGCTGCGGCATACGGCTCTGCCGTACTCATCAGGGAGCTGTCTCTCTGGAAGAGCAGGCTCTATACCGCGGCATTGCTGATGGTAATTGGCATGGGACTGGTCTACACAGTTTTCGGTTTTATGAATAAGACTGAAGGCTTCTCTCCTTCCCAGGGCTGGACACTGGATGGGACAGCTTATATCCAGCGCCAGACACCAGAAGAGATGGCAGCCATTCGCTGGCTGGCAGAGGCGCCTCCCGGGGTGGTAGCCGAAGCGGTAGGCGGCAGCTACTCGAACTATGCCCGCGTCTCGACCCTGAGCGGGCAGCCCACTGTCCTTGGCTGGCCGGGTCACGAGAGTCAATGGCGCGGCGGCGCGAGGGAGATCGGTTCCCGCCAGACCGATATCCAACGCCTGTACTGTTCCAGGGATTGGGGAGAGGCGATGGCGATTATCGACCAGTACGGCATCAAATACATTTTCATCGGCCCGCTGGAGCGTTCTACTTATACACCTCAATCCTGCGGCAGTGGCTTGAACGAAGCGAAGTTTGCCCAGCGTCTGGTCCCTGTCTACCAACAGGGTGATGTCACCATTTATCAGGTCCATTGAGGCCTCAGGTTATAATAGATAGGACTTACGGGATTGGTGGGATGACGGGGGTGTTTGGGCGG